>JBLHKS010000402.1:0-3042 GCA_047620505.1 Verrucomicrobiales bacterium | reverse complement strand
CGCTTTCGCGCCGTCAAGAGCGAGCCAGTCAGCGAATCGAGCACCAGGGACAACTCAGCAGCTGCTGGCTGCTTCTCATCCTCCGGCGGCATGTCTCCGCCATTCAATTGATCGAGCACGTCCTGCCAACGTTGCGCCTCGTCGTTCGTCGAAATTTCCCAACCGCCCTCATCGAATCGGACCTGTCCCTTCTGTTTTTCGGGGCCGTGACAGCGAACGCAAAACTCTTGAAGAAAAGGCTCCAACTTCGCCTTCGGCATCCGCGACGGCGCGGCGTCCTCCGCCCGCGTTGACGAGTGGAACGAAATGGTAAAAACGGCAATCAGGAGCAATATGGAATTGGAGCGAGTCATGGCCAGCTGGAGCGGGGAGGCCGACTTAGGACGGGCTTCGAAAAAAATCAATTGAAGCCCGCACCGCCTGAAACCCGATTATTGGCGGGGCCCGAAATCGATTCGCAACTTGCAGATTCCTCCTACCAACGAGAATAGGGAAGATGCATCGTTTTCCAATCCCATTTTTGGCCTTGGCGCTTTTTCTCACATCAGCAGCTGCTGACGAGCGCCCTAACGTAATTCTGATCATGACCGATGATCAAGGTTATGGAGATTTAAGCATCACTGGCAACGAAATCGTCGAGACGCCGAACATGGATCGGATCGCGACGGAGGGGGCCTGGTTGAAGCAGTTTTACGTCAGCCCGGTCTGCACGCCAACGCGGGCGCATCTCATGACTGGTCGATACGGATTTCGGACGCGCGCGATCGACACGTATCTCGGGCGGGCGAACATGGAGCCTGACGAAACCACAATCGCCGAGGTCATGCGCGATGCGGGCTACGCGACCGGGATTTTCGGGAAGTGGCATCTCGGCGATTATTTCCCGACTCGCGCGATCGATCAAGGATTCGATGAAGCGCTCGTGCACCAGGGCGGCGGGTTGCGGCAACCGTCGAATCCACCAGAAGGCGAGCGTTACCACGATCCTGTTCTTTTCCACAACGGCGAGCCAAAGCGCTACGAGGGTTTCTGCACGGATATCTATTTTGATGAAGCCGCGAATTTCATCGAGCAGAAGACGAAGGCCGATGAGCCGTTCTTTCTCTATCTTCCAACGAACGCGCCGCATGGCCCGTTTGACGAACCGCCGACACGCGAGCTGTTCGAGCATTTCCGTGCGAAGTTGCCTAACGACAAAAACGCGAACCGCGCAGTGTTTTATTCGATGGTCAAAAACGTCGATGACAACATCGGTCGGCTGCTGGCGACGCTCAAGGATCTTAAGATCGAGGAAAATACGATCGTGATTTTCATGACCGACAACGGCCCGGCAGGAGGAGGTTCGTCAGGGCCATTTCGTGGCTCCAAGGCCAGCGTTTATCAGGGAGGGATTCGCACGGTTTGTTTTCTCCGGTGGCCGGCATCGATTGTGCCGGGATCCGAGGTTCAATTCACGACCGCGCACATGGATTTGATGCCGACGATTCTAGATTTTTGCGGAGTTTCACAACCGGATGGTTTGAAACTCGACGGCCGCAGCGTTCGTCCGTTGATCTCGGAAAAAGACATGATCAAGCCGCAAGGCTGGGCCGACCGGCATCTGTTTTTACAGTGGCATCGCGGCAATGTTCCTCAGCGTTATCATAGTTTTGCGGCGATCGATCCACAAGGACACTGGAAGCTCTTGAATCGTAGCAACGCGGGCAAACACCAGCTTCAGGGCGAGCCGAAATTCGAGCTCTACGATCTTCAAACCGATATCGGCGAGAAGGCGAACGTAGCGGATCAGCATCCGGAGGTTGTGGCGAATCTGAAGGCTGCTTACGACGCGTGGTTTGATGATGTTAGTCAGACTCGCGACCCGAATTTCGGCATGCCGCCGATCGTGATCGGATCCGAAAAGCAGCGGACCGTCGTGTTGACTCCACAGGACAAGCGCACCGAATCGAATGACGAAAAGGGTTGGTGGACGCCCGGTTTCTGGCCGGTGGAGATCGTCCGCGAAGGAGCCTACACAATTCATGTGCGATTGAATGCCGAGACAGCGGAAGCGACGACCGTGCGGCTGACCGCGACCATCGGCGATTCAACCTGGGAGCAGAAAGTGAGCATTCCGCGCGGGGTGAATTCGGCTGCGATTGGGGAGATCTCGTTTCCGGCGAAGGGCTTGGGCAGAATCTCTGCTGAGACCGATAGGGAAGGCCCTGAGGTCTACCAGATCACCATTAAATAGCGCCAGCACTTCAGCTCATGTGAGGATTTCGATAAATCGGCTCGTCAGATCCGTCGTTTTCCGATTCAATGGTGGTTCGGTTTATCCGAACCAAAACCATGAAAACTACAAAATCCTCATTGCGGGGACCGCTTGCGGTATTCCTTGCAATCCTTGTTGTGCCCACATCCCCCAAAGTGAACGCCACTCTTCTTCGGGATGACGGGAATAAGAAAAATTCCGTTAACCTGGGACGACACTTTAATGCAGTTGGCCATTTTGGGAAATGCACGGCAACCTACATCGGCGATGACAAGGCAATTACGGCGGCGCATTGCATAAAAGGCGGAGCCGTTGGAAATTCTTTCATCATTGGACCGAGCCTCGGAAATCCAGACTACGAGCGCACCATCATCGATGCCAAGCGGCATCCAACTTATAAGGGAAGAAACTCCGCGTATGACATCGGTCTCCTGACCCTGGACGAATCGATTCCGATTCAAGGAATGACCTTGTCCGGTCGTCGGCGAATCGGGAAGTCTGGAGTCATCGTCGGATTCGGTGCAACTGGCGATGGCATCAGCCGAAAATCCCAGAGCGGCCGCGGAGTTAAGCGCGCAGTGAAAAACAAAATCGACGTCCTCGTACCAAACGATTTCAAGCCCCATAAAGACGATCGTGGCGCGATCTACATCGACTTCGATAGTCCTAACGGGGATACAAATTCAGGCTCTTCAGGAAATATCGTGGCAGCTGAAAGCATCGTAGTAGAGTGTATGAATGAAAAGCCTCGGCCATCACTATGCTTTGTTACTGGGATTGGAAAGTCC
>JBLHKS010000401.1:0-3056 GCA_047620505.1 Verrucomicrobiales bacterium | reverse complement strand
AACCACCTCGATCAGCGTCGCCCAAACCTACCAACGTTAGCGGAATATGCTTATACTCATAATTGCCTTGAGCGATCTGCCGATCGGCCGCCCGGTAGTGAAGATTGATCGGCGGAAGCGCGTTGTCTTCGGTGAACGATTTTTCCGCGGTTGCTAGTCGATAGATTCGAGAAGTGTGAGGATTGATAAAAGTCCAGTCAGCGCCGACAAGATCGAATACCGATTGATCATATCGAATGAGACTATCGAAAAATAAAAGCGCTTCCTCGTACTGGGTTCGATAGAATCCAGCCATCTGATCGCTACGCTTGTTGATCGCGCTTTGCTGACGCAGTTTTTTGTAGTCGAACCACTCGCCGCCGAGATTCTCAGCAAGCGCTATACGTTTTGGATCGGCCAACATCCGGCGCACCTGTTGCTGTAGCACTTCCGGGTTTCGCAACTCCCCTTTCGCCGCCAGATCCAGCAAAATTCCATCCGGCGGGGCTGACCACAAGAAATAAGAAAGCCTGACCGCGAGTTCCTCGCCAACGACGGGAGTTTGACCTTCGGCGGGCTCCTCGAAGCGATAGAAAAACGGCGGCGATAACAGAATAGCCAACATCGAAGATTTGATCGCTTCGGCTGAAGTCCGCTTCGCCAGAAGCTGCTGGTAGACTTCGGCGAACGCAGCCGACTCTTCAGTGCTCAGCGGTCGACGAAAAGCAGCTCGGCCGAACGCGTCGATGATTTTGCGAGCTTCCGTCAGCGGGATTTTTTCCGGCAGCGTCGCCGTCCCGAACAGCCGCTTCCGCGCTTCCTCATCCGAATCCAGCCGCCCTAACACCAGCGAAAAACACCTCGCATACGTTTGGACGTCGATCGACTCAGCGCTCAGCGTAACGGCGTCGTTGGAAAATCCGGACGCCCCGTAGACGCCTGCGGCAAAGAATTTCTCGATCACCGTATCCGGAATCACATGAAGCCGGCTGTTGGTCACGGTCTCGCGCAGATCGAGATGCAAAATGTCCTCCAACGTGTTTTGCAGCTCCTCACGCGTGAGTCGTCGCGGATGGTTCGGGCCGGCATGCTGAACTCCGCCTGGCGTCACGAATTCGGTTTCAAACCAATTCCCGAAAACCGCTACCTGCGCGGCTTCCAGCGGCTTTTTCTTCGGCGGCGGCATCTTGGCTTTCGCAATCGCCGACTCGACCTTCACCCAGGGATCGACATCGGTTCTGGGATCGAAATTCGCCATCAATTCCTCAAGATCCACGCCGCCTTTCTTCGTTTCCGAATCATGACAATCGATGCACCGCTCCGCCAGCAGCTGCTCGATCGGGCCAGCGAGTTCCGCCGACTCCGCAGTCGTCAGAGCACAAACGACGAGGGTTGCCAGGAACGCCCATGGGCGCGATATCGCTGAAAGTGTTGAAGTCATCGAGTTTGCCGACCTTGATCACGAATCGCATCGGCTGCAAGTTGTCCGCTTGCTGTTGGCATCGCCGGAACTTGCCGACTGAGGTTTCTCCCCTAAACTGCGCGCCGATTCATGAGCAACCTGACCCGACCGCAAGTCCACGACACCCTGCATCGCAAAGTCCTCGAACTCACGCCTGCCGATGGCGAGACGTTTCGGTTCTACTGCTGCGGGCCGACGGTTTACGGGCCCGCCCACATCGGGAATTTCCGAACGTTCGTCATTCAAGACGTCTTCCGCCGCGTGGTCGAGCTTTCCGGGCAGAAGACGAAGCACGTCCGAAATATCACCGATCTCGACGACAAGACGATCCGGGATTCACAGGCGGCCGGTCAGACGCTGGTGCAGTTCACGAAGTACTGGACGGACCGTTTTCACGAGGACTGCGCGAAGCTGAATCTGCTTGAGCCGCATGTCGAGCCGAGCGCGGTCGATCACATTCCGCATCAGATCAAAATGATCGAGGATCTGATCGAAAAGGGAAACGCCTACCAGGGCGCGGACGGCTCGGTATATTTCAAAATCAGCAGCTTCGAGACTTACGGAAAACTCTCGCATCTGGACAAGCGCGAGATTGTCCTCGGCGCGACAGCTAACGACTCGGACGAGTACGAAAAAGACTCGCTGGCGGACTTCGCGCTTTGGAAAGCCCGCAAGGATGAGGACGGCGATAATTTCTGGGAAAGCCCGTGGGGACCGGGTCGGCCGGGCTGGCATCTGGAGTGCTCGGCGATGAGCTTGGAGTATCTCGGAACGAAGTTCGATCTGCATTCGGGTGGGGTCGATCTCTGCTTTCCGCATCACGAAAACGAGATCGCGCAGAGCGAGGCCGCGACGGGCGAGAAGATGTGCGATCACTGGTTTCACGTTACCCATTTGATGGTGAACGGCGGCAAAATGTCCAAGAGCGAGGGTGATTTTTATACGGTCAGCGATCTGGCCGAGAAGGGCTTCACCGCAGCGGATCTTCGCTACGTTTTGATCGGTGCCTACTATCGTCAGCCGCTCAATTTCGTGGCGAAGGATAAAACGGGCGCGAAGACTTTCGATTCGCTGAAATCCGCGCATCAGGCGCTGCTGAAGATCGCGAGAGCCGAGAAGGAAATGCGCGTCGGCGATCCTCCGAGCTACGAGCAGCTGCTGGCGAATCCCCCGAAGCTCGGGGTGTTCGAACCGGCTTGGCAGGCTCTGCTGGACGATCTGAACACGCCCGAGGCGCTTGGTCAGGTTTTCACCGCGCTCAAGTCCGCGAAAGGCGAGGAAGACTGGCGAGCTCTGCACTTTATTCTGGCTGCGTTAGGCCTTGAGTTGATCGAGGAAGAATCGGTCGATGTGCCGGCTGACATTCTCGAAAAAGCTCAGCAGCGCTGGGACGCGAAGCAGTCGAAAGATTGGGCAGCTGCTGACGCGCTACGGGACGAGCTCACGGCTGCTGGCTGGCAAATCAAAGACGCGAAAGACGGTTTCGAGGTCGTTCCCGCGGAGTGACCGAATTCCAATTGCGATCATGGTTAGTCTGTGGTCGGCTCAGCGATGAATTTCTCGTGTCCTAGCTGTCAGTCGAGTATGGAAGTCGGCCCTGAGTGGGCGGGACACG
>JBLHKS010000400.1:0-3118 GCA_047620505.1 Verrucomicrobiales bacterium | reverse complement strand
TTGTGAACGCCGACGAAAGCCAGTTTCGGGCGCGTTGCGCAGCCTTCGAGCACCTCAAACGTGAGACGTCGAATCTTGTGATCGATGTCCTTTTCGCTGAGGACCAATTTCGATTCGATTCCGTTTTCGCTGTCGCTCATTTCTTCCTACCGGGCGTGTCCACACAGAGCCTCGGCCTCGCAAGCGGTCAACCGAAACGTGCCACGCGGAGTTGCGCCAGCCGCTTGTCGCTGCAAATTTCCAAGATGAAATTCACTACTTCGCTCGTTTCCCTTCTCTGCCTGGTTACTTTTTTGCCCTCAGCTCACGGCGGGGCCCGCGATCTCGACAAAATCGTCATCACGAACGCGACTTCTGGCGAAGAGCCGGCGATTTCCAAGCGGCTCTACGAGCTTTTGATGAAGGACATCGTGTTCGTTCTCGAACAGGCCGAGAAGTACGAATTCGAGTGGGATTCCGGGGTGAAGCTGACTTCGGTCGATTGCCCGAAGGGTGTTTTCGAGCCGATGATCATCGCGAAAAATTCAAAGGCGATCGTTGCGATGATCGAAAAGGCGAAAGCGTGGGATGGGCTGATCGTTTACGAGTACGACGCGAAAGGCGGAAGCGCGCGGCTGAAGCTTTTCGATAGCGAAGGGCGCGAGAAACTCCTGATTCGACTTCCGCTTGACCGCGATGGCCCGATGAAAGGCTCGATTCTTCGCGGAACCCGCCGAGCTGCCATCGTCGCAGTCGGCGGAGCGATCGATTTCAATCCATAAATCGTAGAACGGATTTAAAAATTATAGCTGCCTGAGGCCGCCAAACTGCCAACAAGCAGCAGATAAATTACCCAGATGCCAAGGCCGATGTAACCCATGACCAGGCCGGCGATGCCCATGCCTTTTCCGCCCAATTCCGGGCGCTGATTGCATTGGTTGACGCTGATGTGGCCAAAAATCACGGCCAGGATCTGCGGGACGATGATGCAGCCGATAGGGAGTCCGACAATCCCCAAAACCATCGAGGCAATCGCCATGCCGTTCGTTTGCTGAGGCGCATACGGCTGTTGGTGATCCTGATGGTGTTGGGGTGGCGCGTACGGATCGTTCTGCTGATTTCCCCAATTTGAATAGGGATCTTGATCCGGAGGCGGCCGGTTCATGGGGTTTGCGAGTCTGGTATTCGGTCAGAATTGATATCTAAAGCCGCCGAAGACACCAAATCCGCGGCCCGGGAAGCCTGCAACCTCATCGTATTCTTCGTCAAACGCATTTTCGATCCGGACGTGAAGATCGAGCCGCTCGGAGATCTTTAGATTGCCATAAAATCTAGCCACGATGTAGTCATCGCCGGGGATTGTCGTGAACACAGCTGGGTCGAGGTCCAAGCGGTCGTCCAGCCAGTAGGCTCCGGCTCCGATCGTCAGTTTTTCGCCGAAAGTCGTGTGAACATCGAAAGCAACGGTGTGCCGAGGGCGACGAAGCAGCCGAGTCCCGGTGGTCAGGTTGTCCGCGTCCAGAAACGTGTAAGCCAGGGAGTAGTGAACGCCTTTCGGAAGCTCACCGGCGAATTCCAGCTCAAATCCGGACGTTTCCGCCTCAGCCGCGTTCGCAACGGACAGAATCGGGCCCGAAAAATCAGTCACGATCAAATCCGTCAGGTCATTCTCAAAATACGTAACCGCAATCACCCCGACGTCGCCGATTTTCTGCTCGATGCCGACATCCCAGCCGAGCGATTCCTCAGGATCTAGGTTTGGGTTCCCCGCGAAAAACGCACTCGAGGCAAAAAGCTCAAAGAATGACGGTGCCCGAAATCCGGATCCCACGCTGGCCCGAAACGTCGTTCCGGTGGCTTCCAGTTCGTAAGCAGCTGCTCCGCGCCAGGTCAGCGCATCGCCAAACGAATCATACTCTTCCCAGCGAACACCGCCGGTGGCCGAAAGCGACTCCGCAAGCTGCTGTTGCTGCTGAGAATAGACCGAAAACAGGCTGTCCGAATCGATCTGATTTCCAAAACCACCGACGTTGCTGACGCTGGAATCTTCGTAGCCGAATCCGAGCAAACTGGTGTGCCCGCCGTCCCACTCATAAGTGTGTCGTGAGTCCAGAACCCACTTTTCGTTGTCGATCTGGCTGTTCTGCGCGGTGTCGGGAGGCGTTAGGAATTTCAGCCGCTGATCAAAATAGCCGGCGACGAAGTGACCGCTCAATCTGTCCGAAATTTCGTAGTCGATGAACGTGGTAAACAGAAGAAAGAGGTCTTCGTCCGTGTTGTTCGGGTCGTTGTCGAAAATACTGCCCGCTGAGCCGTATTCTCGATCCGCGCCGCGAAAAGTGAAGCCCAGAGACGCGCTTTCGCTCAAGGCGTAGTCGATTCGGCCAGCCCAATACGAGTTCGTGAATTCGTTGTTCGCGCGATCGTTCTCAGTCGCGTCGTGGCCTGCGGAAAACGACCACGCTAACGGTCCGTCTTCGCCGGAATTGCTCACGTTCGTCTGCAGAGTCGAAAATGAACCGCCTGTGACGTCGAAAGCCGTCGTTGGCTCGCCGCTTCCGCGTGGGGTGAGGATATTGATTACGCCGCCGATCGCTTCGCCGCCGTAAAGCGCGCTCTGCGGGCCGCGCAGGACCTCGATTCGCTGAAGATGATGAGCTCGCGCGCCGCCGAGAAAAGTCTGCGAGCTGATGTTCGCGTCGTTCACGCGAATGCCATCGACGACGACCTGCGTTTGATTCGAATTCACGCCGCGGACTTGAACTGCCGTCGCAGATCCGCTCTGGCCAGTCGTCGCGAAAATCACGCCAGGCGCGTGCCTCAGCGCGTCCTCGACTCGCTTTATTTGGCGCGCTTCGAGCTCGGTGCCCGGAATCACGGTGATCGCGTTTCCGATCTCGTTTGGCTCGGCAGGAAAGCGAGTCGGGGTAACGACGTAGGTCTCCAGAGTCGGAGTTTCAGCGTCGGTTTCGGTGTTTTGCGCGTTGGCTGGCGAAATAAATGCCAGCGCGGTGAACGCGCCTGTCAGGATCGAATATTTGGTTTTGGTCATTGTTTTGCCTCGTTGCCAGAACTCCGCTGGCGTTGGTTGGCGTCTGACAGGCAGGCGACCCGGCTCAAGCTCGAAATTCGAACTCTG
>JBLHKS010000399.1:0-3151 GCA_047620505.1 Verrucomicrobiales bacterium | reverse complement strand
CTAGCGGCTTCGCCGCTGTTTGCGGCTTCGCCGCTGTTTGCGGCTGCGCCGCCGTTCCTTGTTCTTTGTTCTTTGTTTTCTCCGAACCAAGAACCAAGAACCAAGAACGACGGCGAAGCCGTAGAAGGCGCTTTACATCTCCCCGTATCGCGGTAGAAACCTTTTATGAAATTTATGCCGACTACGGTCTGGCTGTTTTTGTTTCTGGGATTTTTACCGGCTTTTCCGGCAATTCTCAGTGCTCAGGACGACCGCTCTCCAGATGGAATCCCCATGCTGATCCGCCCGGGCGCGAAGCATGAACTTTCCGAAGACGATATCAAACCGGGCGATCCGCGCGCCGAGGAAAAGCAGCAGCTGCTGGCTTGGGAAAAGAAGCTCCACGCCTTTTCGCAGCAACTCGCCGACCGCCAGGGCACGGTTGCCGAGCGTGAAAAGCAAATCGCCCTGCTCGAAGCCGAACTCGCCGCCAAAGAGACGTCTCTGAGCAAAGAAGAAGTCGCAGTCGCGGCTCGTGAAGAGCTGATTCGGACGAAAGAGACTCTGCCGAAAGTTACGCGATGGAAAGGCCCGGCCGCTCCCTCGATTTACGGAAAATATGCGATCGTGATCGACGCAGCCAACGGTCGAATTCTGCATGAAAAAAGCGCACGTTCGCGAACTCCAGTCGCCAGCACCCAGAAGCTGCTAACCGCGTTACTCCTCGTCGAACGCGGCGAACTCGATAAACAAATTGTGATCCTGAAATCCGATACGCAGGTTGAGCCCTCGATTCTCGGTTTTAAGGAAGGAGAAGACTACAGCCGTGCTGATCTCGTTAAATGGCTCCTGGTCCGATCTGGAAACGACGTCGCCAAAGCTCTGGCGCGCGATCACTCCGACGGGGTCGAAGAATTCTGCAAGCGCATGACCGAACGGGCTCGCGAGCTCGGCTGCACCGATTCTGTTTTTCGAAATGCCAACGGATTGCCGATTTCCGGGCAATACTCGACCGCCAGGGACATGGCGTTGGTCGCTTGGGAATGCTACCACCAGCCGTTCATTCGCGATTGCATCAAAACGAGCAACTGGTCGCTGAAGCTCGACGGCGGCGAAACGCGATACGCGAAAAACACCAACAAGCTCCTCAACGACAACCGCTACAAAGTCGATGGCGTCAACGGCATGAAAACCGGCTACACCATCGCCAGCGGCAACTGCCTCATTACCAGCGCCGAGCGCGATGGCAGACATCGAATCGTCGTCGTCCTGAAAAGCACGGGCAGCTACGTTTGGCCAGATTCCAAAGCGCTGATGGAGTGGGCGCTGAGCTACAACTGAATTTACCGATGAAACGCATCACGAATTTTTGCTGTCTTCTCACGATTCTAGGAATCGCTGCGCCGATCTTCGCTCAAGATCAGGACGTTCAGGAAGGCGGCATCAAAGCCCTTGTCCGTCCAGAAAAACCAGCAACTGCTGAGCCTGAACCTGAACCCGAGCCCGAACCGGAGCCAGAACCCGCTGTCGATCTCGACGATCCAGACGACCCGATCAACAAGCGGCGCAAGCAGCTCAAAAACTGGGAATCCGCGCTCAACGCGACCGCGCTTTCGCTCACCGCGCGCGTCGACGCCCTGGCCGATCGCGAATCCGCGTTAAAAGAGCAGGAGCGCTCGCTTCAAGTCCGCCAAACCGTCCTCAACGCCCGCTCCAGTGCCCTTGCTGATCGTGAAAAGGCCCTGCGTGAGCGCGCGCAAATCGCAGCAGCCGTGACGGCCCCTCCCCCATCGAACCCGGCTCCAAGCGACATGGTCCCGAACTCCGATGACCTGAAGCCGTGGAAAGGTCCGAACGCTCCGTCGATCGTCGGCGGCCATGCGATTGTGATCGACGCTGGCAACGGCCGGATCGTCCATGAAAAGAACGCCTACACCCAGCGCCCGGTCAGCAATCTTCAAGACCTCATGACTGCGCTGATCGTTGCAGATTCCGGCGAACTCGAAAAGAACGTAACGATCACCGAAGCCGATCTCGCGGTCTCCGGCTCGAAGCTCGGCTTAGTCGCTGGAGCCAGCTACACCCGTGAGCAGCTGCTCAAAGCGTTGATGCTTCAGCCTGCGAACGATATCGCGCATGCGCTCGCCATCGACAACGCCGGTTCGGTCGAAGACTTCGTCAAAGCGATGAACGCTCGCGGAGCAGAGTTAGGCCTCGTCAACACACATTTCGTACAGCCTTGGGGCGACGACGCAGACGGTCAACGCTCGACTGCTCGCGATGTCGCGCTGCTTGCTTGGGAGTGCTATTTTAACGACTTTCTTCGGGAGTGCGCCAACCTGAAAAGTGTCGAGCTAGGCTCAAAAACAGCCACGAACACCAACAAGCTGATGCTCGAAGAAAGCTACTGCAACGGCTTCAAACACGGCAAATCAACTGAAGCAAAGGTAGGTCTGGCCTCCAGCGGGCAAAAGGACGGAAAACATCGAATCGTAGTTGTGTTAGGCAGCACGGATTCGTGGGTTTGGAAGGACTCGAAAGTCCTGATCGAGTGGGCGCTGAAGTACGATTGAGAGTCAGCCAGTCGGCTGAAACTCGGTAGCTTTTTTTGAAACGAGCGCTTGTCCAATCGAAGGACACGGCGCTTTTTTCATTTTTTGTTGTTATCCATTTCGGATAGAACGGCATATGCGCTCGACCAACCGATGAAGCCCCTTATCCTGACATTTTTCACCCTCTCCGCTTTCCTGAGTGCCTCCATCGCCCAGGAATCCGAGAAGCTGTTTACCCTCAAAATTCTTCCCCTTCTATCCGAAAAGTGCTTCGGCTGCCACGACCCTTCTCAGGAAGTTAAAGGTGGTTTCGACATGACCTCGCGAGACGCACTTCTCAAAGGCGGCAAGGAATTTTCAGACACACTGGTGCCGGGTTCAGCGGAGAAAAGTTTCATCATGGCCGCCGTTAAGTGGGCTGATCCGGACTTCGAGATGCCGCCGAAAGAAAACGACCGACTTTCGGAAAAGCAGATTAAATATCTAGCTGACTGGATCGATGCCGGGGCTCCCTGGCCAAATAAAGGGCTCTTCAGGGATTTTCGTGGCAACTATCTAACGGAAAGAGATCTAACTTTGCGCAGAAAAACATGATTCGAATGCGGTAGTTGGCAAAGGAC
>JBLHKS010000398.1:0-3156 GCA_047620505.1 Verrucomicrobiales bacterium | reverse complement strand
CTGACCACCGTCGCCATGCTCGCGGCGATGCGCGGTGACGCGATGCTGGAAAACACCACGATGACCGGCACGATCAATCCGGACGGCACCGCTGGTCCAGTTGGCGGGATTCCGCAAAAAATCGAAGGCGCACAGGCGAAAGGAAAGACGCGGTTTGGATTTCCGATCGGTGGCCGATCATCGATGGACGGCAACACGAAGGAGATGGTCGACATGATCGCCAAGGCCGACAGCATGGGGATGGAAGCCCGTGAAATCCGCGACGTCTACGAGGCTTACGAATTCATGACTGGGAAACGCCTGCCTCGTCCCGAAAAATCGTTCGAAGGTGATCTCGATATCCCAGCCAGCTTGAGAACCAAAGTTCAGGGTTGGTCCATGAAGACCAAGGGCGAGCTTGAGGCCCGATTCGTGCCGATCATGCAGCTGGCGCAGGCAGACGAAGGTGTGGCCGAGACATTTGGAGCGATGCTTAAGGGAATCAGCGACGATTACGACGAAGCCAGCCGTTTCGAACAAAGCGGAATGCCAGTTGCCGCCTACTACAAATATCTGACCGCCGACGCGATGACGCGTGCGATCGAAACCACGATCAATTCTCTGAGCGCGGTCGGTGAAGACTTGCAGGTGCTTGTCAATCACCTGGACGTGATCCAAGCTCGAAATGACAACCGACTTGGTGCCTTCCAGCTTCAAGCTCGCTCAACGCTGATGAACAAAACGCTCGGCGGACGGGTCGACGCGCTTAACAACATGAGCACCTTCGCCCAGGCTTACGCGTATTTTCATATTGCGCTTGAAGAGCACGGTCAATTTGCTGGGATCGTTGAAAACTTCGAAAAGTTCAGCCAGGAGGCCGGACCGGAGGTCGCGACTCAGCAGCTGCTGATGAAATATCTGATGGCGAACCTCTATTATGAGATTTCCGGCACGCTGGTCGATTTTGCCGAAGACTGGGTTTCGCTCGCTTCAAATCAGGGCCCGGAAGTGCAGGTCACGGCAAAACAATATGAGTCTCTCGCCCGCGCCTACGCTTCGGCTGGAAGCTCGTGCGTCGCCTATTTCGACGCCGTCATCACGGAGCCGCAGGCGGAGCAGATGGGCGTCACCGTAGCCCAGTTCGAGGACCAGCTCAGCTTCATCGAGGGCACGTATCGGCCAACGAAAATGATCGCGACTTTTTCCGAGATTGCGGACCGGTTTTACCAGACGCCAGACGCCATGGAGAACGCCTACTTCAAACTCGGTGCCGGCGCTTCGGCCTACCTCAACGGAGCCTCACTCGTCAATAAATGGTACAGCCTCAGTCCTCAGCCTCAAGAAGACGGCTCGATGATTCTTGGGAACCAACGGGCCGTCGGCGTGATGCTCGACCGGGCAAAAGAACGCGCGCTCGAAGAGGCCGGCAAGATTGACAAGGCGTTCGGTTTCATCCCCGACAGCGTGAAGCTGAACTTCCAACTTGCGACCGCGCTGCGCGAAGGAGACAACGAAGACAAGCTCCAGGCTCTTCAGATTTACTGGACTTGCGCGTTTCTCTGCGACGTCGCTCGCGCGATGGCCGGCGAATAAAAAATTCTTCCGAATCGGCGGGCGTCAGAGCAAAAAATCCCTGGCGCCCGCCTCATTCACAGCTATAACTCCGCGCCATGATCCCGATCGTTACAGGACTCGCAGTTGCCATCGGCTTTCTTCTTTTAGGAGTGCTCTGCTTCTCGTACCTCATCAAAGGCTCCGACTAGCTCGAGCCAATCGATCAGTTTTTGCCCGATTTTCCGGGTGATGAGCCCGTTTTAAGCGCCGCCTTGTCGGGATGCGCCTGCCAACACGCGAACGGCAGCAAAAGACAGTCCTACAGCAGCGAACGCTGGCACGCGCGCCCGGTTGCTGCTATCTGTTAACCTCAAAATGGCTCGCCCTCCCCGAATCGAGTATCCCGGCGCGTTTTACCACGTTTACGCGAGCGGCGCTCACGATCAGAACGCATTTCAAAATGACGCCGACTACGCGTCGTTTCTCAATTTCCTCGCCGAGTCATCCAAGAAAACCGGCTGGAAAATTCACGGCTACTGTCTGATCCCGAATGGTTATCGGCTCCTCGTCCAGACGCCGAAGCCGAATCTCGTCAGCGGAATGACTTGGCTGCAAAACAGCTACACGATGGGCTACAATTCTCGCCGCGATCGCCACTCCGGAGCCGTATTCGGCGATCGATACCGTTCGGTGCCAGTCGAAATCCAGCCTGACGATCAGGGCGGCGCGTTTTACCGAGCCATGCTCGATTTCATCCATCTTGAGCCTTTTCGCGCCGGGTTAATCCAGCCTACCGATGATCTTCGACTCTATCGCTGGTCCAGCGCGCATTTTTTCGACATGGCGATCGGAATGCGCCGATCCTGGCAGGAAGCCGTCTACGGGCTCAAAGCTTTCGGCTTTTCCGACACCGCAGTCGGGCGAAATCAGTTCATCGAAAGGTTGCATGATCGCCGCCGACTTGAACCCCCGGAAACGGTCGGCGTCAGCACGGTCGCCGGGCAGTCGCCGCACAGCTCGCTACGTCGCGGCTGGTACTTCGGTTCGACTGGATTTTGCGACGAATTGAATCGCGTCATTCGAGAAACCGCCTCAGCAGCTGCTGAAAACAGCGAATCCAAATCGGGAGACGAGCTCGCTGGGAAAATCCTGCAATTCGGCCTTCTGAAACTTCAGCTGACCCCCGAAAATCTCGCGACGCTTCCCAAGAGCGACTGGCGCAAAGCTCTGCTCGCAAACCTCCTGACGCGTCACACGACGGTCACTCTTGGTTGGGTAGCCCAGCGCCTCAAAATGGGATCGCGGAGTGGTGCCTGCCGTTGGGCGAATCGGTTCGAGCGTGAGCTAAGCACAAATCCCGAACGCGCTCGCGACGCCGAGCGAATTCTCGCCTGGGCCCGAGCGGATTTGAATTGAGACCACTTGTTTCGGCTCGCCCGTGCAGCAACTGCTCAGGCGAGAATCTCCTTCGCCACCTGCCCGTGGACGTCTGTCAGGCGGAAATCACGACCGGCGTAGTTGAAAGTCAGCTTCTCGTGATCCAGCCCTAATAGATGCAAAATCGTAGCATGCCAGTCATGCGTATGCATTTTATTTTCGACCGCTTCGTAGCCGTGATCGTCA
>JBLHKS010000397.1:0-3227 GCA_047620505.1 Verrucomicrobiales bacterium | reverse complement strand
CGGGAGTTGGGAAAGGCGATATCGAATTCGACACCAGCGCGGAGGCGATGATTCGGCGGCGAGAACTGGAGGATTTGCTCTCAGCAGCTGCTGGCCAGGACGCCGCCATTCTGCTGCAACCGAAACACGCTGAAGTCGTCCGCGACTGGGAGCTGGCGTTGGACGGGGAACCGGCGGCGTGGAGTATTTTGGCCCCGGATGCCTTCCTTTCCTCAGGCGGCGCCACGCTGACGCGGCAGGACGACGGGTCGATCTTCGCGGAAGGCAAAATGGAGGACACCGAAATTTACACGGTGACGTCCTCCGTCGAACTCAAGCGCCTCACGGCCGTCCGGCTGGAAACGCTCAAAGACGAGCGGCTTCCGATGGGCGGGCCGGGCCGGGTAGAGAACGGCAATCTTCACTTGTCCGAGATTGAGCTGAAGTGGTTTCCTGCCGGAGGAGATAAGCCGGTGCCGTTGAAAATCGCGCAAGCTTCCGCGGACTACGATCAGCCCGGCTGGACGTCGGCGCACGCGATCGACGGCGACCTCAAATCCGGTTGGGCGATCTTCCCGAAGGTCAACGAGTCGCACCACATTGTGTTTGAACTCGCCGAGCCCGTCAACGTTTCGGCTGGCGGCATGCTGGCCGTGACCCTGAAGCAGTTGTATCCCCCGAAGCATTACATCGGGCGATTTCGCTTGTCGGTCACCGATGCGGAGGGCGGCGTTGTGCGCGTTTTTCCGGCCGAAGCGGTCGCAGGCCTGAAGAAGGAGACTAACGAGCGAACCGAAGCAGATCAAGCGGCGATCGCGGCCGTTGCGCTTGAGAGTTGGGCTTCGAAAGCGCTCGCGAACCTGCCTGCCCGAGAAGTTGTCTATGGCGTTTCCCCATCGTGGTCGCACGCCAAAAAACTTCCCCAACCGATGAAGCCCAAAGTCGTCCACCTGCTTCGCCGCGGCGACATCGAGCAGCCTGTCCGCGAAGTTGGACCCGGCGCGTTGGCGGAGCTTGGGATTCCATTCGAGCTGACGAATCCTGACATTGAGGCCAATCGCCGGGTAGCGCTCGCTAAGTGGATCGCCGCGCCCGAAAATCCGCTAACCTGGCGTAGCGTCGTCAATCGAGTCTGGCATTGCCACTTCGGCCGCGGGATTTGCGACACTCCAAACGATTTTGGTCGGATGGGCGGCGAGCCGACGAACCAGCAGCTGCTGGATTGGCTGGCGGTCTGGTTTCGCGACGACGCGGGCGGTTCGCTCAAAAAACTGCATCACCTGATTTTAACGAGCAAAACGTGGAAGCAGCGCAGCGGGCACCAGAGAATGCGGCTCGACGCTGGGATGTTTCGCGATGCCGTGCTTCAGGTAACCGAAAAGCTGGATCTCACGATTGGCGGTCCAGGAATCGAGCAATTCACCAAGAGCAAAGGCCAGCAGTCGACGCCGAAACTAGACTACGCCGCGTTCGACTGGAACAGCCCGGAAGCCGCCCGCCGCAGTATTTATCGCGTCGTCTGGCGCGGGATTCCCGATCCATTCATGGAAGCGATGGACTTTCCGGACTTGGCGTTGCTGACGCCAAAACGAGACAATTCGGTGTCGTCGTTGCAGTCGTTAGTCCTCTACAACAACGATTTTGTGCTTCACGCCAGCGAGTGGTTTGCGGCTCGGTTAGAGCGCGAAGGCGGCGGGGTGCGGCGTGCGGTCGAATTGGCCTTTCAACGGCAAGCGACTGAGGCAGAAATCGCGGAGTTTGAGGCATTCTTCGAAAAACGCGGGATGCCGGCGTTCTGCCGGGTTTTGTTCAACAGCAGCGAATTTCTCTTCGTGGATTGAAAGCAGGGAAAAATCGGTTGCAAACTGAGCGGACTAAACCAAACTTAGTCCATTCATGAAAACCGCAAAAATCATCAATTTGCACGAAGCCAAAACTCACCTCTCACGGCTGGTCGAGGAAGCGGCGGCGGGCAAAGAAATCATCGTTGGCAAGGCCGGCAAACCGATGGTGAAGCTGATCCCTTACGAAACCGTGCTCACCCCGCGCAAAGGCGGACAGCTTGCCGGGCAAATTCAGGTAACCGACGATTGCTGGGACTTCGATCCGTTGGCGGAAAGCATCGCCGCGCCGCTCTATCCAGATGCCGAGCCGATTTCATCGCTGCGAGTCGCTGAGAAACCCGCCAAGTCGTGAATCTGCTTGTCGATTCTCACGTTATCGTCTGGTGGCTGGATGATCCGGGCCGACTCTCCAGGGAGGCCCGAGACGCCATTCGCGATCCGGCAAATCGCGTCTTTTTCAGCGCCGCAAGCGTTTGGGAACTCGGACTGAAAATCGCTGCGGGCAAGTTGATGATGTCAGCCGACTACGTCCGGATTCTTCGCGAGGATGGATTTGAGGATATCGCTGTGACTGTCGAGCACGCCGACGCATCCCAACGACTCCCGTTTCATCACCGCGATCCGTTTGACCGGCTCCTGATCGCTCAGGCCATCGAAGAACAACTCGTCTTCGCCACTCGCGATCGGGCCATTTTTGACTACGACCTTCTGCTTCTTCGAGCTTGAATTCGCCGGGCTGGCGAGCTTTAACTTTTTTCACCGTGAACCGCGCCCCTTCAATCCAAAACCTCGATCGACGCTCGCTGTTCTGCGGCGCGGGCGGCGGGTTTGCGGGGCTGGCGCTTCAGCAGCTGCTGGCGCGAGAGGATGGCGGTTTGCACCACGCGCCGAAGGCGAAGCGGGTCATCCAGCTCTTCATGACGGGCGGCGCGAGCCCGATGGATACTTTCGATTATAAGCCGGAACTGGAACGGCTTCACGGACAGAAGTTAGGGCCGAAGGAAAAGCCAGAGGGCTTCACGGCGATGCCGGGCGCGCTGATGAAAAGTCCGTTTGAATTCAAGCAGCACGGCGAGAGCGGGCGCTGGGTCAGCAGCGTGTTTCCGCATCAGGCAAAGTGGGTCGACGAGATGGCGTTTCTGATGGCGATGCGCTCAAAGACGAATGTGCACGGGCCCGGAACTTACATGATGAATTCGGGATTTTTGCTGCCCGGATTTCCGAGCATGGGTTCGTGGATTTCCTACGCGCTTGGGAACCTGACCGACGACTTGCCGACGTTCGTTGCGCTACCGGACGCGAAGGGTCTGCCTTACAATCAGCGCGGCCCGTTTTCGTCTGGATTTCTGCCGGCCGTGCATCAGGGAACGGTGATTGACGCCAGTTCGCCGAATCCGGTTCCAG
>JBLHKS010000396.1:0-3344 GCA_047620505.1 Verrucomicrobiales bacterium | reverse complement strand
CGGGCAATCGCCGCTCAGAACGAATTTCGCGATTCAGGACAGCGACCTCGCTGTAGCCGAACCGAAAATCGTGTTCAGTGAGGAACCTCCGCATCGCTGGATCGAGATTCTCGATCATGATGGGAAACTGATCACGGTAGTCGAGGTGCTCAGCCCGAAAAATAAAGAAGGTCAGCCCTCCGCCGATTATTGCCGGAAACGCGCCGACTACCTGGCTGGCGGCGTCTCCATCGTCGAAATTGATCTGCTTCGAGGCGGCCTTCACACCGTGAACGTGAACCGGGATTTTGTCGACGACCCTAAGAACACTCCCTACCTCATTTGCGTCACCCGCGGTTGCGCACCCCACCAGCAGGAACTTTACGAATGCTCCTTGCGCGAGCGGTTGCCGGTGATTCGAATCCCGCTTCGCGTCGACGATCCGGATCTGCCGCTCGACATCCAGAGCCTCGTCGACTGCACTTACGAAACCGGCCGATACTGGACCCTCGATTACTCAAAAGTTAAGCTCTTCCCGCGTTTGAACGACGACGACGCCGAGTGGGCTCGCCAGCAGCTGCTGGCCGCGGAACTGCCGGTTGATTGAAACTTCCAGCGCCCGGCAACCAGGCTTCCTTCAGCCTCATGAACGTCGTCACTCACGCCTTTTCTCCGGTCATCATCGCAGCGCTTGCGGAGACGCTCTTTTTCCGCCGCCGCGGCAAGCGCCTCCTGACCGATCGCCATTTTTGCGCCATCGCGATCAGCGGCGCGGCTCCTGATTTGCTCTGGCCGCATCTCACGCTCGCAGCTCGCTACTCGAGCCCGACGCACTCGATCTGGTTTCTGCTGGCAGCGATCCCGATCGCGATTCTGCTAACCCGGCGGCTGTTTCGAGAAACCTGGCGGCTAACGACCTTCCTTTTGATCTGTGCTGTGGCTTTCCACCTTTTTTGCGACGCGATCGCAAATGGAATTGCTTGGGCCTACCCATTTTCCGATCACGTCATCGGCGTCAGTCTCGTTCCGCATTGGACCTGGATCTGGATCGACATTTTATGCCTTGGAGTCGCGGTTGCCCTGATTTATGGGCTGCGAATCCGAGAAAAATCGAGGCTTTCCAAAGCCGAGTCGATCCCCTAACATTCGCATCGATGAAACGAATCGCGCTGGCAGCTGCTGGAATCCTCGCCGCCCCGATTTTCTGCTTCGGGCAGGAAGAATCTCCGTTGAGCACAACATGGTGGAGCGACACCACGACTCTCGAATCCGGCGTCTACCAGGGATCTGGTAAACGGATTAACATCCAGAACAACGACGTTCGCCGGCGAGTTTTTCCGGATGGAACGCTGGCTCCTGTGATCACGTTAGGGCCGGGCGTCGTAATCGAGGATGTTGAAATCGCAACGCACCGAGCGACCCTGAAAATGAAGGGGGCGATGCTTCGCGAAGTCGATTTTTACCCGAATATCAACAGCTGGGTTATCGCTGAGGATTCGGTTTTCGAAAACACGCTACTGCAGAAGGCCGGCGGCGGAACTTACGTAAAATGGAGCCTGACGAACTGCGCAATTTACGGAATCGGCTTCCATCAGCTTGAGAAAAATCAGATGGGCTTGCAGCTGGATCGCTGCTCGTTTTACCTCGTCGATTTTCCAGCAATGAAGTTCGGCGACCCGCTCGTTGAGGCTCAGGACGAGTGGCATCAGATCAAAAACTGTCGATTCGTTCGTTGCCGGGTTCCGCTAAGCTTGTTGATCGCGACGGAAGCCTGCGTTTTCGAGAATTGCGAGTTTTTCGGGCCCTACAAGGAGTTTAAAACGAAGCAGCCAATTCAAATCGAGACGAACATCGTCGGGAAGGCAATGGGTTTGCGAGACTCGACTGGTCAGATTGTGATCGTTCGAAAAGACGGAGATCTGGGCGGGGCCGGTTGCGATCTTCCTCATAAATATGCGCGCGGAAAATTGAGGCTCGAAGGCTTCCCTGAGCGGAATTCGGGCGAGGTGATTAAGATCGGCGGGATTGACCGACCTTACCCGCAAACCCCGACGCCGCCCCAGCAGCTGCCGGCGGACGAAATCGGATTCGTTGGCGGAAACCCGGATGCTAACCAGCTTTCGTTCATCCTTGAAGAGGCGAAGGTCAACACGCTGCTCGTGCCTCCGATGCACTGGCGCGGATTTCTTGGCGGGGCAACTCCGCTAACGGCGAAAGTGGTTCAACTCGATGATTTCGCGAAACCTGCGAGTGTCGGATTCACCCAGGTTTCGGACCCGAAACTCCAAGCTGCGCTGGCTGACGTCGTCGCTTTCGTCGAGTCTCTCAATGAGGGTTGGGCCTTCGGGCAGCGAGTCGAAATCAGCATCGGCGATCGCTGTCCCGCTGGCACGGAATCTTCGATGGCGCTGGCGACGGCGCTCGTTCTCGATTCGCTCCTGACCGCTGAACCGATCGATGAAAATTTCTGCGTGATCGGCGATTTGAATCCAGACGGTACGGTTCGCGCCGTAGACGACATCGCCGACAAACTGCGCGGCGCTTTTCGGCGAAAGGTAAAAATCGTCGCGATTCCAAAGGCTAGCGAACAGGAGGCGCTGGACTACGTTGTGGTCAACGGGTTTGAGATGTACGCGAAAATGCAGGTGGTGACGGTCGAGAATTTCGATCAAGCGCGTGCGCTTGCGATGCTCAATCGTGAACCCGAGGTTGGCGACGCGCTAACGCGGTTTTCGTTAGCGACGGAGAGCATCAATCGGAGCTCGAAACCGGCCGAGATTAAAGCAGAGCCGCTGCTGCTGGAGACGCTGCAAAAAGCGGCGGAGAGCGCGCCGAATCATCTTTCGGCGAGGATTTTGCTCGATTGGCTCGATGGCAAACTCCCCAGGAAGCTGAGCGAACTCGGTTCGATTGCGGCTCTCAGATCCGGCGCTTGGGCGGTGCTCGATATCGGGGTCGATCCGGTTGAGCTGCGAACGATGACGCTCGACGATATGAACTCCGTTCTCGGCGGGATGGGCCGGCTCAGAAACCGGATCGATCCAGACTTGGAGCCACTTCGAGCGGGCATGGCGAAACTCAGCTTAGGAGCCCGAGATTTCCTTAATGGCAAGACGAAAGTCCGCGACGAAGATCTGGAAAAATGGTGGGCGACCGGCGAGAGGCAGATCCAGCAGCTGCTGAAGGACTACGAGGCCGCTGCGGCGAATCCGAAATTCATTAACAGCGAAGTTCGATGAATCGCGCAATTCTAAGTCTTTGCCTGACGCCGATCCTCGCTTTCGCCGCGCCGCCCGCCCGAGATCGTCGATGAAGAATCTTGGAATCCTCTTTTCTTACTTGGCTTGAGACTCGATCACTTCATC
>JBLHKS010000395.1:0-3372 GCA_047620505.1 Verrucomicrobiales bacterium | reverse complement strand
AAGGGGAAGGCCTGGAGGCGGCTATCGGGGTTGCAGTTGAAGACCTCGAACCCGGCGCGGTCGAATTCGGGGCGCAGGGCTTTGAAGTGGGCTTCGAGGATGCGGTAGCTGTGTTCGTTGTTGGCAATGGCGCGGGCGCTGCGTTGTTCGTCGAACCAGTAGCGGCTCTCGGGGCTCATGTGGAAGTCGCAGCCGACGAGATAGACGCGTCGGAAACCAAGCAGATGGGCGATGCGCAGGGCGACGAGCATGACGGAGCGACCGCCGCCGCGGCTGGTGTGATTGCCCCAGTTGATGGTGTCCTCAATCAGCCATTGGGCGGGGCAGAAGGCTTCGTTGCGGCGGTAGCCGATGACGTTGGGGAAGTCTTTGACTCGCTCGTCGGATGGGGCGTCGCGTTGGCGGTCCCAGATGGGTTTCTGGTAGTGGGCCATGGGGACGAATTTGGTGATGCGGCCGTCGGCCCAGATGGAGCGGAGGAATCGGGCGGGGTCGTCGACACAGGTCCAGAGGTCCGGCCGGAACCGGTGGGCACCGTTGTTGACGCCGAAGGTGAGGACGCCGGGGCGATTGGCCAGCAGCTGCTGAGCGCGGAGGTCGAAGCTGGGGCCGTTGAGGATGAGGAAGACGGAGCCGCGGTGGAGGTCGATGAGGTCGAGGGCGGCGGCGTTGTCGCGCAGGAACATGGGGGCACCACGGAGGGATGGCTGCGGGCCGGGCGGCGGATGGCCGGTGCCGCGTTCGCCGTTCCAGTGGACGGCGTTCCGGTCATGCCGATCGTGGAACTGCTCGGTGGAGTCGAGGGCGGTGGTGAGCGGATCGCGAATGAGGATTTCAGCGTCGAAGGGCGCGGCGATGTCGACGCCAGCGCGGATGAGAGTGGCGGCGAGGTCGGGACCGGATTGGGCGAGTTCGTCGAACTGGTGGCCGTCCTGGATGACGCGAACGAGGATGCGCGAGCCGAGTGATTGGCGCAGGACGGCTTTGAGCGCGGGGGCGTCGCCGGGAAGGCGGACGGATTGGAGTTTACGGACGTGGGTGTTGTAGGTTGATTTCATGGGAGCGGGTTTCGGAGGAGTTCGTTGAACGTGCGCGCCGCTCGCCGAGATTTTACCAAATCGCGATCCAATGATCAATTCTCGAAACGATCTACCCGCGTTGTTGACTCAGTCCGGCCTGAGGAATGAAGGCGCGGGGCTCGGCGTGGCCGGAGGCCGATTCGCTCAATTTCTGAAGGCCGATCGAACGGAGGTCGGCTAAACTGGTCGAAGTTGCCACCCATCCATGTCATGAAAAACGCCCCCCTGAGCCGTCGCGCGATGCTTCGAGGACTCGGTTCCATCGGAATCGGCCTCCCCTTCCTGGAAGAAATGATGGTCTCCACCGCCTCAGCAGCTGCTGGCGCGGGCGACGTTCCCGTTCGCGCCTTCAACGTCTTTTTCGGGCTCGGAATCCCGGCACCGCTTCAGACCGAAGGCTTCGACGACGTGCTCGAACCGCTCAAGCCGCTCGCAGACAAGCTTCTGATCATGCGCAACATCGACCAGACGCGCTGCGATCAAAAAGGGATCAACGCCCACTTTGACGGCGCTTCCGGGGCCTTCACCGCGACGCCTCCGAACGGCGAAGCGAAGTCAGGCGGCGCTTCGATGGATCAGCTCGTTCGCCGCGCCCACTACCCGGACGGAATGCCCGCCGGAATGGTTCCAACGCTGATCGGGGGCACGTTTTTTCGCCGCAGCCGCGTTAGCCGCTACGTCCACAGCTACAATCCGGACGGAACGGTCGCCGCCACGATGCAGGAAAAACCGCGCGATGTTTTCGATCGCGTTTTCGGCACGATTCCAGGCGAAGGAGCCGACGCGCGCGAAGCCCGGATCAAGCGCAGTGTGCTGGATTCGGTCGTCGACCAATACAAATTCTACACCGGCCCGAACTCGCCGCTCGGCAACGCTTCGAAGGCCCGGATTTCCGAGCACCTCGACCGGATTCGCGAGTACGAGCAACGCGCCTACGCGATGGAGCGAGACCCGAACGCGCCGAATCTCCCGCCGAGTTCAGACGTCCCGCATGGCGGCCAGGCTGACCCCGGTGGTCAGGGACTCGACATGCCTCTGGAGCGGCTCACGACCGAGTGGCGGTTGATGGCTGATCTCTTCGGGCTCGCGATCAAAATGGATCGAACACGCTTTGGAGCGCTCACTTTTCTCGCCGCCGGCGAACGACTTCGCGTCACCGGCGACTACAAATATAACGGCAAGACTCGCTTCGTTTTCGACGACGCCAAGCACCTCAACGCTTCGGGCGACAAAGGCTGCAGCCACGAGTGGTGGCACCGATTTAATGAGGGAAAAACTAACGAGCATCTCCGCGCCCACGCCCACATGAAAATGCGCGAAGTCGCCTATTTCCTGAGCCTATTGGATTCTGAGGAGTGCCGCGAAGCCAACGGCCGGACGATTCTCGATAACTCGATGATCACCGTCTCCACCGAATCCGGCGACGGCCGTCACAACGACGTGAAGCGCGAATTGACCGGAGTTTTCCACGCGATCACAGGCGCGAACGGAAGGTTTAAGACGGGCCAGATTCTCGATGTTCCGAAAGAAGGCGTCGATGTCTACAACACGATGCTCGGCGCGATGGATGTGAAGGAACGGCTCGGGCCAGAAAAGCGAGAGATGACGACGGTGGGCGCGATCATGGCTTAGCAAGATTGAGAATCCCGGTCGTTTCGTTCATCGCAGACCAAGCCTCGCCGTTCCGCCGCAGCAATGAAGTTCGAGAAAAAAAGAATCTGGCTACAATCGATTCTTGCGTCCGTCGTGGCCGTTTTCTTCAGCCTCTTCGGATACATGGCGAATCACGCCGGATTGTCCGAAGGCGTATTCTTGCTCGTTCCCTTTTGCACCGGGCTTTCGATCGCCATTATGTCGAAGGGACGGATGGTGATCGCGACGACTGCCCTGACTTCGCTCCTTCTTTCTATAGCGATCCTGCTGTTCACTGGCTTTGAAGGAATTGGATGTGTTGTGATGGCGCTTCCTATTCTCCTGGTCGGAATCGGTCTCGGAGCCTTGGCAGGCTTTCTGATCGGGAAGAAATTCGTTTCGAATTACGGCAATATCTCGGTGATTGCCTTCAGCCTCGCGGCGATGACGCTCGTCGGGTGGACGAACCGCGAAATGGGCAGCCCAGTTCAACTTCAAGTTCAGACGAGCGTCAACTTCGAGGCGGAAATGCCGGAGGTATGGAGAGCTGTCACCGAATCGGGATCGATCACGGGCGATGACACGGTTTTAAGGCTTCTAGGTCTCCCAGTTCCCATGTCATGCACTCTGGACGAAGATGGGACTCGAATCTGCTATTTCG
>JBLHKS010000394.1:0-3434 GCA_047620505.1 Verrucomicrobiales bacterium | reverse complement strand
CTGCAGCGCATCGGTTATTTTCAAGACATGCTGATCCTGCACATCGGCCTTGTCGACCGCCGCCTGGTGCGCAAAGAGGCCATCGGCCACGACGAAAAAATCTTCTCCCTGTTCGAGCCGCACACCGAGCTGATCAAGAAAGGCAAGACTATGCCGCCGGTGGAATTTGGCCATCGCCTGCTCGTGACGACCGAGCAGCACGGACTCATCGTCGATTACAAAGTCATGTATGGCGGTAGCGAGAGCGCCGAGATCGTGCCTGTAGCAGATCGGTTACTCAACTGCTTCGGAGACGAATCCATCGCCAGCCTGAGCACCGACAAAGGCTTCAGTAGCGCCGCCAATCGGGAATTGCTCGAGCTCTACATCGATCAAGTGATCATGCCTAAAAAAGGCCGCCGCACCAAAGCTGACACCGAGCGCGAGAGCGCAAAGCAATGGAAGAGCCTGAAGAACAAACACAGCGCCGTGGAGAGTGATATCAACTGCCTTGAGCATCATGGGCTGGATCGCTGTCCAGATAAAGGGCTTACCGGCTACGAGCGTTACGTCGGGCTGGGCATCCTCGCCTACAACCTGCACAAGATCGGGGCCGGGCAACTAGCACAAGCCGCCGAAGAAGAAGAACGCAAGCGCAGGCCGAAGAAGAAAGCGGCCTAGCAAAAAAGCGCCGCCCCAACAAACCACGAGGCAAAGAAAAGCGATCCCGGAGGATCGAGCAGGACATCGCGGTCGCGAAACTAACAGAATCCTAAAAACTTCCTATTCCCGGAAGGATAATTTAAAAACTCCTGAAAGTGCAGGGACACCACGCCTCGCCCGGCTGAAAAAGTAGCAAAAGCGTCCCGTCCAAGGTCCAAAAATTGCCGTTAAGGTCGTTTTCTCTCAGGCACGAGCTAGAGAGTTGCGCCACCAGCTTGGGCTCTTCTGCGAGTTTGATGGGATTCTTCTCCGACCGCTCGGCGATCATCGCGTCGACGATCATGTTCGCCCAAGCTCCTCCTTCCTCGCCGATCTCGAGGAGTTGCGCCACACGCTTCGGTTCGCCTTCGATAACGACCAGCTTGGCAAGATCGGAAAGAATGGTCGGCGTGCGCGGCCTCTTGCCGGTGTCAAATATGTACTGGAGGAACTCGAGTTCGCGTCCGTTTAGCGAAGAGAGCGAAGCGGTAGTCGCCAGTGGTTGGGCGTGTGACATCAGGAACTCGCTCATCATTTGGAAGTAATCTTCCGTCAGGGAAGGCAGCTCTCCAAGCGAGAGGAGCGCCTGTTGCAGAACGATCTCCGTATCGTTGGCGAGCAGGATTTCGGTGAGCGCATCTAGGAAGTCCTCTTCACGCTCAGGTGCCAACAGCGGCTCCATGACACGCAGCGCGGTGGCGCGGACATATTCGTGGGGATCTGTGAGGGATGCTCTCGCAGTGTCCCAATCAAGCGCACCGATTCCCGCGAGCGCCCAAAGCGCGTGCATGCGGCCGAGGTGCGTCTTGCCATCGCGGGTGAATTTTTTCAAAAGCGGAATCGCCGCCACGTTGCGGCCGTCCACCAACAGGCGCTGCGCCGTGTCCCGCCACCAACCGTTCGGATGATCCAACGCCGCTATCAGTTGCTCGACCGGTGCCGCCGAAAGTTGGGGCGCCTTGCGGGAGAGGGGATTGCCTTCGTAGACGATTCGCCAGAGGCGCCCGAGGTCGTTACCCTCTTGTAGCTTCCTCGCTTTGATCTGATCTGCCACCCACGGCACCATGAAGATGGCGTGTTCGATGATGCCATGGTACATGTCGGCGATGTAGAGCGCCCCGTCGGGACCGGTGCGGGCGTTGAGGGGACGGAAACGCTCGTCGTTGGAAGCGATCAATTCCTGACCGTCTGGATAGAATCGCTTGGCGTCGAAGGTGAGTCCGGACCCTTCGAGTTTGAGCCGTCCGACCAAATGCCCGTCGGCCTCGGGCACAAAGAGGTTTCCGCGCGCATCTTCCGGGAACTGGTCACCGCGGTAGACGCAGGTGCCGGCGACGATGGTGTAGGTGCGGAGTGTCCCGTCGTCGCGCAGTTCGAGGCCGCCGAGCGTGATCTGCGGGGTCGGCCGGATCGGGAACACCACCTGGGCGTTGCGGGCGATCGAAATGTGAACGCCCAACTCGTCGGCGTTGCGCTTCCTCAGGAGCGAGATCAGCTTCGGATTGCGCAGCACGTATTCTGCGGGGATGAAATCAGCAGTCGCGGCGTTGCTCTCGTGGCAGGTGAAAAAGCGCCCGAGGTCATCGAAGCTGACGCCAAATTGCCCACGGTGGATCGTCGCTTCCTCGATCAGCGCGCCATCGCGAAACTGGTGCCGCTTGCCCCAGTCGGCGGAATGCAGCCAGTTGTCGATCCCGCGCCGCAAGCCGTTCGCGGTGTGTTGCGGGTTCCCAGCGACGCCATAGCTGCCGACCTTGGTTTTCTTGTCGCAGCGTGAGTCGCCATCGAGATCCTGGCAGTACCACAGGTTTGGCGGCTCGGCCAACAGAACCCCGCCTTCCACAAACGCGAAACTGCGCGGCATCACGAGGCCATCGAGATACACGATCTGCTTGTCCGCCCTGCCGTCTTCGTCGGTATCTTCCAGAATGACCAACTTGCATATCGGATCGCCCTCGCCTCGGCCTTCGAGGTCGCGCATGTAGCCGCGGTATTCCAGCGCCCAGATTCTGCCGGCCGCATCGAACTCGAAGAAGATCGGATTGGCGACCATCGGTTCGGCGGCGACCAACTCGACACGGTAGCCCGGCGCGAGTTTGAAGGTCGCCTGCTCTTCTTCGGGCGAAAGCACGGGTGCCGGAGGGACTTCAATATTGTCGAAGATCTTCTTGCCGCGTTCCCAATCCGCCCAACCATGGAGCGCCGAAGGCGGGCGGATGGCGGGGCGCTCTCCCGGGACCGAACCGGTCTCTTTATCGTCCGCAAACAGCGCAGGGGGCGCCAAAGCCGTTACCAGCAGAACCAGTCCAAGCAGTCCGAGCCTAAAGTGATAGGAAGCATGCATCATCGGAATGCCATTGGTGTAGTGTTAACATTGATTTGATAGCCAGAAGTAGGCGCATTTCTTGGCATGTCGCATAGCGACACTACATGATTAGCCGGGCGTTTTAACGCCCGGTGTGATTGCACACGAGATTCGTCGCGTAGCGACCGTTCAATGGCGAAAGTTAAGAGCCTTAACTGACCGCAAGAATTTTGAGCTATCGCTACGCGACGCTTTGGTCTTACTATCCAGGTCCGGGCGTTGAAACGCCCGGCTATCGATGCACTGGCGCTACGCGACATCGTTAGCCTAGAAAGGAAAATAGGATATGGATATTGAGGCGAGTCGCGGGTGAGGCGTCCAGTTGAGATCGACAAACGGGAGTGCGGGAAGAATCTGGGATTCTATCCACTGAGAAGGGGGGCCGCAT
>JBLHKS010000393.1:0-3475 GCA_047620505.1 Verrucomicrobiales bacterium | reverse complement strand
GCGCGGGCGAGCCGGTTCTGTATTTGAACAACCCACCCGGATTTGACCGCGAAGCTCGCCGCAGTCAGCTGGATGCGCTGAACACTCTCAACGAGCAGGCTTACGACAAGTTTGCCGATCCGGAAACGCAGGCGCGGATCTCGCAGTACGAGATGTCTTACCGGATGCAGGCCGAGGTGCCGGAGTTGATGGACATCGATTCGGAGCCGGCCCACATCAAAGAGCTCTACGGCCCTAAGCTAGATACGCCCGGGAGTTTCGCGCGGAACTGTCTGCTCGCCCGCCGCATGGCCGAGAAAGGCGTGCGTTACATCCAGCTTTTCCATCGCGGCTGGGATCAGCACGGCGCGTTGCCGTCGAAGATCCGGCAGCAGTGTGAGGACATCGACCAGCCAGCAGCTGCTCTGGTCAAAGATCTCGATCAACGCGGGATGCTCGAGGACACGCTCGTCGTCTGGGGCGGCGAATTTGGCCGAACGATTTACTCTCAGGGTAAGCTGACCGAAGACAATCACGGCCGCGATCATCACGGCCGCTGCTTCTCGATGTGGATGGCCGGCGCGGGCGTGAAGCGCGGTTTCGAATACGGCAAGACCGACGATCACAGCTACAACATTCTCGAAAACCCGGTTCACATCCGGGATCTGAACGCGACGATTCTGGATCGGTTAGGAATTCATCACGATCGGCTGACGTTTAAATATCAGGGGCTCGATCAGCGGCTCACGGGGGTCGAGGAAGAAGCGCATGTAGTGAGAGATATTCTGGCTTAGCCGGATGTAGCGGAACTCGCCAGAGATTGTTGCGGAACCTCGGAAGGCGGATGTGGACATCCGGTCTCCGCTCGAAGCCACGATTGATTTCCCTGACGAAACTTGATTGGAGAACGGACTTCCAAGTCCGTTGCGGAGTCTGTCACGAATTTCGCTACCAAGCGCCAGCTGCTGCTGTCATCCCGAGCCTGCCGAGGGACCTCTGCGATGACGTTTGACGGCCTGACACTCTGCAACGCCACGAATTGCGCTGAAGGCGTGACCGACGCAATTGATCCACGTTCACCACCCCCCGCTCGTGAGGTCCCTCGGCAGGCTCGGGATGACAAATCGGGGTGACGTTGGCAAATCGAAACCCAACTTGAAATCGAGCGCCAGATCCGCCGGAATTTTGGCGAATTCCGCTACGATCCGAGCCTGACCGGGTGGAGGTCGATCGGCACGATCAAACCGCTTGGCGCTTCGATGAAATTGCCGGGATGGCAATCGTAGACGGCGATCGTGTCGAATTCGCGAAACCACTCGTTGGTCATCGCCTCGCCGCCGACCGACTCGAAGGGCTCGAAGCCTAACGAACTCATAAATCCGGCAAGTTTGGCGCGGTCCTCTGGCGAGTCGGTGAGTTCGCGGCCTTGGTAGATCGGCTGAGAAACGACCAACGCGACTTCGGTTGTGTCGAAAACCAAAACTCGCTCAAGTCTAGCGTCATCGCCAAAGAGCTCGTTCGACAGTCGCCACCGAGCCAGATACTCGAGCGGCGTCCCGGGCGAAGGTTGCGGAAAGCCGTCGACGATCGGGAAAGCAATCCCGAACTGCCTGCCGTAAGTGACCTTCAGGATTCGGTCGGCGACGAGATCGTGGCGGATTCGATGCTCTTGGCCGTCGGTGGAATCGGAGCGGTCGCTGGAAGCCGCAAACTCTCCAAAACCGGTTTCTCCGGGTCCAGAAAGTCGTCCGCATTCTCGAGCCCATTCGACCAGCTGCAGGGATTGCTCGCGGATCGCCGCTGCTCGAGATTCCGGCGAAATTGCGCCTCCGCTTCTTCGTAAGTGAGCTTCCGCTGATTCAAGCGGTTCTGTCGGAGTTCCTCCATCTTGTCGAGGATCTTCTGGGGAAGGTCTGCCATGGTCGATGGTGGAGTTTCCCACGATTCACGGATGCCGTCAATTCCCGGGCTCAAGCGATAATCTCGTGAACCACGCGGCCGTGGACGTCGGTCAGGCGGAAATCGCGGCCGGCGTAGCTGAAAGTCATCTGCTCGTGATCCATGCCTAACAGATGCAGAATCGTGGCGTGCAAATCGTGCATGTGGACCTTGCCCTCGACTGCCTGGAAGCCGAGCGGATCGGTCGCGCCGTAAGCAAATCCCTTCTTCACTCCGCCGCCAGCGAGCCAATTCGTGTAACCTTTCGGGTTGTGATCGCGACCGTTGCTGCCTTGCGAATAAGGCGTGCGGCCGAACTCGCCGCCCCACCAGATGAGCGTGTCTTCGAGCAATCCGCGCCGCTTCAAATCCGTCAGCAAACCGGCGATCGGCTTGTCGACTTCCTTCGCGAGTTCTTCGTGCTTCGGCATGTTCGAGTGCTGATCCCAAACCGGCGTCGCGCCGTTGTCGCAGTGGCTGATCTGAATGTAGCGAACGCCAGATTCGGCAAGCTGGCGCGCCGCGAGGCATTGCCGACCAAAGCTGTCCGTCGGTTTTTCGTCCACGCCGTAGAGTTCGAGCGTCTCCTTCGATTCGCGATCCACATCGACCATCCCGCCTGCGTAATTCTGCATCCGCCACGCCAACTCCATCGATTCGATCGCGCCTTCGACTTTTTGGTCGGGAGCAGCTGCTAGCTGGGTGCGGTTCAGCGAGCTGAGAAAATCGTATTGCTTTTGGGTAGCCTCCGGCGTGAGCGGGCTGTCAAGATTCTGCATTCTCGGGTTCGCGGTGCGGTCGCCAGGCGAGCCTAACACGGTTCCCTGATGAATCGGCGGGAGGAACGCGGTTCCGTAATTTCGTGGTCCGCCTTTGTTCGCCGGCGGGTTGACGGTTACGAACGCAGGCAGGTTTTCGTTGTCCGTCCCAAGTCCGTAGCTGACCCAGGCGCCGACCGAAGGCCGGATCAAATTCGTCGCGCCGGTGTGGAGAAAAAGCGTCGCAGGTCCGTGGGCGACACCGTTCGTGTGCATCCCCTGGAGGAAGCAAAGATCGTCGACGTGCTTCGCCATTTCTGGAAAGAGCGACGAAACCGTCTGGCCGCATTCGCCATGACGCTCGAAATCCCACAGCTCCTTCATCACGGGCTTCGACTCGATTTTGCGCGTCCGTGGATTGCGGAAATCGGCCTGCTTGCCGTCGTACTTGGCGAGTTCCGGCTTGTGCTCGAACGTATCGACCTGACTCGGCCCGCCCTGCATGAAAACGAAGATCACCCGCTTGGCTTTCGCCGGGTGCATCACCGGTTTCGCGGCGAGCGGATTGGCCGCGTTGGCGATCCCGGCAAATGCGAGGCTGCCGAAGCCACAGGCGGCGGTTTCGAGGAGTTTGCGGCGGGAGAGCGAGTTCATTTTATCAATCGAAGCACAAAAATTCGTCAGAAACACGGCGAAAGTCGCCAAAACTTTTCGCCGAGCGACGCTTACTCGGGCAAGGAGGGGCGACATCCCTGTCGCCCGTGAAGAATCCGCGCCGGTCGACCGCGGGCGACAGGGAT
>JBLHKS010000392.1:0-3578 GCA_047620505.1 Verrucomicrobiales bacterium | reverse complement strand
CTGCGCGCCTTCGTTTACCGCGAGGTTCCCTGGAACCGGGCAGTAGACAGACTGCACGAAATCTACGCCAATTTCTAAGGGAAGTTTTCCACACCGTTGACTTACCAGGATTGCATCGGGAGTGTGCCCTTTGTGCCGAATCACCATTTCCTGCCCGGCGAGATCATCTCGAAAATTGGCGATCCGAACCTCCTGTCCGTGTGGAACTTCGTCGCGGCCCAGCGCTAATATCACTTCACCTCGCTCATCGATGATATGTCCAAATCCGGAACAAACCGCGCGAATTTCACCACCGTCCCATTCACTGATCGCCACGGAATCCATATTATCTCCGAGCCGGCGTTCCCACAGAGGCTTACCGTCGTGATCGAGCAGGAAGTAACCGCTATTGACCTCATCCCGCCCGTCGCCGTCGATGTCTCCCACTGCCGGAATGTAGGCGGGACATTTGCTGTATTCGATCCACTGTGTCGTATACGTCCAGAGCACCTTCAGTTCATCATCGAACGCAACATGGGTATCGCCAAGCTTCACCACAAAATCCTGCGGTCTTTCATTGCCGCGAAAGTTGGCCACGAGAATGCGCTGATGTACCCAGTTCGCGGTTTGCCGACCTCGTGAAAGCTTCGGTCTTGCGGGCTGGCAGGAGCGTTCCGTGATTTCCTTTGGCGCAGACTGACGAATCACTTTGCCGGTTTTCCCGTCCCTGATTTGAATCACAATATCATTCAGAGTCATCCAGTCGGCGTCGAGTTGGTCCCGGGATGGTTGGTGGAAAAAGCAGATGACTTCAGCCGCGCCGTCACCATCCAGATCATGAATCGCCACCGACCCGGGCCTTACCGGATGAGTGCCGCCATCACCGATGCTCCATAAAATCCTGCCATCCATGTCGAAGGCACCAAGGAACGCGGGCTTGAATCCACCAATCGCCGGGCCCGACGGCCCGCTGTGCTTACTGCGATATACGAGAAAATCACACTGCCCGTCCCCATTAAGATCGCCGATACGAAGATCTCCGCCAAACACGTGGCCCTTCTCCTCGATTAAAAAGGCCTCCGGAACTGGCAGTCTTTTGTATAGAATCGCATCGGGATACGACTCCGCACATAGCGCTGGCGGGTATAGAAACAGAAGGAAGAGAAATGTAATACAACGGTTCATCAATCAGGATGCCCGGGGATAGAATGGAAAATTGGAGCGCTCTTCAATATGGGATCGGTTGTTTCATGATAAGCCTTGCACAGGTTAGTCCCGCGGACGCACCAGCAACACGCGATCCATCCACGCGCCATTCGGTTGCTTCGAACCGTTCACGAAAGCCGGTCCCTGCAGCTTCAGCGAAATCCACGCGTCCCAATCATTGGCTTGCGGATCTTCGGCTTCGGGATCGAAAACGCGATCAACGTTGACGCCCAATCGTGCTCCTTCGAGCGCCCAGATCATTGTGCCCCCCTCCACCGTGATGCGGCCAATGGGGTAAAGATGATACTTGCCGTCCTGCGGAATCCGGTCGGGCGCGACTTCGACCGTCACTTTTTCATCCAGCCGCTTGCCGATGCCGGTTCCGAAGACCAGCGGTTTGCGATGTTGCTCCGCCACGCTGGTTTCGGGAGCGGTTCCGCCTTCTTCGGCGCGTTGGATTCGGTTGCGGGAGGTGAAGGTTGCGGTCATTCCGCCGACGGCTTCGGAATCGGGTATAAACATCTGGCGGGGCGTGATTTGGGAGAATGTCAGCCAGTTGAAATCGGCCACATCCCGCGACGGCAGATCGCGGAATGGTTCCGGCAATTGAGCATCGCGGAAAAGGCCGAGCATGCGTTCCAACATCCTGCCATCGGCGTTGAAGGAATTCTTGTCCTGTGTGTAGATTCGGGAGTATCGCGAACTGACCAGTGCATTCCACCCGCGCTCGTAGCGCCTGATCAACGCTTCGCGATCGAAGGGAAGTGCCTGCTTTCTCTCCAGCCACGCCCAGAGGAAAAGCAGAGCGCCGTCGAGGGTGAAGCGTTCCACCGCGATGTGTTTCGCTTCCGCGCTTTCCGGATCGACGGCGGCCTCGGCTTCGGCTTCGTCGAAAAGCGCCTGCGAGATCTCGAAGAATTCCAGGTCGAGGTAGCCGAGTTTGTGCGGCTCGAAGCGAAGAGTTCGGAATTGGGCGTCCGCGTCGATCCGCTGCCGCTGGTAACGTAGATACTCGCGCATCGGGTGGCTCGCGTCGCCAAAGTACCCCTCCATGAAAGTCTCGATCAAGGGCTCGGCAGCCTGGCGTGGATCGACCAGTAGGTGATAACCGAGCCAGAACTTGAGCGGAATGAACTGCTGACTCGCGCACATGTAATCCGGTGTCTCCGCGAAAAAACTTTCGGCGCCAAGATCGCTGAAAAGCCGGAGGTCTTTGGCCACGCAATCGATCATCGCGTAGGGCGTCGGGAAATGCTTGTTGAAGCTCAGCGCCGTCCAGTAATCGTCGCCAATCGCGAGCCGCGGGGCGATCTTTCCCCAGGCTGTGATCTCGCCATGGTTGTCGACGTTCAAGGGATCTTCGAGCGGGCGGATCCCGTCGACCTTGCTGTAGACATCGCACCAGCCGATGAGCACGTTGTCGCGCGGGCGAATGTGTTTCGATGGTGTGGATGTCAGGTTGTAGGCGATCGTGGCGACGAGCACGTCCGGGTAGTCCTCCGCGATGTCTTCGGCGACTGCGTTGACGAATGCCACGAGCGGACCGCTCTCCCCGCCTTCGCGATTCGCGATCGCCTGACAGGTTTCGCATTCGCAGTGGGCACGGTAGACGTCGTTCTGGGTGATCCAGTAGGCCTTCGGCGGCGGGACTCCGGCCGCATCAGACTCGGTGCGGTCGGCCTCGATGAACTCGCGCAGCTTGGCGATAGTCAATTGCAACACATCCGGATGAGTCAGGCAAAGCTGGCCGGGACCCGAGCTGTTCAGAGCCGGAACCCGTTTCCCATTCACCAGCGAAAAATATTCCGGATGCGACTCGAACCACTCCTCGCCACTGACGAAGGTCGAGAAACTGTGAATCCCGGTGCGCGAGCTGGAGACCCGACTGAACGCGCCTTTCGGAAAAAAGTCGTCGTCGGCGCGTCCCCGGAAGTTGTATCGGAAATTCTTGTTCCGAATCAGAAAGAGCCAGTGGTCGTCCGGCGAACCGGTCGGCGAATGCAGCTGCCGTTGCCAGAAGCGCGGCTTGTCGCGAACATCGAGATTCGCCGGAATCCGGAGCGTCGGCCTGGCAGGAATCATCTCGGTCCGACGGTCCAGCCAGTGGCAGCCGACATAATCCTCGAGGAATTCGTAAACGGCATACATCGTCCCGCGTGGCCGCCCCCCGGTCAGGATGAGATCATCTCCCACCGTGCGGATGACCCATTCCTCCGCGCCGAGGTTCGCGCAGTCGATGCCTTTATCCCTCGCGAACCTGGTCCAGCCGACGTGGATGCGTTTGCCGTCCCCATCGTTTGTGTGTGCCCAGCATGGGCGAGATGTAAATGGGGTGCAAGTCCCCTGTAGAAAGACCAGACATGATGAAATCATGAAGAAACTACCACCAGAAG
>JBLHKS010000391.1:0-3623 GCA_047620505.1 Verrucomicrobiales bacterium | reverse complement strand
CAGGCCGAACAGAATGGCGAGGTTCCTCCGGCTCCGCCTGGAGCGCTCGATGCGCTCATTCTCATCCTCGGTCAGCGGGCGAATCAATACGATTACCTCGCCGCGACTGTGTCCTACGCCAAAGCGGGCAATTTGATCAACGGCGAGGCCGTTCTTCCGCCTGATGTCATCACGGTGGCCGCAGTTAGCCCGATGAGCGCATTGATCGGATTAGCCGAACAGGCAACGGTCGAAGAGATGCTCCAGTCGATGCGAACTCAGCAGCCGGACCCAAGTAACCCTCGCGCAATGGTAAATTATTACTCGCGAATTCTGTTCTTGTTTCACAGCAACGCTGGCAAGTCTTTCCAGCTGTTTCCGCCTCAAGCCACTGAGGTAGAGGAATGGATTTCGCCAGGCGGCCTGATCGAGTTTGGAGTCGCCAGTGAAAGTGAAAGCGAAGATCGGGCTTGGGCGGTCGAACGGGTCGTCAAACTGGAAGCGCTCGCTTCAGCAGCTGCTGGGGCCGACAACGACAAAATTCTGGCGGCGCTTACCGATCTTAGCAAGCTGATCAACGCAGGTGCCGAACCGCGCGGAGAGACGCGGGCGATCAGTGCCGAAGTCCTGCTGAACAAGACCAATCCAACGCTGTGGGCGTTCATTTTCATCATCCTGGCGTTCCTCGTGATCACCTTCAGCTGGCTTTCGCCAGGCTCGAAAGCCAGCCGGACTCTGTGTTGGATCGCGATCGCTCTCGCCGGGATTTCGTTCGCATTCCTTGTCTTCACGATCACGCTGCGCAGCTACATCCGATTGCGCCCGCCAATAACCAATCTCTACGACACGTTCATCTTCATCGCCGCCACTGCGATCATCGCCGCGACACTGATCGAGCTCATGACCCGGCGTTTGATCGTAATTTCAGCCGGAATCGTTCTGTCCGGTCTCTGCCTCTTTTTCTCTGGCAAATACCTCGAGATCAATCCGGGCGACAGCATGGAAAAACTCGAGGCTGTGCTCCGCACAAATTACTACCTCGCGATTCACGTCCAGATGATCACCTTCGGCTACATGGGCGGTCTGCTCGCTGCGGTCATGGCTCATGCCGGAATCGTGATGCGATTCTGGATGGGTAAGAACTCGAAAGACGTGAAGGACTTCACTCGGATTACCTTCGGTGTTGTCTGCTTTTCGCTGACATTCTCGCTCGTCGGGACAATCTGGGGCGGCGTCTGGGCGAACGACAGCTGGGGCCGATTCTGGGGCTGGGACCCGAAAGAAAACGGCGCGCTCATGATCGTTCTCTGGACCCTCGTGATTCTCCACATGCGCTGGGGCGGCTACGTCCGTGAAACCGGGATCAACGCCCTGACACTCGGGCTCGGCTGCATCGTTACGTTCTCCTGGTTCGGCGTTAACGCTATGGGCGTCGGCCTCCACAGCTACGGGTTTTCCGCTGGAATTATGACCGCGCTAACGGTCTTCTGGATCATTGAAGGATTCCTCATAATGATGGCGATTGCCGTCAGCATCGAAGACAAAGTGGAGCGATCCGAAGCGGTTTCGAATGGCCAGGCTGAGCTGAAAAAATCCAGTTCCGGAGCCCCCAGAGCCCTCGAGCGGCAAGGGCTTCTGCTCCTCGTGCTGGCTTCCGTCTGCATTCTTGGAACGGTCGGCAAATTGATCATGCAGGTCCAAAGTGGAGAACTTGGGTTCGTCGCTAGCTTCGGACATGTCCTGCTCTTCATTCTAGGTATCGCGGTGTTTGCGCTCTCGTTTTTCCTGATGCTTTTCGGCGCGATCAGCATGCTGAACGGGAAAAGCTATCGAATGTCCTGGGTAGGCGCGATTGCCGCCTGCGTGTCGATCTTGGGACTCCCGCTTGGAATCTGGGCGATCACCAAATTGAAGGACGAGAAGGTCAAGGCCAGCTTCGCGTAACCAGTGAAGAAAGCCTTCCTTCTAGGCGCTGGACTCGGTACGCGGCTCCGGCCGTTAACCAACCTACTGCCGAAACCGCTGATCCCGGTTGGAAACCGCCCGCTGATCGCCCACGCATTCCAGCAGCTGCTGGAAGTGGGCGTCGAGGAATTCATCGTCAACACCCATCACCTTTCATCGCGCTTCGCTGAGGCGTTTCCGGACGGACGCTTCAACGGCGCGCCGGTCACATTCGTCGATGAGCAGCCCGACGTGCTCGATACGGGCGGCGGACTCGCGAACGTCGCTCAGCTGATTCAGGACGACGACTGCATTGTCCTCAACGGCGATATTTTGACCGATCTGCCGCTTCAGCCTGCGATCGAAGCGCATCGAAAATCGAACAACCTCGTCACGCTCGTGCTCAGGTCCGGCGGCCACCTCGACAACGTCGCCTGGGACCGCGAAACCGGCAAAATCCGGGATCTCCGCAACACGTTCGGGACCAACGCGGACGAGCTGTTTCAATTCGCGAGCATCTCGATCGTCAGCCCGGAATTCCTGCCCTTCGTCCGCCCGATTCCCGAGTCCGTCGTTCCCGCCTGGCTCAAAGTGATTTCTGAGCACGACCGTCTCGGCGGCGTTCTCATCGACGAAGGCGACTGGCGCGATCTCGGCGATCTCGAATCTTATCTGGACGCTGCTCTGGCCCATCCAGGCGAGCAACGGATTCATCCGAGCGCAAAAATCGACCCGAGCGCTGAAGTCGACGAGTTCTCGCAAATCGGCGAAAGCTGCGCAGTCGGCCCAGGCGCGCGAATCGTCAAATCGATCCTCTGGCCGAACGTCGAAATCGCGCCTGGTGCGAATCTTGAACGCTGCGTCGCGGGCTCTGGAGTGATTTCCGGATCGCACACCAACAAAGCCTTGGCGTAGGCTCTTAGGCCTTTCACTTTTTACTTTCTACCCTTAACTGCGTAGCAGGCCTCTATCCAACTCACCAGAATACCGACGAATCATGCCCAAGGCGCTCTGTTTTAAATGCGGGGAAATCAAAGACCAAGCCTGGGCTCCATGTGGCTCGTGCCTGACCACTCCCCAGACTGATCGGGATCTCGCCGCCTCCCTTGCGCTGACCGAAGATCATTTCGGGGTTCCGACCCTTCAATCGTTCGGCAAAATGATTCAAAGCGGTCAGAGGCCGAAACTTTCGGCAGACACCGAAGAAGAATTTCTCAAACTGGTTAAAGAAAGCACGCAACGCGATGAAGCCCCCGAGCACGCGTTCGAAACTCAGCCCGTTCTTCGATTCCAGCCCACAGGGATTCAGAGTTTCGTTCGCTTGGTCATGAGCCTGGTCGGCTTGGAATTCCTCGTCGCTTTCACCGCAATCAGCTGCACGCTCGCCCGCGAACTCCTCAACCTCAGTCCCCAGATTTCGAACCTTCTGCTGTGGTGCGCAATTGGCTCGGCGATCTTCGGAGCAGCCGTCATGCCCTTGGTCGCCTGGAAGAAACCGGAATCGGTCCCGTCATTCGGCTGGTTCATGACAGGCGCCTACCTCGCTGGTTTCGGAGGCCCAGCCGCCTACATGATCGCGAAATGGATCGGGGCGTAGCGAAATTCGTGAGAATTTCGGCGGATCGCTCTCACTGGGATGGCGCGCGATTTCAAGTTGAGTTTCGATTTGCCAACGCCACCCCGAATTGTCAATTGTCATC
>JBLHKS010000390.1:0-3626 GCA_047620505.1 Verrucomicrobiales bacterium | reverse complement strand
ATCCCATTTTGCGGTGGCAGGACTTTGTTTGCCGTGAGCTCTTGGAACTCAAGCCCGTCGCGGGTGGGGTCGAGGAAAAGATTCCAGCTTCATTCGAATTCCGAACATTTTGGTGGAGAGGAGAACTTGTTGGCTCTGGCCGTTACTGGTTTGAGGCCGACGACTACAATTGGACGGAAGAAGAGAAGTCGGCTGCGCTGAAGGTTGCTCGACACGCCGTCGTCGCATTGGGCTGCGCCTTCCTCGTTGTCGATCTTGCTCAAACTGCGGTCGGAAATTGGATCATCATTGAGTGCAATGATGGTATGGAAAGCGGATATGCCGGTGCCTCACCGTTCGCAATTTGGCAGAATATCATCGAAATTGAAACGGCGACGAATTAACGGGCAAAATGGAAGAGTGACGCCAACCTGATCTCAGCGGCGGCCGCAGTTTCAATTCCTAACAGGCAAGGTTTTCAGCAGGTGCTGGCTCCGATCACCATGCCTTTTGCCATCCGATCATCATCCAGTAATCGTTCTCAAGAAGCGGACCGCTGATGTCTTCGTAGAGCGGGACTCCGGCTTCGACGGCGAGACGGTGGCCGCTTTTGGCATACCAGTTGATCCCGAGCGAGGCGTCAATCCGCTGTCGACCGAAGTGATCGGGAACTGCGGTGGGGACGAGCCGCTGGTTGAGACGAGGGTCCGCGCCTTCGATGTCGTCGTTCCAGGTCCAGCCGAGTCTACCAGAGATGCTAAGGCGTTCGCTGAGGACGCGAGTCAGCCAGAAGGTGGCGTCGACGCGATCGCCGAGTGAGTAGTCGCGATGGTTGTCGTCGAGCCGAATCGTGCCGAGCGCCTGTGCGCCGTAGGACCAGTTGCCGTCTAAAGTCTGACGCAGCCAGCTTGCTCCGGTGATGAGATCCCACGTGCCGGAACCGGTCTGCATCGGGTAGGGCAGGGGACCCGGGTCTTCGGCGTCGATCTCGCCAGTCGGCGCGCTGACTCCGAAGTGGAGATGGATTCGTTGGAGTCGGCAGTCTTGAACTTTGACGAGGGCGACGAGTTTGGTGTCGCCCCAGTCTTCGGTGCGGGTGGTGAAACTCTCGCCGCGCAGCCTCCGCGGAGGGGACCCCGGGCGGGTGACGTGGTCCATTTCGATCGAAACGAGGTTGGCCATGAGCATCAGCGTGATCGAATCCGTTGGTGCGAACATGAGGCCGAGCATGTGCATTTCCATGCTCATTTTGGTCGGCGAAACCGGGAAGCCACGTTGGAAAACCTGCTCCGAGGTCAGGCTGTCGGTTCCGTCGCGCATGCCTGCCATGTTCATAAACATGTAGCGATACGAGGTCATGATTTCACCGGCTTCGTGCGTGTGTTCGCCCATCACGCCGATGGGTGCGTGGCTGTCGACGCGGTGTGAATCCCAGTAGGGCGCGCACTCGTCGAGGACCGCTTTTTCGCTGTGGAAGGGATCGCCAGCGAGAGCCGACGTAGTGGTGAAGGCCGCGAGAGCGGCAAAAATTGTAAGTGTGTTAGAGAAAGTCATTGAATTGGAATGGTTGAATAATAATTATCCGAATCCGCTCGAGTGAGCGCGATTCCAGCTTGAAAAAGATGCCGCCGATGATGGGCGACGTTGAATCAAGCGACCAATTCAGGAGGCGGCGAAGGCGGTGCCGCGTTGAGCGTGTCTGGAACCGTTTCCAGAGCGTGGCTTACCGGAGCTCGGACTGGGGTCGGTGCCAGCTGCTGCTGAGTCAATCGGCCCGCGCCGCTTGGGATCAGTTTTTGCTGGGACTCGGTCGGAGTGATCGGAAGCTTTTCCTGATCGCGTCGAGTTTCGCGGAGAGCGATGCAGCGGGCGCAGGGTTCAGTCCCGGCAACGACAGATTCGATTGCATTGCTGAATCCCATGATCGGGATGCGCTCTTTGATCATTTCCGCCCAAGTGAGGACCTGGAGCAAATGCCAGCTACCGCCCAAGCTGAGAAGCAAGGATAGAACCAGAAAATTGCGTGTCGCGGCCCGAAGCACGCGGTATCAAAGCAGGCTAGCTCAAGTTGTCAATCGGCTCAAAAGCGGATTTCGGCACCGAAAACGAAGTTCATGCCAGGCTCGTTCTGACCAGAACCGTGCGCGCGGTATTCTTCGTCGAAGATGTTTTCGAGCGCGGCGGTGACCTGGAAACCTTCCTTTACTTCGAAGCCGCTCCGTAGTGTCGCTAGCCAATAGCTCGGCGTTCCGCCAGGCGGGATTCGCTGGGTGTCTCGGCGATCGCTCGTGCTGAGACGATCGCCGGGGCCGACAGCTGTGACGAGGCCTTCGATCCAGAGGCGATCGCTGATTTCCCAGCGGATTCCGCCATGACCGTTGGTCGGCATCAGGCGGCTGAGAACTTCGTCGCGCGGCACGGGTTCGGAGGTTGGGAAGGTGGAAACTTTGGCGTCCTGGTAAGCGAAGCCGCCGAAAGCAGTCAGGCTTGACGTTAGCTCGAATGAGCCGCTCAGCTCAACTCCCTGGACATGCCCATCGCCAACGTTCGACTTGGAAACTTCGCTCAAGCCCTCAAGAAGGCGGCCAGTCGGCGTGCGGAGAATCATGTCGTTGACCTCCGTGTAAAAATACGACAAACCGAGAGTCGCTTTGTCGGTCTGGGTTTTGATTCCGACTTCGAAAGTCAGAAATTCCTCTGGGTCGAGGTTCGGCGTTGGGGTTTCGATTTCGTTGCTGCGATTTGAATCAAGCCGCGAGAGATCCGAGAAGTTCGGGGCGCGGAAAGCCTGACTGACACCACCAAAAAGTCGCCAGGTGTCGGCGTCGTCGAGCTGATAAGTCATGCGGCCGCTTGCGCTGAAATTATCCCAGCTGTCGGCGATTCCGATCTGGTTTCCAGACTGCGGATCTTCGACGCGACCGATGTCAGCCTTCGCAAAAGTGTAGCGCCCGCCAATGTCAGCGGTTAGACGGTTGCCGAGCGGCGTCGAGGTGTTGAAGAAGCCAGATGCCAAATGATAAACGCCGTCGTCCCCGAGTGGCCCCTGGATTTTGCTGCCTTTGAAAGAGCCGTCAGCGTTGAAGTCGTTTCGAAACGAATCGACGCGATCTTGATAGTAGCTGAAGCCGTATGTTAGCTGAGTCCAGTCCAGCGCCTTATCGAACTGACTCCAGACGCCGTAGCTGTCGAGAGTGAAGCCTTGGATGTCGACTCGTCGGTCTTTCCGCTCGCGAAAGCGCTCCTCGTCCTGTTGCTGATGAGAAAGGCTAAGCGTCAAATGATCGTAGAACGGCCCAGCAGCTGCTGAGTCGAGTTGGACGTAGCTGAGTATCCGGTTTTGATCCAGAATTCGCGCGTTTTCATCGCCGATCGTCGTGCCTGCGAAGCTCCGGCCGAAGCGCGTTTTGTGAACTCGCCAAGCGTCGTTGATGTGCACTTGCTGATGAAAAAACGTCAGTCGCGTGTCCTCGTTCAGCCAAAGTTCGAATTTCGCGTCGACATCCCATTCGTCATAACTTGTTAAAGGCAACTTCCCAAATCCGGCAGCTTCGATGTCGCCAAAATCCTTGTAGGTTCCTCCGATGATCAGCCCCCATTTTCCTGCTTCGCTCATCGAATATTCGCCGCGCTGAATGAAGCTGCTT
>JBLHKS010000389.1:0-3631 GCA_047620505.1 Verrucomicrobiales bacterium | reverse complement strand
TCTGATTTGCCCAACTCGTGACTCCGTGCTAAAACCCCGATCACCATGGCCTACGTTGTCACAGAAAAATGCCAGGACTGCAGATTCACAGACTGCGTCGAAGTTTGCCCCGTCGCGTGTTTTTATCCGCTTCAGAATCAGCTGATTATCAATCCGGATGAGTGCATCGACTGCAGCGCTTGTGTTCCTGAATGTCCCGTCGAGGCCATTTACGAGGAGAGCGAAGTTCCCGAAGAGTACGCTGCCTCGATCGCCTTTAATGCTGATGAAGCGGCCAGACTGGAGGGCGAAGGCGTTGACGCGATCGATCAGACCGAAGACGCTTTGCCTACTGCCGAAGCTCGGAAGGCTGCGCTCGGATTTTAATCTGGTCGGCCGATCTCAATCGCTTCTACGATGATCCGTTTCGCCGCCAGCTTGTTGGCGTCCGTGCTTGCTTGCACTCTGGCAGGCTGTGGCGGCGAGGATGATCAGCAGGATGCCGGCGGCGATTCGAAAGCGGCGGTTTACGAAGTCAAAGGTGTCGTCCGCAAGGTCAAAAGCGGCGATCAGACCATCGTGATCGATCACGAAGAGATTCCTGGTTACATGGGGGCGATGGCGATGCCGTTCAAAGTTAAAAATCTCGCTGAGATTGAAGGGCTCAAAGCGGGCGATGCGATCGAGTTCGAATACCACGTAGAAGAATTGTCATCGTGGATTGAAAAGGTTAAGACGGTGGAGTGAACCCTCGCTCTTTTTCCTTCCTTTTCGTTCTAATCGGGATTTTCACTGCGTCAGCAGCTGCTGAATTCCGCGCTGGAGCAGCGAAAGCTGACATAACGCCGGAGCTGGGAGTTCTGCTCGACGGCACGATCTCCCAGAACGGTCCGGCGACGAAAATCCACGATCGGCTCTACGCCCGTTGCCTCGTGCTGGACGATGGCGAGGCGAAACTGGCGTTCGCGATCGTCGACAACACGATGATTTCGGGTTCGATCATCGATGAGGCGAAGCGGTTGATCGAAGAACAGACCGGGATTCCGGGTTCGAACGTGATCATCGCGGCGACGCACTCGCACAGCACGCCGCGCGCGGTTGTTGGATTGGTGGATGATCAATCGCATCGCGACTACCTGGATTCGCTGGCTGTTTCGATTGCGAGCGGCGTCCGATCGGCTGTCGAGCGGCTTGAGCCGGCCGAGATTGGCTGGGGAAGCGGAGAGGAAGCGCGTTACGTCCACTGTCGGCGTTGGCTGGTTGAAGGGGCCGAAAAGCAGCCGAATCCGTTCGGCGAAACTGGCGAGCGAGTTCGGATGAATCCGGGCAGAACGGGTTTGATCAAGCCCGCCGGACCGGTGGATCCTGAGGTCTTCATCTGCTCGGTTCGTAACGCGAAAGGTGAGCCGCTCGCCTTGCTGGCGAACTACGGGCTTCACTACGTCGGCGGGACGGGACGCGGTCAGATCAGCGCGGATTATTTCGGAGCGTTCGCGGTTCGAATCCAGCAGCTGCTGGGTGCCGAGGATACTTTTGTCGGAATCATGAGCAATGGGACGAGCGGAGACGTTAACGCAAATGATCTGACGCAACCACGGCAGAAATCCGAGCCCTACGAACGAATTGAGCTCATCGCGGGCCATTTGGCGGACGAGGCGAAACGGGTCTACGAATCGATCGAGCACAGTCGCGAAGTCAGGCTTGGCGCGGTGGAGACGGTTCTCGAGTTGGAGGTTCGCAAACCGGACGCCGATCGACTCGCCTGGGCGCGCGAGACGGCGGCGCCACCGAATGCGAAATTACGTCTAACGCGGCCACAAGTTTATGCGAGAGAAGCTGTAGCGTTGGCCGATTTTCCGAAAACGGCTGAGGTTCGAATCCAGGCGTTTCGGATCGGTGAACTCGCAGTGACAGCGATCCCGAATGAGGTTTTTGCGGAAACCGGGCTCGCGATTAAATCTGGAAGTCCGTTTTCCGCCACGTTCGCGATCGAATTGGCCAACGGCTACCACGGCTATCTCCCAACTCCCGAGCAGCACAAATTGGGCGGCTATGAAACCTGGCCGGCGAGATCCGCTTATCTGGAAACAGAGGCCGAATCAAAAATTCGCGCCGCAGCCCTCGAGCTGTTGAAACAGCTTCGCGATTGAATTCGAGAAGAGCCTATTTGTTCACTTTGGCGGCCAGCTTAAGTGCCTGTGAACTCATCTGCAATTTTCGCTTCTGGAGCGTCCCGCGATTGACCTCAAAAGCGAGTTTTCCGTCCGTTTGAAATAGAGTCACGCAGGCCTTTTTATTGCCTTCACCCAAATGGACGATGAACACCGGTTTACCGTTGGTCGCTTCCGCAGTCCGATCGAGATCCGCGCCATCAGAAGTGAAAATGACCGCGCATTGGCTCAGCACCGCGGCAGGCGTCCGAGCATCGATCGCTACGACCTTAATTTCGTGCGCTTTGAGGATTTCTCCGTTCAGCGCTGCAAAGTTTTTGGCTCCATTCCCATAAACTCCGACGAGAACGTCGTCCGCGTCTTTCCCGGGATTTGCGGGCCATGACGTGTATTTTGACAGGAGAAAGGTAATCCGAGCGGAAAGATCATATTGGCTGACCTGGGCCTCCGACTGCTGAAGAAAAGGAGTGATCGTTATCAAACCAAGTAAGCCGATGGCCGTAAGAAAGAAGCGGCGGCAGAGGGTTTGAGGAGCGAGCCTGGTGTGAGAATAGGCCATTTGGGAAGCTCTAAAGTGCAAAGGAAGCGCGGGGGGTCAATTGATTCGTTCAGGAATCCGGCTCCATGGGAAAAACCGGACCGCACGAGATAGACGATGACAGTCCTCGCATCTTCAGTTCTCACGCGAACGATTAGCAAAAAAAATGAGCTTGTGTCCAAGGTCGGACCGCCCCAAGATCAACGTCGATAGTTTTAAATACTCTTCTAGATCTAAATACCAAACGCATGAAGTTATTCATAGAACCCAGAAAGCGGAGCGGCAATCTCCGAATCGCCATGGCTGGACTCCTGACGGGCGTCCTCGCTGCCCCTGCTTGGGCCGAGTCTCCCACGGCTGACTTGGCCAGCATGGACCTCAATCAACTGCTCCAAGTGGACATCGGAGCGCAGATTGCGGTCACGCCCCAAAATGTTGACGTGACCGATATTCCGAACCTCGAAGAATTAGCAGCTGCTGACATTCCTGGAGGCGCAGGGCTTGGTATATTGGTCGTCAGTTATCATTATCGGCACGTGATCAACGAAGGCTATCGTCAGGGTACGAACACGTTGAGCGATGCCGATGTGCTTAGACTTTTCCCGGTTGTTCCGGTCGAAATCACTCAGGAGGCTCACATTCTTTCGATCGCCCTGGTGCAAAAGAAAGATTGGATTTTCCAAGCCACCGTGCCGTTTCTTTCGCAGTCGACTTTTCACCTTTCCAGCAAAGTTGCTCCGTTTACTCTCGATTCTCAAGGCATCGGCGACGTGACTCTCGAGGCAAATCGAGTTTTCTCGCATAGCAACGACAATAGCCGCAGTTACATCGGTCTTGGCCTCGGCCTGCCGACCGGCTCAATCGAAGAAAAGGGCGACACGCCGCGCGGTCCCGGTTCACAGCTTCCGTATGCAATGCAGCTGGGCTCAGGCACATTTGATAT
>JBLHKS010000388.1:0-3684 GCA_047620505.1 Verrucomicrobiales bacterium | reverse complement strand
TTCTAAGGGAAGTTTTCCACACCGTTGATTGTTCAATATCATGCAAGTGCAGTCGCCCATCGTTGATTGCGGGGTGCACTATGTGGATATCATGTATCAAATGGCGCAATGCAGACCGGTTCGAGTGCATGCGATCGGTTGTCGAAATTGGGATCTGGTGCCAGAGCACATCTGCAACTATGGCCAGCTTCAAGTCGAATTCGAAGACGGATCGGTGGGCTGGTATGAGGCAGGTTGGGGGCCAATGATGAGTGAAACGGCATACTTTGTTAAAGATATTATTGGGCCGGATGGCGCAGCCAGTATTTCTGTCGTCAGCGACCGCTCCGATGACAAGGATCATCACGTCGAGGCCAATACGATTATTCGCCACTACGCGGAACAGAAAGATAAAGAATTCGTCAGGGAGGATGAGGTTATCAATATCGATGAACCCGATCACGACGGCCTCGCTCTTCTCGAACAGCAAGCGTTTATCGATTGTATCCGCAACGACTCCGACATGTCCTCTCATCAGGACAGGGTGATGACCAGCCTCCAGATTGTGTTTGCCGCTGATCAATCACAAAAAACGAAACAGGTTGTCGAACTTTAGCAGCCCGCCTTGGTAGTCGAAATGTTTCCACGATCCATATTCACGAAACCAGCAGCTGCTGCGCTTTGCTTCTTCAGTGTCATCGAGGCTGCGCGTGCCGAAGAACGTCTCCCTGAGGTCGAGATTCTTCGCCCGGGCGTCCGGCTCAGTGTGGTCGCGGAACATCCTGACATTGCCACCCCGACCGGCGTCGATGTCGATAAGGATGAGGGAATCTGGGCCGTCGCCTGCCACACTCACATGCCGCCCAAGGACTACGAAGGCCCGGCTTCGGACGAGGTACTCGTTTTCGAATCCGACGGAACTCGCCGGGTCTTTTACCAGAAAACCAAACAGACTATGGACCTCGAACTCGGCGAGGACGGCTGGGTTTATCTCTCGGAACGCGATCGCATTCTGCGCGTTAAAGACAGTGACGGGGATGGCGTCGGCGACGTTGAGGAAACGCTCGTCGAACTGATTTCCGAAGCGGTTTATCCACACAATGCGCTTTCCGGGCTTGCTTGGGATCCGAATGGCGAACTCGTTTTCGGGTTAGGAGAGAATTTCGCCAAGGTTTGGAATCTGAAGGCGCGCGATGGATCCAACATCTCCGGGATCGATCGCGGCGGCGTCTTTCGCATCACGGCTGAAGGCGGGAATCTTCGCAAGATCGCCGAGGGTCTCTGGAATCCGTTTGGTGTCACTGTCAGGGCCGACGGAGAGATCTTTGCGGCGGAAAACGATCCCGGCGAACATCCGCCCTGCAAGGTCCTCCATATCGTACAAGACGGGGACTACGGATATCGCCGTCGATACGGCGGAGCGACTCCACATCCCTTCGTTTGTTGGAACGGAGAACTGCGCGGCACGCTGCCGATGGTTCATCCATCCGGCGAGGCGCCTTGCGGGGTGGTTCCGTTAGGGCGAGGACTGCTGATGCCTTCATGGGGCGATCACCGGATCGACTTTTTCGCGCTGGAGCCGAAGGGCGCCAGCTTTACGGCAAAGCAGGTCACTCTCGCTCGCGGCTCGCGCTACTTCCGCCCGGCCTGCATTGTTCAGGACCGGCATCGCGAGGGCGACGGCGTGGCGGTTTTCTACCTCACCGACTGGGTCGACGGTCGCTACCCTGTTCACGGCTACGGCCGGCTCTGGAAGCTCGAAATCGATCTGGAAAAGGCTGGCTGGGTTGGTCCGCTCGATCTCGAACCCCGCAATGAGGCGGCTACTCTCGCCGAACAATTGAGAGGTGGCGCCGGCGATTTCTCACGCGAAAATCTCTTCGAGCTAAGCCGCGAAGACGATCCTTTCATTGCCAGCGCGGCGCTGTCCTCCCTGCGGCGACTGGCTCCTGACTGGAATCCTGCGGAGCTCGGGTCGTGGCCCGCTGCTGATCGCGTTCAGGCCGTGCAAGCGTTGCGGCTCGCCGGAACGGATCCGAGTCCATGGATCGACAGGCTCCTAACCGACAAAGATTCCGGAGTTCAATTCGAGACGCTGCGGTGGATCGCTGACGAAGACCACGCGGAGTTTCTCCCGGCCATTGACGAACTGCTCACGCGTCCCGATCTGGCCTTCGAAGTCTTCGAGGCAGCCGTCGCTGCTCACACCTCGCTCAGCGGCGCGCCTGAAATTGGCATGCGCAACCCTGATCTTCTGCTCGCCCAGTTGCAGGCCGAAACGACTTCCCCCGCGATTCGCGCCTTTGCTCTGCGCCTTCTGCCGGTCCGCTCGACGGCCCCTGTGAAGGACAATTCCACGCCGAAAGCGCATCTGCCCAAAGGATTGACGGTCGAACTGCTCCAGCAGCTGCTGGCGCTCCGCGATCCGGCGCTGTCCCTCGAAGTGACGCGAGTTTTCGCCGTCAATCCGGCGGCGATGAGCGAATCTCTCATTGCAATCGCGAAAGACAAATCGGCGGATACTCGGGTCCGCGCCGAAGCCGTTCTCGGACTCGCATCCGTGGCGAACGACCATCTTCCCCTGCTCATCGACCTCGCCGAACATGCCGAACCAACGTTGCACGAAGAGGCCCTGCGCGCTTTACGCGGCCAATCAATCAGCGACGAGCAGCTGCAGCGACTTCAAGCCGTGGCCAAGCAACACCCGACGTCAGCCACCCTCGTCGCGGCCCTGACAGACCCAGGGCCCCTAACCAACAGTCGTCCGGCTCTGACCGACACCGAAGCTTGGCTGAAGCGAATCGACGCCATCACGACTCCGCCCGATTTGGCCGCTGGCGAACGCATTTTCCACCACCCGCGAATCGCCCTTTGCGCCAATTGCCATCGCTCCGCCGGACGCGGCACGGTCGTCGGTCCCGACCTAACCCATGTCGGCGGACGCGACGATCGGGAATGGCTTCTCGGAGCGATCCTCGATCCTAACAAAGACATCGCGCCGCAATTCATGCCACGGGTCATCACGCTGAACGACGACAGCGTTCATGTCGGCATCCGGCTGCGTTCCTACGTCAACGAGCAAATCCGCGACGCGCTCGGACGCAATCACACCTTCAAGCGCGACGACGTGAAATCGATCGAAGATCTGTCCATCTCCTTCATGCCGGCCGCCCTTCCGCTGGGGATGACCGATCGCGAACTCCGCGATCTACTGGCGTATCTGGAGTCGAAGAAATGAGGAACAGAATCGTCCCCGCTTTGGCTGTGCAAATTCAGCATCGCTCGCCAGACTTGCCGCAAGAATGTGTCGCCCGCCCGGCTCCGCTCGTGTAGCTCTTTTCCGCTATGAGCGTCAGATTTGCATTTGTTGGTTTTCGTCATCCACACATTTTCGATATGTATCAACGTTGTCGTGATCGGGACGACGTCGAGATCGTGGCTTGTTGTGAGGAGGACGCCGCCACACGTGAGGAATTGGCCACGCGGGACGATCTCGAATTTACCCACACGAGCTGCGACGCGATGCTGGATGAAGTCGAGTGTGATGTCGTAGCAGTCGGAGATAGCTACGGGTTGCGCGTCGGCTGGATTCTGGGCGCTCTGGAACGCGGTCGACACGTGATCAGCGACAAACCGATTTGTATTTCGTTGTCCGAACTCGATCAGATCGAAGCAGCTGCCAGCGAGAAGAACCGGATCATGGGA
>JBLHKS010000387.1:0-3703 GCA_047620505.1 Verrucomicrobiales bacterium | reverse complement strand
GGAGCGAGCGTCGTCTCTGCAGCGGGCAAGCGATCCAGCGATTTATCGTTGGGGAAGTGCCGCAGTGCGCCGTAGAAAGTAGCACTCCAGTAGTCGAGCAACCCTTGAGCTTGCTTCCGGTCAACTGGTGCATCCAACGTCGTGCCCAGCCCGACCGCCTGCCGCAGAAAGTGCCGTATTCGGTCGAGATCTCCTCGGGCGAGCTGACGGATCTCATCGTCGTCGTCGCTCGTCATTTCCAGGAGATCGCCGTGAAAGGCGCTGAGATCGGCCAATGAGGAAATCTCGGAGGGCTTGTCAGAGATTTCTGTCTCAGAGATTTTTGTCATGGTGTGCTTTCGTTGAAAAGCGATTGGAGAGGTACGCCTATTTCGGTGAGCTCGTCACAAAGATCCAACAGCTCTAGGTCGACGTCGAAGAAGCGGTTCATCGCGACAGCATAGACGCTCACAGCGGTCTGCTCGGCGAGCTCCTCCTGGTTGGTCAAGGCCGCTTGCTCCCATTCCTCAATCTGCTGGAGTAAGTTGGCGGACCAGTCGGACGACTGGAACACATCGCACAGTTCTTTCAGTTGCGTTTTGACACGCGGCCATCGAGGAATTTTATCCTCTGGCCGGAAGCCTGGGTTTGACTCAACTCCTCCCAATTCTCGATTGAGCCATTGCCACTCGTTGTGTTGGGCGACTAACGCATCCAACTCCGGATGTAGAACTCTCAGGGCGTCACGAGCGCAATCAATTTGAGCGGTCGTCGCTGCAGGTTCCTCATCAAAAAAGCGGGCGATTTCAGAAAGTGCCTCGATGAGGTCTGGGAGCTGAAGCGCCCCTGCAGCGGAGGTCAGCTGGCCGTCGATCCGGTAAGTTTCCTGTAACACTCTCCTGAGCGAAAGCACGGCGCGCTCCATCCGCACCGCGTCCTTCTCCTTCAACGCTTCAGAGATTTCCGTTCCGGCACGCTCCAGGTCTTCGATCCAATACAGTTCTAGCGTTCTTGTGGGTAGTGGCTGCGCATACTCAGCGGCGCGACGAGAGTGCTCGCGCAAATTAATCGCCTCGAGCCTGAGAAGTTTGCCATGCACGGCCGATGCGGTAAAAACCGCTGACGAGGCTTCGATGAAGGAAATACGCATCTGCAAATTGTGAAGGCCATCGTGGAGACGTTTGTAACGATCCAGTACAGCGATCTGCCGATCAATTTGGCGGAACAGCACTCGCAATTCGCCGGCCTTGCCACCCAGCTGTGCCAAGACCTGAGAATTCGATAAAGCCGTCAGACCGCTCGTGACCGCGTGGACTAAGTTTGCCTTTTTCGTTTCCGCAAGTGCTTCGGGAGCGATCGCCCGGCAGAACGCGATAAGGTCCTCTCGGTCCGGCCTCGCTCTGACGACGCCACGAATCAGGGAAAGTAACGTCCCTCGCCGCTCCTGCGACTCCAGCAATTGGTGAACGATTTGCGAGAAATCAGCCTCCGTGTTGACAAGAACCTCCAACCGGCTGCCGAGGTGAAATCGAACAACTTGCTCCAACTCCGAACGGTTGAATGCGTCAACCAATCGATCGTGAAGTTGTTCGCGGTCTGAAGCGTTCATGGACAACATGGTGCATCTGCAAGTTAGAGAGTCAGGCTATCGGGTCCGCTCAGTTCCGTAGGTCCACTCATCGCCTCAAACCCACCCATCCGGGCCTTTGGATCAAATTCTTTTAACCGTCCGAAATTCAGACCCGTGCGAGATTCAATCTGGGATAGCGTGACCTGGTAAGTTTTGAATTCGCCGAAGATGAATTCAAAACCCGAAACGAGATCTTTTTGGGTCAAGATATATCCGCTTGCGGAGAGTTCCTCGGTGTCGTTTCGCCGCATGACGACGACCTTCCAGAATTCTTCAGGGAGCAGGATGCTCCGATAGGGTCTATCATTCGCGCCGAAAACTGGGCCCGTCATCACGCTCACCTTGAGGTCGTGGGCCTTGGAGTTCTCCAACACGTAGTCTTCCAGCTGGACCCAATCCTTCTGGTTAAGATCTTTGTGCTGTGGAACGGCATTGGTGTAAAACATCGAATCGCGGTTTGCGATATCAGCGACGTGCGGAGTGCCCCAGACGGGGTCCAAGCGACGGGTCATGTGACCTTTATCGAGGTCATTGTGTTTGTAGACGTCATTCCCAGCTTGAAGGGTCTTATCGATGCGAGAGTCAAACTTCCAACCCTTGCGTGGCGCGCCTCGAAGCTGCGTGCCATCGATGTTAACGGCCGAGTAGATCGGGAACCGTCGCTGGCCATTCATGGCAACTGAGAAGTGCATATAATCCAGTCGAAATCGGTCAGCTCCGTCGGCACTGCTGTTAACGATGACTGCTTGTTCCTCCACCACGGAGGAAAAGACGGGCAACGGCACGTGGTGCTGACTTCCACCCAAAAAGGACACGTCGAACCCAGCGCGATTTGAGAAGTCCGTTCGTCCCGCTTCGAAGCCTGAGGATTCGTTTTCTTTTGGCTGCAAATCGGGTGATTGTGCAGAGCGACACGGGCTGACCGCCGAGGAACTCGTTCCGCCACGACGGTCTAGAATTTCGAGTAGTTCGGCGAGTGCTCCGGATTCGCCATTGTCCGTCTCCTCGCCTTCTAGCGACAGACTCATCCGCAGAAGGACTGGGCGATGATCGCTTACCTTGCTAACAAAGTCGGGCAACTCACGGTCCGCCGCGACAATAAAAAAGCTGTCTGCTCCGAAACGCTGCGACATATTGGGTGAGAGGAATATGTGGTCAATCAGCGACTTATGATATTTGAGATAGGTGAACGCACCCTGACTCTCGTCTTTGGCGCTGACCGGCGTCAAGCCGCCGGAAATCATATTCGCAAAATCACCGGAGCCAAGTTCCGCGTTGACATCTCCGCCGATCATCCAATCCGCGTCGGCTCCATCATCAATTTTTCGCTGCACGGCGGCGGCGAGAATCTGAGACGCGAGTCTTCGCCGCATCGAGCCTTCGTTCTTCGCCTTCAAGTGGAGCGGAACGAGGTAGAAGTCGAAGGACGCCCCCGCTACCTGCTGGCGTGCCGTCACCTTGAACAGCCGCGGATAGCGATTGAAAATCTTCCCATGGACCGCTTCGAAGCCGAGGTCGTCGAAGTCGCGGCTCTTTGTTCGCAACCAGGTTTCGATCGGCTCGCCCCAATCCTCCGGTTTACAATCAACCGTCTCCGTATTCCAAATGATCGTGCAACTCTGCTTGCTGTCCGGCGCATCTGGCTCCGCTGCCGCCCAGTCGTAGTCATGGCCGTATGTGTCCCGCAGTTCAGCAACGAGCGCCTCGGCAGCGCTCGGCGAGGACTCCTCCAAAGACCAAAGATCCAAGTTCATCGTGTGGATCACCCGGGCCACGTCCTTCGTTTTCGCCTCCCACCGATTGGACAGCCATTCAACATTCCAAAAACCAACGTCGATGTCCTGCTGTTCGCCGGAATAGCCGTTCACCACGGCTTCCAGTTCTGATCCCGCACTGGGGGACGTGCGGCCGAGGGTTCCGAAGAAACCGAGTTCTTCGTCTATCCCGTTAAAGATCCGCAGCACCTCGCGCGCAGGAGCCGCTGCTCCATTGCCGGTTTGCACGACTTGCTCAAGATGAGCGGCAATCGCAGAGAGCTTGATGCCCTCGTTGAGGATCGTGTGCTCGCCGACCTGGCTTGGTTTATTGGCGTGG
>JBLHKS010000386.1:0-3704 GCA_047620505.1 Verrucomicrobiales bacterium | reverse complement strand
TCATCTTCATCCACACACACAAAATGAAAAAGGGCCCCCGTTGGGGACCCTAATTTTTATTAGTGGCGCGCGACGTGCAGGATGCACAAGTGCCGCGCAGGCCATGGATGGCCGAGAGCGGACCCGGAGAGATTGATTCAGATCGCCTTCGGGCGATCTTCACCCCTGCGGGGCGCACTTCGTGCGTCTAAAACGCTGACGCGTTTTTTCGAACAGCAGTCCTCGGCTTCATCCACACACACAAAATGAAAAAGGGCCCCCGTTGGGGACCCTTTGTCATTTGGCGCGCCCGGAGAGATTCGAACTCCCGACCGCCTGGTTCGTAGCCAGGTACTCTATCCAACTGAGCTACGGGCGCTTGGTCTGGGTTAGCAGGATCTGGCCGGAGCCTCCCGCTGGGGCCGGTCATGTTACTTATAGCGGGACTGCAGGTAAAGCTATTCCTCAATTCGCTCGGGTCTACTTTACAACGCCGCGCCACTGGCTTCTATGTAAAAATGTTTTTGACGAGTCTCAGGAAATGGTCAACCACACGTATCGCAAAAACCATCCCCGCCTGCTGAAAATCAAGCAGCACTGCGACCCAAGCAACCTGCTCTGACTCAATGCCAACATCGGGCCAGTCTGAAAAAACCGCCCCTTAATCGGGGCGTTTTTTTGAAAGTGATGGCGCCGTGAGGCGGATTGATTCGCCAGCTACACTCGCTTAGCCTTCGGGCACACGTCGTGCGTCCAGATCAGCTCCACCGATTGAGTGGAACCCTGTTGTCGCATTCGCGTACTCGAATTTTTCTGTCATCAATTTTGCCAGAACGCTCTTCGAGGGCCCTGGCAGAATTGTGGCGGAGAGAGAGGGATTCGAACCCTCGAAGGGGTATTAGCCCTTACTCCCTTAGCAGGGGAGCGCTTTCGACCACTCAGCCATCTCTCCGTCGGCTGTGCCTGCCCACGGACAGGGGCCGCACATACTACTGATCGGCATTCTCGAGGTAAAGCCCTGCGGCCCTATTCGCCCGAGTTACCCTCTTGCACCTCTCCCGAGGTTTTTTCGCTCTGAATTCGCTCGTAGATCTCTTCACGGTGCACAGCCACGTCTTTCGGAGCATTAATCCCGATACGTACCTGATTCCCTTTGACCCCCAAGACGGTAATCGTCACATCGCTCCCAATCATTACCGTCTCACCAGCGCGTCGCGTCAGAATTAGCATGACTTCCTACTCCTGCTTATCGGGGCTCCGCCCCCTTTCTTATTACGCGTCGTACGTCTGTAAACCCCTGTAATACTAATTGATTTTTAGCGCAGATGCCCAGCGAAACGCAAATTTTCGCGGCGGCCGCAGCCGCTAAAACTCGACTGGTCGCTCAACTCAGGTGTTCTGCTACCCAGCCATGCACCGAACCCAATGCGCGGTCGAGGGCTTCGGGATTGCTGCCGCCAGCCTGGGCGAAGTCGGCACGGCCGCCGCCTTTACCTCCCACCTGCACAGCCAACGGCTTGATCAGGTCACCCGCGTTTACTCGATCCGTGTTGTTCCGGGTGACACCCGCAGCCAGCCGGACCACTCCGTCATCGACCGAGCCGAGCACGACGATTGCGCTGTGCAGCGTGTCTTTATAGCGATCTACGGCGCCTCGAAGGGTCTTGGCGTCAGCGCCGTCGATCCGCATAGCCAGTACCTTGATGCCAGCGATCTCCTGAATGTCTTCGCTTATGTCCCCGGCCGCCGACCCCGAGACCAGCGCCTGCTTCGCGGCCGAGAGTTCCTTCTCCAGTTCCTTGTTGCGCTTCAAAAGCTGCTCGACTTTGGCCGCAACCTGCTCGGGCTGGCTGCGCAGCAGTCCGGCGGTATCCCCAAGCGCCTGCTCCCGAGTATCGAACCACTCGAGCGCGGCCTTGCCGGTAACGGCCTCGATTCTGCGCACGCCCGCGGCAACACCACCTTCGGAGGTGATTTTGAACACGCCGATATCGCCGGTACGAGCGACATGCGTGCCGCCGCAAAGCTCGACAGAGACGGGACCGAAATCGAGCACGCGCACCTCGTCGCCGTACTTTTCACCGAACAGCGCGACCGCGCCTGACTCAACTGCGGCCTCGTAGCTCATGATCTCGGTATTCGCCGCTGTGTTGCTGCGAATTGCCTCATTGACCATGCCTTCGATCTGCTGAAGTTGTTCGGGCGTAACCCCTTCGTAGTGGGAAAAATCGAAACGCAGTCGATCCGCTGCGACAAGCGAACCTTTCTGCTGCACGTGGTCGCCGAGCACGGCTCGAAGTGCCGAGTGCATCAGGTGCGTTGCAGAGTGGTTGAGACGAATAGCCTGCCGGCGCCCGGCATCCACATGCGCCTCGACCGCAACCCCTACCGTTATTTCGCCGGCCTGCACCGTTCCGTAATGCACGTGTGCCGCACCACTCTTTTGCGTATCAATGACTGCGAATGAGCGATCGCCCGCACTCAGGACACCGGTGTCGCCGATCTGACCGCCGCTCTCTGCATAAAATGGCGTTGCCGACAGGATGATGGCACCGCCCTCACCAGTTGCCAGTTTATCCACAGGCTTGCCATTGACATAGATCGCGACGACTTCGCCGCTGCCGTCTGTGCCTTCATAGCCGAGGAATTTCGTCTCGTGGGTAACGACAGCCCTCGGTGCGTGCCCGGTTAGTTCGAGCGCCGCCCCAAACTTGCTCGCCGCACGGGCACGAACGCGCTGCCCCGCCATCGCCGCCTCAAAACCCTGTTGATCCACGGTCAAACCGCGACCACGCGCGATATCCGCGGTGAGATCCACCGGAAAACCGTAGGTGTCGTAAAGCCTGAAGACGACATCGCCAGGTATTTCCTTGCCGTGCAGAGCGGCAATCGCGGCTTCCAGAATTTCCATACCCTGGCCCAGCGTCTCCGCGAAGCGGCGCTCTTCTTTCTCGAGCACCTTTTCGACATGCGCCTGTCCTTTGGCAAGCTCGGGATAGGCGCCGCCCATCTCATCGACAAGCGGTGCGACGAGCTTATGAAAGAACAGCGCATCACCCGCGATTTGCTTGCCATGACGGATCGCACGACGAATGATGCGCCTGAGCACGTAGCCACGACCCTCGTTGCCCGGCAACACGCCATCGACGATCAGAAACGCACAGGCACGAATGTGATCGGCGATGACATGCAACGAACTCGAACCATCGTTGTCGACACCCAATGTTCTAGCGGTCGCCTCGACCAGGTTCGCGAACAGGTCGATTTCGTAATTGCTGTGCACGCCCTGCATGACCGCCGCGATACGTTCGAGGCCCATGCCGGTGTCAACGGACGGCTTCGGCAAGGGCGTCATGTCACCATCAGCCGAGCGATCGAACTGCATGAACACGAGATTCCAGATCTCGACGTAACGGTCGCAGTCCGCGTCCGGCGAGCCAGGCGGCCCGCCCTCGATGTCCGGGCCATGGTCGTAGAAAATCTCGCTGCAGGGACCGCAAGGGCCCGTGTCACCCATCGACCAGTAGTTGTCCTTTTCCCCAAGACGCGAGAACCGCTCAGGATCGATTTTCAGTTCCTTGAGCCAGATGTCGGCGGCTTCGTCATCATTTTCAAACACCGTGACCCACAGCTTTTCCGGCGGCAGGCCGAGTGTTTCGGTCAGGAACGTCCAGGCGTATTGAATGGCCTCCCGCTTGAAGTAATCGCCAAAGCTGAAATTACCG
>JBLHKS010000385.1:0-3706 GCA_047620505.1 Verrucomicrobiales bacterium | reverse complement strand
GTTCACGTTTCAGCCGACTCAGGATGAGTCGAAACGCCTCTGGAAAGCAGACGTCGGCGGAGGACACAGTTCGTGCGTTATCGCGGACGGCAAACTCTAGATCCTGACAAACGCCCCTCTGAAATCGCGGCTCTGGCCAGTCGTCAATTTTTCGGCCAGATCGGCCTCGCTTGACAGACGTTCCGCTTACGGTGGAAGGTTCGGCTGTGGAATCCTGCCCGTCAGAAGACAGTTTGCGCGCTTTCGCGATCGGCGATCTCAGCGGCGATTCGCTCGAGCGGCTCGCGACCCACGTGGCTGCCTGCGAAACGTGCGAATCCGCTCTGGCCGCGTTTGATGATTTGGAAGATGGCCTGATTTCCGAGCTCAGCCGGATTTCCGGCCAAACCAGCAGCTGCCCGGCTTCGGTCGATCTCGATCCCGGTCGGGCTTACGCGAATCGGCTCGCCGAAGGCCCGGTCCACATCGGTCGATTCGAACTCAAGAGCGAGCTCGGCGACGGCTCGTTCGGCTACGTTTTTCTGGCCCGTGATCGGGAGCTCGACCGCGATGTTGCCGTGAAAATCAGCCGCGCGGGCAGCCTCGCGGGTGCCGACGAGATCAACGCATTCCTCCGCGAAGCGCGAGCAGCTGCTCAGCTCTCCCACCCAGGCATCGTCGCGATCCATGACAGCGGCCAGACCGACGACGGAGTCTGTTTTCTCGTCAGCGAATTCATCAAAGGCGAGACGCTTGAGGCGAGAATCAAGCGGGCTCCCTTCGAACCTCGCCAGGCTGTGGAGCTCGCGGTTGAGTTGGCCGATGCCTTAAGTTATGCCCACGAGCGAGGCGTGATTCATCGAGACGTGAAGCCCTCGAATATTCTCCTCGACGCCGATGGACACTCGCACGTCACCGATTTCGGCCTCGCAAAACGCGCTTTCGCGGCCGACCAAACGCTCACCGCAGATGGCCAGGTCATGGGCACGCCAGCCTACATGTCGCCCGAGCAGGCGCGCGGCGAATCGCACGAAGTCGACGCTCGCAGCGATGTTTACAGCCTCGGTGTCGTCTTTTACGAACTGCTCACCGGCGAGCGGCCGTTTCAAGGTGGGCGCCGCCTGGCATTGATCCAGGTTCTCGAAGAAGAGCCGCGACCGCCGCGTAGTTTGAATGATCGGATTCCGAAAGATCTGGAAACGATCTGCCTTAAGGCAATGTCGAAATCCGCTAACCGCCGTTACCCGAGCGCCGCCGATTTTTCCGCCGATTTGAAGCGTTTTTTCGCCGGCGACCCGATTTTCGCACGCCCGGTTGGCCGGATCGAACGCACCTGGCGCTGGTGTCGAAAATATCCGCTCGCTGCCAGCGTGATGGCCGCCGTCATGATCGGATCGATCGTCGGATTCGCCTATCTTTCCCACCTTTCGACCTGGTTCGTCCGGACCACCGCGCTCGACAGCGCCCGTTTCGAGGCTGACATGCTCGAACGGATCAACACCTATTATAGTGAGGAAGTTGTCGGCAACCTCGATTTGAAAAAGTTTAAAGTTACCCACGAATACGCCAAAATGAAAAACGCCCTGCCCTTGCCGGCGACGTTCACGATCGATTCCGGCGATCGGATCAGCGCCGATGTCGAAGGCATGCAGGTTCGGCTCTACAGCGATTTTCCGTGGCGTGAGGACGCCGGCCCAAAGAACGATTTTGAGCGAACGGCCCTTGTCCGCGTCAACGCGCGGAACCTCGAATATTACGAATTTCCTCAGCAGGACGGCCAGCAGCTGCTGCGTTACGCCCGAGCTCAGCTGATGCAGGAAAAGTGCGTCGAGTGCCACAACGACAGCGATCGCAGCCCGAAACGGGATTGGAAAGTCGGCGATGTTGTCGGTGTCCTCGCGATCACCCGGCCGCTCGATCAAGACGTCGAACGCACGCGGGCCGGCCTGCGCGGAGCCTTCGCCCTCGTCGCCACGATCGGGATCACTCTCATCGCGCTCTCGCTTGTGCTTCTGCCGCGAAAGCGCAAGATTCAGTCGTGAGCGTGGACCTTTCCAAGCCGGAGCCGATGGGCGTTGCCGAAACGACGCGCAGCTTGCTCGTCGGGCTGAAAGGTCAGGAAAACGCCGCCTGGAATCGCCTTGTCAAGCTCTACACGCCGCTGGTTTACCACTGGTGTCAGAAACAGAATCTCAAAACTGACGATATCCCGGACGTGATCCAGGAAGTCTTCAAATCGGTGTCCGAACACATCGATCGATTCCGAAAAGACCGCCCGAAAGACACGTTTCGCGGTTGGCTCCGCGTGATCACGCGGAACAAAGCGATGGACCATTTTCGTCGAGCCGGAAAGCAAGCCGCCCACGGAGAAGGCGGCACCGAAGCGCTCAATCGGCTCGCCGAGATCCCGGCTCCAGAGGCCCAGTCCGAGACCGAGCAAGGCGAAGACGCCGAAGCGAAAGCGATCCTGTTTCGTCAGGCGCTCGAGCTGATCAAAACCGATTTTCGTGAGCCGACCTGGCAAGCATTCTGGCGTGTCGTCGTCGACGGCCGAACGCCGACGGACGTGGCGGATGAAATGGGGATGTCGGCCGGTGCGGTTCGCGTCGCGAAGTGCCGAGTGCTTCAGCGATTGCGCTCGGAAATGGGTGATTTGTTAGACGAGTAAATGAAAACGGCGCGAATCCCGAGGTGGAATTCGCGCCGTGTCGGCGAAGGGAAATTGGGTTAGCGAATCCCGCTACAGGAGCGCTTCGCGAATCGCTCCGGCGATGCGGTCGACTTGATCGTCACGCAGATTTGGCCCGGAAGGGAGGCAGAGACCGGTTTTGAAGAGAGTCTCGGAAACCTCGCCGCCAATCATTTCGGCGTCGGCGAAATGCGGTTGGAGATGCATCGGCTTCCAAAGCGGCCGCGCTTCGATGTTCATCGAATCCAGTTTGAGCCGAACGTCCTCTGGCGTGACTGACGTTCTAACGGGATTGATCGTCAGGCAGCTCAGCCAATGCGTCGTGTCCGCCCAATCCGGAACGGGCATCATCGAAATCGCGTCGACATCCGCGAACGCTGCGCTGTAGCGGGCGAAGATCGCTTTCGTCCGCGTGACGAAACCGCCAAGCGCCTCCATCTGGCCTAACCCAATCGCGGCGAGCACGTTGCTCATTCGGTAGTTGAAGCCCATTTCGGAATGCTGGTAGTACGGGGCCGGATCGCGCGCCTGCGTCGACAGAAATCGTGCGCGTTCGATACGCTCGGGATCGCGACTGACGAGCATCCCGCCGCCGCTCGTCGTGATGATCTTATTTCCGTTAAACGAATAGATCCCGGTCTGCCCATCCAACCCGAGCGCTCGGCCTTTGTAGCGGGTTCCGAGCGCCTCGGCGGCGTCTTCGATCAGCGTGATTTCGTAGCGCTCGCACAGCTCGACGATCGCGTCGAGATCCGCAGGCTGACCGTAGAGATGGACGAGGATGAGGAACTTGGGAACTCGGTTTTCATCTGCGCGCCGCTTGAGAAACTCCGCCAGCAGCTGCGGATCGAGATTCCAGGATTCGCGATCGGAATCGATGAAAATCGGCTTAGCCCCAATGTATAGAATTGGATTCGACGACCCAATGAAAGTCAACGATGGACAGATCACTTCGTCACCTGCCTTGGCCCCTGCGAGAATCAATCCGAGGTGAATTCCCGCCGTACCGGAGCTCAGCGCCACCGCATGCCCGCCGCC
>JBLHKS010000384.1:0-3723 GCA_047620505.1 Verrucomicrobiales bacterium | reverse complement strand
TGTTGTGATTCCGACTCTTTTCGAGACTGATTCGAAGCCTGTAGATTCCGTCTTCTCAGCGTTGGGCTGCCGACCTCCTAGACCCCACTCGGCATCAAAAAATCCAGAAAGTTTTCCACACCGTTGGGGCGGAAACGATGCTCCTCGCAGGCAAAGGCGATTCGGAAAAGTGGTATTCGATTCTCGGGCCGAGCCTGGTTCAGGAAATCAAAGAGCGCGTGGACATCGATCTGCGGCCTGACAATGCTAGAATTACGCCAGTCGGCGATCCCATCAAACTGACGGCGGACGTCAAAAACGTTCAGCAGCTGCTGATCAAGATTTTCGAGGTCAATACCCTTAACTTTTATACAAAAGAAGGTCGTGAAATTGACACCGGAGTGAATCTGGACGGCTTGATCCCAAATGTAGAGCGAAGTTTCGAATACGCAGACGCGCCCATGCGGAGCATCCGGCGAACATTCGATTTTCCTGAGCTGAAAGGCAAACGCGGTGTCTGGGTAGTCGAGTTGATCGGCGGTGGAAAGAGTTCACGAGCGCTAATCCGCAAAGGCGGCTTGCAGACCTTGACCGAAGTCAACGCACTCGGTCACGTCATCAAATTGCTCGATGAAAACAACCAACGCGTCCAGAAAGGAGCGGTCTGGCTCAATGGCAAGAGCCACGACACCAATGAAGACGGAATCATTGTCCTGCCGTTCTCAAACAGCCCGGGGAACCGGACGCTTGTGCTTGAAAGCGGCGGATTCGCCGCGTTAGGCAGGCTCAATCATCATAGCGAAAACTATCAACTCCACGCTGGCTTTTTCGTGGACCGTGAGCAGCTACTGAGCCGGAACCGAGCGATGGTTGTGGTCCGTCCGAGTCTCACTGTCAGCGGAGTTCCGACCGGGATCGATGTTCTGAATAATGTCGTGCTGGAGATTCAAACCCAGACTCTAGACGGCATCAGCACGACCGATCGCGTCGAAGATTTTGAGCTCTTCGGGGATCGCGAATCAACCTACTTTTTTGCCGTTCCTGATCGCCTCGCGAAGATTCAATTTCGCCTGACTGCAAAAGCCGACCGACCGAGCCAAGGAGACAAAGTCGACCTCGCTGTTGCCGATAATGTCGTCGTAAACCAGATCAACCAATCGCAGTACACCCGAGCTATATATTTGACTCGATTCGAAAATAATTGGGTGGTTGAGGTTCTTGGGAAGAACGGCGAGCCGATCGTCGACATCCCGCTGAACTGTTACTTTCAGCATAAAGAATTCACCTTCGAGCGCCACGCTTCACTTGAAACTGACGCAAATGGAAGGGCGACGCTGGGCCCGCTGGCTGACATCAGTCAGGTGCGAATCGAGACGCCGACTGCGGTCGCCCGTTCTTGGCCGCTACTGGATGAGCGCAGAACCTGGACTAGCGTCGTCACTGCAAAAGCGGGAGATCCCGTCCGGATTCCGTACCCGGGAAACGAGGCGCAACCGAAGCCGGAGGAAATCGCGCTCTTCGAGGTTCGCGGCAATTCGTTGCGTGAAAACACCTTTGCGAAAGTCGCGATCGCGGACCGTCAGCTGACTCTAACTGGTCTCGAAGCCGGCAATCACCAGCTCCTGCTTCGCAAACTTGGCCGTGTTCTTCGGATTCGCGTTGTTGCCGGCGAAATCCGTGAAAAATACGTTCTCGGGCGCGACCGCCATGTTCAAACTGCGCCGCTTAAACCTACTACGATTGTCAGCACTCAATCGGATGGCGACGATTTGCTGATCCGGCTTGCGAATGCTAACAGCCTCACCCGCGTTCATGTCTTCGCTGATCGCTTTTATCCAGAAATAGACGCTCATGACAAACTCGGTTCGTTCCCTCGGCTAGGCCCCGGCCAGATTCGTCGCGGTAAAGGCGCAAACAGCTACGTTTCAGGTCGAACGCTAGGAGAAGAGCATCGATATATCATTGAACGTCGCGATTCGCCGCGATATCCAGGCAACCAACTGGAACGGGCCGGATTGATCCTGAATCCATGGGAATTGCGCGACACCAATACTCAAATCGACCAGGCTGCCGCTGGCGACGAATACGAAGCCAAGGCAGACGCCGAAATGGCAGCGGCAGCCGACGGTCAAGCCGAAGGAGGCCAGGGTTCCGCTCAAACAGGTTCGCATCCGGACTTGGATTTCATCGCGACCGGTTCAATCGCTCTCGCCAATCTCAGGCCGATCGAAAACGGAGTTCTGCGCGTTCCGCTGAAAAATCTCGATGATCGCCAGTGGATCCGGATCGTCGTAACCGATCCGACTCAGGCCGTCTCGACGGATGTTTTTCTTGGAGACGCGGAAACCGGATTCCAAGACATCCGGCTCGCGGCCGCCCTTGATCCCGAAAAGGCTTTTGCGCAGAAGAAAAACACGACGGTTCTGGGTGAAGGCGATGTGCTCGAACTTGGCACAACAGATTTCCGAATCATCAGCACGCCGAAGGATATTCATCCAATTCTCGTCTCCCTGACAAACGAGCAGCTGCTGGGTGAATTTGCATTCATTCTAGGCTGGAATCAGCTCGAACCTGAGGAAAAGCGGACTCAATATTCAAAGCACGCGAGTCACGAACTCAATTTCTATATTTCACGTCGAGATCCCCAATTTTTTAACGCCGTCATCAAGCTCTACCTCGCGAACAAGCGCGATAAAACCTTCGTCGACGACTATCTATTAGGTAAGAACCTCGAAAACTACCTCCAGATGTTCGAATTTGGTCGACTGAACACAACTGAAAAACTGTTGATGGCTCGGCGACTTGGAGGAGAAAATGAGGCTCGAATCGAGCGCCACGTAGTTGATGCAAACGCGCTCCTTCTCCCAAACCCATCGCTCGATGACTCGCTATTTGAGACCGCGCTGAGGAGTCGTGCGTTGTCTGGAGATGTGATTGGGGATTTACTGGATTTACTCGGTCGAGCGGATTTGAATGGAGATGACGTCGTGGCTCTCAACAGTGCCTTGACCCGAAATGGCCAGGCCAAGGAATTGGGTCGACGTGGCGGCGTTGTCCGCGCCAGCGTCGCATATTCCGATAGCCTCGTGGCCTTGGATGCCCCAATGGCCGCCGCCGAGGCGGCCCCGGGCGAGCAACGCCTTCAGGAAGCAGGTAAGAAAATGCGTGGACTTGACCGGGCGAAGTACCGGGAAGAGAAGCAGTTGGAAGGGATGATTGCTGAAGGCAAGGAGAATGCGGGTTTCGGATTCGTGAGTGGCGGAGTCGAGTTGCCTTTGGATGGAAATGGGCTCTACGAGTTGGGTAAGGACGGCTTGGGGGTTCGCGCAGAACTCCGGCAGCTCTACCGCAAGCTGGATTCGACGAAAGTCTGGGCGGAGAACAATTATTATCACGTGCCGATCGAATACCAGATCGCGAGCCTGATCACGGTGAACAAATTCTGGCGCGATTATGCGGCGTGGGATGGCGAAGGGGCGTTCTTCTCGCCGCACTTCACGCATGCGACGAGCAACTTGAGCGAAATGATTTACGCGTTGGCGTTGCTCGATCTGCCGGAAGAATCTGGCGAACATAAGATCGAGGTCGACAATGGCGTGATCAAGATTACTGCGGCCTCGCCTTGTATTATATTTCATCAGGAGATCGAGCCTGCCGAACAGGCGGAGGGCCAGCAGCTGCTGGTGAGCCAGAATTTCTTCGATCCACAGAATCGTTACCTCGAAGAAAACGGACAGCGCACGG
>JBLHKS010000383.1:0-3772 GCA_047620505.1 Verrucomicrobiales bacterium | reverse complement strand
TGTTAAAGGCAACTTCCCAAATCCGGCAGCTTCGATGTCGCCAAAATCCTTGTAGGTTCCTCCGATGATCAGCCCCCATTTTCCTGCTTCGCTCATCGAATATTCGCCGCGCTGAATGAAGCTGCTTTCCGCAGTTGCGTAGCGCGAATAACTCCGGCCGCCAGTCGCAAATCCCTCTTCTGCATAGTAGGGTCGGGCTGTGAACGCCTGCAACGTGCCGCCGACGGCATCGCTGCCGTAGAGCACGGAACCCTGCGATTTCACGAGCTCGATACCGCGCAAACCGTAGGCGTCTACCGTGTTCCAATACTGGTTTGGTCCAGAGCGAAAAGCTGCGTTGTTCAGGCGGATTCCATCGACCAAAAACAGGTTATGATAGCCGGTAAACCCGCGCACAAACGGCGAACCCTGGCCATGTCCGGTCTTCTGAACGACCACGCCGGGAGTTTGTTCGAGCGCCTCCGGCACGCTGCGCACAGCGCGGTCGACCAGCACTTCTTCCGGCAGGGATTCGACGACAAACGGTGTTTCGAACGATGTTTGTTCGACCCGTGAAGGGGTGACGACGAAGGTTTCGAGTTCTTCGATGATCGGCGGTTCCTCAGCGCGAACTCCGGTCGACAACAGAGATGCGGAGATCACCGCAATCGTGCGGATCTGGAATCTGGAATGCATTTTTAGATTTGAAACAACGCGGGATCCGAAGGAATCCCGAGCAGACTCGCGCGCAAGTCTGAATTTCCGCGTTTCAGGAACCAAACAGGCTGCTCAACTCGCCCAGTCCCTCGTCTTCCAGCTTATCACGCGGCACGAACTTCAGCGAGGCTGAGTTGATGCAGTAGCGCAAGCCCGTTGGCTCGGGCCCATCCGGAAAAACGTGGCCGAGATGTGCGTCACCGGTTTTCGAGCGGACTTCGACCCGCCGCATGCCGTGTGCGTTGTCTTCAACTTCGATGACCTCCGCATGATCAACCGGAGTGTGAAAACTTGGCCAGCCAGTGCCGGAATCGAACTTGTGAACCGAGGCGAAAAGTGGTTTGCCGCTGATGACATCGAGGTAGACGCCTTCCGCCTTGTTGTCCCAGTATTCGTTGTCAAACGCGGGCTCCGTCCCACACTGGCATGCAACTTGGTATTGAATCGGGCTGAGTTTTTCGCGAAGATCTTCGCGTTCAGAGGATTGAGATTCGGACATTCTGGAGCTTGTCGTTGACTTGCGACGCGTGCAACTTTCATGCGTGACTCTCGGCCACGGCGTCTATTTTTTGACCACTTGCACCGCTCGCAAATCGCGTGTGCCAGCGCCGGAATTTCTGTTTCGAAACGCGCCGTCGTTCGAGGATTGGCGTGGGCGGCGCTCTGAGCAGCTGCTGGCTGCACGCGATCTTTATCAGGGCGACAACGCGCATCAAGCTCTCGACGGACCGGAGTTCTGGGGAAAAGAGACGATCGAGCGCCGGGTGATTTCCGCAGGGTTCGGCTTACTGGATTGGGACTCGAAAATCTCGGCCTACTCGGCGACTTTTCAGCGCGGGCACGAAGATTCGATCGACCGCGTGGAAAAGCCGCGAAGTTGGTGGAATCATTTTCCGGGTGTGGCTGAGCTTGCTCGGCAGAAGCCGCAAACTCCGATTCTGATCGCCGCGGGCGAAGTCTACGTGAATGCGATGCTCGACGATCTGTTGGCGGCTCGAAACTCGCTTGAGGACCCGGCGGATCTCATGATTCTCAGTGCTGGCTGCAGAAATTTTGGAGAGCTGAACGACAATCTTTTGCCTGCAAGCGCTGACTTTCGGCCTGCAGTTGGAGGGACGCTTTCGGCCTTGAATGTGCGGTTGGCCAATTGGTTGCTGCGGCAGAATCCAGTCGATCCGCGCGCCAGTTTGGAGCGGCTTCGAGCGCTGACGAATCCGGAACCGCGTCCAAATCGATCAAAGCGAACGGACTCCGAAGTCGCGGCTTACATCCGTGGAAATGCAGTCGTCGAGCGCACTCCGCTGCTCCGAAAGTTTCGATCCGCCGGGCATGCCTGCGGCGAATCGCGCTTCAACCGAATCTACAAAATGATCATCACATGAAAAAAATCATCGCAGCAATTTTCGTCAGTCTCGTCGCGTTTTCGAGCGCAGAAGACGAGCCAATCGCGACCTTCGCGGTCATCTCAAATCCCTACATTACAACTCTGCCGCCAGACGAGATCATTGATGAAAATGGGCGCGTTCGAGACTTTCTGGCGAAGACCACGGGACCCGCGCTCGAGAAAACCGTGAGCATCGTGAACCAGCTGAAGCCGGACGCGCTGATTATTCTCGGTTCAGCGACTTGGTCCGGGTCGCAAGCCGATTTCACAGTATTCAAGGGCTATCTCGATCGGGTTGAAGTGCCGGCGCTGGTCGTTCCCGCCTCCAGAGACGCGCTCTCGGCGGACAGCGCAGGCTGGCGGAAAGAACTCGGCGAAATGGACGCCACTGACTCGGTTCGCCAGATCGCGGGAGTCAGTCTGATTTTCTCGAGCGATCTTCACACTGCGCCGGATGACGCCTGCGCTCGGATCGCGGCCCAATCAGCAGCTGCTGGCGAAACCGGGGCGAAGGCGGCTCTTCTATTTTGCGCTCATCCGCCTGTTGGTCGGTCGCTGAGAAAGCCGGATCACGCCGCTTTCTGGCCGCTGGTCGAGAAGCTCCAGATCGCCGCTGAGTTCGAGTCCGTTCGCTACGGCTACAACCTCGGCCTAACGAATTCTTTGCCAGGCTACAAGGTCGGTTCAACGGGCTGGTCGACCCGCGGCGCGATCACTCGAATTCGCGTGTTCGAGGAGCGGATCGAGATCTCACAATTTTCCGATCCAGAGAAAATGACATTTTCTCTGACCATCCCGAATCCGGTCGCAGCACCTCGACTGACGGCAGCAGAAGCTGACCCTTCCGGATGTCTCACTTACACGGCTGAGCTTGCGAAGAAGCCGGATTTTACGGTTGCTCTGATATCTGATCCTCAATTCGATCGCGAACGCAGTCGGCAAACTCTGATCAACCTGGCTGAAGCTGGAATCGCGGATTTAAATCGCCTTAAACCAGACCTGGTTTTCATAACGGGCGATCTCGTCAACAACAACCTGCCTGAGGAGTGGGACCTGTTTAATTCGATCTTCGCCAAGCTCGAATCCAAGCGCGTCGACCTCCCAGGAAATCACGACGTTCTGTTCAACTACGACTTCGTCGAGGCTTCCTATTCGAAGGCTCCAACCGACAAGCCGGAATACAAAAAATTGGTCGATCAAGCCCTCGTAGAGGCGAAAAAGGAAGGTTTTGAAGGCCCGACGGCGTTGTTCGAAAAGTACACCGGCAGCCCGCCGCGCCAGCGAGTCGAGATTGGCGATTCGGCTTTCATCACGATTCCATTTTTAACGACGCGTGCCGATGCAGAACAAGTCGAGTACCTTCGCAAAGAGCTCGAGGCTTGCGCAGATAAACGATTTGTTTTCGTCGCCGCTCACTACCCGGCGTTACCGGTTTTCGGCAATAATTTGCTTCCGAATGCCGGCGGTTCTGAAGTGCTTTCGATGCTGATCGAGCACAAGGTCGCTGGTTTTCTTTTTGGACATCGGCATCGCAACGGTTTCGCGATGTTCGAGTCAACTGCACACATTTTAACGGACAACATGAGTTCGATTCACTTGCTCCACGTCCACGACGACCACATCGTCCTTGGTCGCAAACGAATCGGCGCTTCTCTTTACGAAACCCTCACGATTTCCAACCCACGATCATGA
>JBLHKS010000382.1:0-3791 GCA_047620505.1 Verrucomicrobiales bacterium | reverse complement strand
TTTCAGGCAACCGGTAAACTGCGGACAACTCGCCGGATCCGACCGATTCACGATGGCCTAATTCGCAGCGACGCGTGCATTGGAAGTCGATCGCGTGACGTCATCGCGACAGAGTTTTCGCTCGCTTGGCAAAGGACGATTTTCGGCTGCCTGGCTTACCACCGAAAACCCGTTCGTCGTACAAAGCGAGTGCTTTCAACGCGTGCCCTTTGGGCCCTACCTCCAACTTGTCACCGCGGCTGTTCCACAAGGCCGAGTTAACGAAATCGACAGCACGGGCAACTCGAGGATCCATCAGATCCTCCTGCGGAAGCGAGAAAATCAGCCATTCCAACATGTGCCCTGACGTCTGGAGCTTTCGGTCCAACTTGCCAAGGTTTCCGGGGCCGCGAAACCAATCGGTGCTGAAGCTGCCATCGCGATTTTGCAGCCGGAAGGTGTAATCGATATACGAATCGACGAATTTCTCAGCTCGCAACCACTGGCCGGTAAATGCCTCATGCCGCTGACGTCGCTTGTGCACAGCATAACTGAACCCCATCATTCGATGAGTGCCACCGCAAGCAGCGCCGATCACTGGCTGAGCGAGTTCTTCCTCAATCAAACGCGGGATATCCCAATTCTCACCAGTGCTTGATTCCCATTCCGCATCGGAATCTAGATAGTGCACGAGCCCAATCAGCTTGAAAGTCAACTCACTCTTAGGCCGGCACGTCTCCTGCTCGAACCGCACCAAATCCTGGATGGTGAAGTCATAGCCGCCGATGCGCATCGGAAAGTCCGACTTCACCTTTGACTGGGCCATCATTGCTAGAAACTGCCCCTCATGACCTTGAAATCCGGGCCCGATAGGCGTCTTAATCTTCCCGTCACGTGCCCGAAACAGCTGCATGCCTCGGCAGGGCCGGTTCCAGCACAGCCAACCAACAGCGTTCACCTCTTCGCCACCAACCAGCAATGGAGTCTCCACACCGAAGGCGATAATCGCGTGCATCACGCCCCACGGACTACGGGTTGCGGCGTCTTCTGGACGGACCATGTAGTAGGCGAGCGTATCGCGAATCCGTTCCCGGCGTTCGAGCATGCTCGTTGAGAAGCTCCGAGGAGACCCAAATTCATCACGACTCGCCTCCGCCTCGAGTGACTCGATTCGGTAGGAGGTGCCGCTCCTTAAATCTGCGACTTCCGCGAGAGTTTCTTCTTCGGACTCGTCAACAACCTGGGCCGGCTTCGTGGCTTCCGCATTCGGTTCGTCGGAACTGGGTTCGTCGGAACTGGGTTCGTCGGAACTGGGTTCGTCGGAACTGGGTTCAGCAAGCGTCATCGCCCACACTACATCCAGGCCGGTCGTTCGGTCACGAAATGCGTTGTTTCGCGAATCGCTGATCGGTGGACCTACTGCGGCTTTCTCAACTCTTGATGATGAAGCGTCGCCGTTGGACGGTGCAGTCTGGGAATCGTCACGCGGGCCATTAACCTGGGAAGCGTCGGCATTTCCTGGCGGAGCAATTTCAAGTGATGGGGCGGGCGCTTCGTCGCGGAAGACCGCTCGAGCCATGACCGCAAATCCCGCGAAAAGGACGAGAAACGAAATAGTTGTACGTATCATCAATGGCATCCAGGAGTTACTTTCGAGGCGCTGCGCACGAAGTCCGCGAGAGACTTTCCGAAATCAAGGTGGAATTAAGGTGAAATCTAAGCGTAATAACGAATTCGGTCGAAGAATGAGGCTGATGGAGCCTGGGGAGGCTAGACGCTGCCCTATGTATCGACCAGACCAGTTCGGGAGTTTAGATCGGACTTGATGGCCTGCACGTCCTTCCTTGCTTCTCATCTTTTTACGTAAGCGGTTCAAAGCGCCACCTGCAGACCGCTTCCGAACCGTTTGGAGGATCATGCCGTAGTGGAAACGAGTTTCAAGGAAGAACGGCATTCGTACTCCTGGCCAAATCCTCAAATCTCCCTGGCGGAGTCATTGCTGGTTTGCTACAGTTCCCCGCCGTTCTAACCAAGCATGACTGCCCTCAAGTAATGGATGACTATGAAGGCTCCCCAAAAATCACCGCCAAGGTTCGTCCTTTCGCCTATATTCCTGCTGTTAATCGTTTTGGCCTTCACAGGCTGCGCCGAACTCTCCTGGATGAATCCCGTCCTCGTGCTGCGAGAATGGCCGGAGGATGACCGGTATATCGTTCCATTTCACCAACGGGTCGAAGAAATCCGGCGCATCGGTTACGGCGCAGAGCAGTATTCCCCTGAGGAACAGCTGAGCGTGGCGACGCAATTGACCGACCTAATCCGCGAAAGCAAAAATCCGCTCTTGCGGGCGACCGCGACTCGATCGTTGGGACGTTTCCCCTCGTCACTGGCTTCGACTGGCATCGGTTTGGCAATGGTCGACGAGGACTGGGCTGTTCGCGTATCCGCAACCGAGGCTTGCCGATGGCAGGCTGACGAGGCCGCTCAGCAGCGATTAGTGGCGATGCTGAAAGACGAGAGCGTCGATGTTCAGATCGCAGCGATTCGAGAACTGAGTAACTTCCCCGGTGGAACCACCATTACCGCGTTGGGTGAATTCCTCGATCACACAGATCCAGCGGTGCAAATCCGGGCCATCGACTCACTCCGCACCGTTTCCGGACGCGACTACGGTAACAACTTCGCGCTCTGGCGGAGTTTCGTCCGCGGCGAGAATCCGGCAACGCCGCCCAAAGGCTCGATCGTGAGCCGCGCGCGGTCGTTCTTCTAAGAGCGGCTTCTAAGAGTCGGCGGGAAACATCCGACACGGCGTTGGGCCGAATTCGGACGCGCAGATTTGCACTCCCAATCGACCAATCAGCGAAATCCATCGCCGGCGCGTCGAGCTCAGAGAGCTCGAAAGTAAACCGAATTCGGAGAATTCGGCGACATTCCATCGCGCCCTGATCTGCTCGGAAAGCCGACCTAATCTCCAATCGCCTTGATTCACCTCCGGCGCGCTTTCCAAGTTGTCGCATACCTCTATAATCAAGCCACGAGCCGCCGTCCGTCATAAAAGCCACGTCCGTCATGAAGTAGGAGCCATTTGGTGCCTGACCCCCAAAAACACTCAGATGACCGGAATTGGATTGAGTCCATTGGTCGAAAAATACCTGGTTTTCGCGGGTACCTCGAGCGTGGCTACCGGCGCGAAGCAGATCACCTGCTTCGTGAGTCGATTGCCGAGCGACTTCAACGATCCAAGTCGGGAATCGACGATTATCTTCGCCAGCTGGTGAACGCAGCGCAACTGGACGGCTTAACCGAAATCGAGAGAATTCGAACGCGGCTGGATACGCTAATCGGCAAGATTCGCGCGCAAGTCCGCGGGGCTAGCGGCTTTTTCGATTTCGTTCGCGTCGACGAGGAAAAGCTTGACCAAGCGTATGCGCTGGACATGCAACTTCATGAACAGACCGAGTCGCTCGCTGAGGCCATCGAGGCGTTGTCGACACCCAAGGGTGGCGATGACAGTCCCGCCGCGATCGCAGCCGACTTAATTCGTAAAATTGATGACGCCGAGACGCAATTGGAGTGTCGTGAGGATCTGCTCCAAGGCGTTGGTGAATAATACTTCTACAGAACGGACACTAGGATGGGCTTACAACTGGAAGTCATTGAGTACTTTGATCAATCCAATCGCTCGCTGGTTCATCGAATTCCTCCGCAAGGCTCGGCTGACATAAAGTTCGGCGCGCAACTCGTGGTTCAAGAGAGCCAAGAGGCCGTGTTTTTTCGCGATGGCAAGGCGATGGACAAATTCGGTCCTGGCC
>JBLHKS010000381.1:0-3797 GCA_047620505.1 Verrucomicrobiales bacterium | reverse complement strand
AATCAAGAATAACGACCGCTATCCCTTGAGTCGGCCAATCGGCTTGCCGATATTCATGATTGCTTGCCTGACGCCTTCTTCAAAGAAAAGAGAGCTGGCTCCGACGTTGATCTGGTGAATGCGGCGTGAGCGATTTTTCAGCCGCTGGTGACGGCTTATCTGGCTGATTCGACCAAAAACAACGTCGCCAACCTCAGGTTTCTTATCGAGCATCGAGTATTGATTCACTGGTTTTTCTTCACCGTGAATGCCGCGCTCGGCATGATGTAGCCTGTGGGAATCTTCCCTATTTTCGGAGTTTCAAAGTCCGGATAGGCGGAGTTAGTTGAGAGTCTGCCATGCTCCTTCGCGCACTTCTCGCTGTCCAGTCCTCTGAACTCAGAAAAAAGCTCCGTACCGTGCTTGGGGAGGCGGAAGTCCACGTTTCCGTAGTTCGCGAAAATCGGAACCTCTGGAACCGAATTTCTGCCGGCAGCGCGGATCTCGTCCTCGTGAACCGGGTGCAGCTCCCTGATCCGGCGCTCAGCTCAATTCAGCAACTTCGCCTCCTGCCGGAGCAGCCGGAAATCATTGTATTCGACGATGGAATCGGTCCCGAGCGCCGAACTGAGTTGCTTGCCGCGGGCTGCGGAGCTGTGCTGGACGACGAAGCGTCGAACGATGTTCTGGCCGACGCAATCCGTTCGATCGTGGACCGGCGCATTGAGTGGCAGATGAACCGAATCGGCGCCGAGCGATCCAGCCGAGATGTGCGGTTGTCCGACTTTGTATCGAAGAGTCCAACGATGCAGGCCTTTCTTGACATCGCGAATCGCGTCGCGCCGACGGAAAGCTCGATTTTGATCCTCGGCGAAACCGGCGTGGGCAAGGAGCTGCTGGCCAATGCGATTCATAACGAAGGCCCGCGATCGGATGGTCCGTTTGTTCCGGTCAACTGCGGAGCCCTGCCGGAGACGCTGCTCGAAAGCGAGCTTTTTGGGCATGAAGAAGGCGCATTTACCGGGGCGAGCCGAGCGCGGCGCGGATTCTTTGAGCAGGCGCATGGGGGGACGATTTTCCTCGATGAAATCGGCGAAATCCCGATTCACGTGCAGGTCAAACTCCTGCGCGTTCTGCAGGAATACGAGATCCGGCGGCTTGGGGGAGAGAGCGTGACGCCAGTCAACGTGCGGGTGATTGCCGCAACTAACCGGGATCTTGAGGAGAAAATTCGGCAGGGTCAGTTTCGGCAGGATTTGTTCTATCGGTTAGGGGTTGTGACGTTGCGGATTCCGGCTTTGCGCGAGCGCCGCGAGGACATCGCAGGTCTGGTAAACGAATATGTCGAGCGTTTTGCCCTGCGGCTGAACAAGGGTGACTTGCGAGTTGCGCCGGGCGTCATGGATCTGTTGTCTCGCTATGAATGGCCCGGCAATGTCCGCGAACTCGCCAATGCGGTTGAGCGAGCGGTTTTGCTCTCGGATGGCGACGAATTGGCGGTGGAAGAGTTTCCGGATTCGGTGTCCACAAGCGGCGGGGCGCGGCTGATCGCCAAACATTCGAGGGAGGCGCTGACGCTGCCGGATGACTGGCGAGAGATGGATTGGGCCGGGCTTCGGGAAGCCGCTGTCGAGCGTCTTGAGAATCTTTATTTTCAGCAGCTGCTGGAGCAAACCAGAGGCCGCGTTGGCAAAACCGCCGATTTAGCGGGAATTCAGCCTCGTTCGCTTTTTACGAAGATGCGTAAGCACGGATTATCGAAGGAGCAGTTCAAATCCGGACCGAATCGAAAATCGGACTCATTGGAGCCTTAAATCGAAGAGCTATCGGGTCTTTAGACTCCGAAAATTGAGATAACCAACCTCTTATATGCCGTTTTCGGCGGGATTCTGAATTTTATTCAACATTGGTCCGAAAGCTGCTTACTCATCTCGTAATTCTATGCACCGGGCGGCATTTCTCCTACTGACACCAACTATCATACTGGCTTTTTCAGCCTGTCTTGATGCTCAGGAGGCCGTGACCAGTGCGAGCCCGGGGCCGTGGGGCGAGATCGAGTATTATGAAACCATTCTCGAAGTGCCAGACGGTCGTATCAGGGCTCCGCATCTGAGCACGACGACCGAATGGACTTTCGAAGGAATGACACGAGCAGCTGCTGTCGCGCTTATGCGCAGTAGCGGGGTTTCCAACGAGTTGTTGGATCTGGCGACGGCAGACAATCTTTGGAGTCAGACAGCTCAAGGAGCAAAGTTGACTCCTCCCGACGGCTTGATCCTCGGCCTGTTGCCGGAAGTTCGAGCCCGTCTCTACGCGGTGTTACGCAATCACCCTCAAGGTCAGTTCGCACAGTCCACTTTCGGAATTGAACGTGGCGATTTCCGTGTCATGGCTCGGGATTTTCCGATCGAGATTATTGAGTTAATTGAGCGCCTGTCCTACCAGCACGGTGGCCTACGCGAAATCGCAGACACGCCGTTTTTGCTAAGCCAAATAAGCGACCCAGGCATGCAGCGCAGAGTTGTTCGCGCCCTCTGCCGAACTCGCTCCGTCATTCCGCGCCTTCGTGTTGGACCGAACGCAGACATCGAGGCGCTCGCAAATTACTGGTCCGGGCCAGACCCTGACCGCGACTTGAGGCCGTTGCTTGAATCCGTTCGCGACGCTCCCGGAGCCGAGTTCGTCGACATTTTCCATCTGCTTCCGCCAAACCCGCGCAAATACCTCGGCAGCTACACCAATTTTCGCGACACGTTTCATATGGAGTATCCGGATTGCTTCTGGGCAGCCCTGAATTTCTTCGAACCTCAGCCGAATCAGCGCATTCACGATAATCTTTCGGTCTCGTTCTACATCACCCCGGAAAAATTCGAGCAGGTTCCTGAAGGCGCGCCGCACACATTCGGTGACACGTTTGTTCTTCAGAATCAGACCTTTGGTTTCATCCATGCTTACGTCTTGATCGCGGATGATCTGGTCTTTACCAAAAACGGGAACAGCAACCTGTTTCCATGGTTGATCATGCGGCGTGAAGATATGCTTGCTCGCTACAGCCATCACGGAGAAATGGAAGTGCACGTTTTCCGGCGGCGCGCCCCTTCGGCACAACTCCCAAACAATCCCGCAGGCACATGAAAACAGTTACGATTGCCCTCTCCGTTCTTGCCGGGATTGCCACGCCCGGAATGGCTCAACAAGGCGTGAATCTCCTGCCGCCGCTTGAGATTCCAAAGGTAGAATTCGAGCTGCAAACGCCGCAAACTCCCGCTTGGGGTCAACTCGAAACCTACCCGATCTTCATCCAGGCACCCGAGCGGTTTGTCCAGTTGCTGGGAGCGCCGTCCAAAGGCACCGACTGGTTTTTCGGCGAGACGTCCGCATCAGGGATTGAGCAAGCGCTCCGCGAAGCCGGTCTGACGAACGAACAGATCATCCGTATCAATTCCGAAGGCCGCTTCATCGGCAACAATACTGACACCCGCGTTTTTCCGCAAGCTGACATCGTCGCCGCCATCTCGCCGCAAGGACGCGCGAGTCTCTACGGTTTCCTTGCGCGTTGGGAAGAAAACTACTTCCAGTCCAACCCGATTGTGATCGAAGAAGGAACGGTCAACGAGTGGTTTCAGGGAACCGGCCTTCGCCAGCAGCTGCTGGATGTCATCGCCGCTCACACCTACCGCGGACCGGGCGGATTACTCTTGTTTTCCGGGCTCTTCAGGAAATATCGTGGCAGCTGAAAGCATCGTAGTAGAGTGTATGAATGAAAAGCCTCGGCCATCACTATGCTTTGTTACTGGGATTGGAAAGTCCGTGGAAAG
>JBLHKS010000380.1:0-3809 GCA_047620505.1 Verrucomicrobiales bacterium | reverse complement strand
CAGGTACGCCACGGCCGGATCTGGCCAGCTCGACTGCCTGCGCTTTGAACTCTTCGGTAAATCGTTTTCGCGTCTTCTTCATTTAGTTAGTGGGTTATCCACTGGTCCAGGAATCTACCGCACCTCATTGGCATTGGGCTCCGGCTGGAGGCCGGAAGTCAGCGTGGGAAGGCATTGGCTTCATCCTCAGGTTCACCCTTCTGAGATGTCGCAGCCTTCACGGACTCACGCCTCGATTCGCCAACACGAAATCCACCAACTCCTGACACTCGAAGAACGAAGGACCGACCTTGTGACCTTCGCCGGGGATCAGTTTCACAATGATCTGGCCGCCGCCAGCTTCGTAGCGCTCCTTGAGCAAACCGGTGTTTAGATCGTAGGGCACAACCGCATCGGAGTCACCATGCACGACGAACATGGGAACGTTGTTGGCGAGGAGACCCTTCAAATTGTCGATTGGATTGAACTCCGGGAGCCTCGCGGTAAGCGCTTCCTTCGTCATATCAAAGTCAGCTAGCGTAGCAGCTTCGTTACGCACCAAGGGCCAGCTGGCGAGATTGCATACCGGATAGATGCCTACCCAAGCCCGCACTTTGTCCGGATGCCGAAACGCCCATGCGAGCGTCATGATTCCACCGCGACTCTGGCCGAGCAGAATCGGCTTCGGCGAGTAACCGCGCTTCACCATGTCTTCGTAAAACAGGTGGAACTTCGCCGTGCTCTCCGGTGAGCCCCGCACCTCACCGAGATCAAATCCAGCGAGGCTGATGCCCGAATCCATCAAGGCCTCGAAATACATCTTCCGCCCGAAGAGCGAGACCCCATTCAACGTCGGCGCATACCACAGCCACGGCTTGCCCTCAGCAGGTTTGGGCGCGGCGTAGAGGAAGGCTTTGTGTCCGGCGACCTCGAATTTTTCGGCCGTTTTTGGGAACTCGCCTTGGGCTTGGGCGAACAGCGGCTGTGCGGTTAGCGTGATGAGGAGCGCGAGAAGTTGGATGCGGAGAGGCGGGATCATGTCATTTCTTCATTCCTGTCCGTGGAATGATTCCTCTTTAGGCACCGTGACGAATGGCCAGCTGGCAGGGTAAACCCGAACGATTTTCGTCGGGCGAAAACCTTCGAGGAGCATGCCGCATTCCACTTCAATCTCCACACCACTGCAACCGGGCACAGCCGGGACCTCGCCGGTTTTGAGAATGTTGCCGCCTTTGCGATCATTCGTCGGATCGTAGGTCATGAGGCTTTGGCGGGCGACTGCGATGGTCCCTTTGGGGGCGAGGTCGTCTTTCGCTCCGCCGGATGTCGGCCAACCGAGGGGCTCGGGATTGATGTTGGCGAGCTCTTTGAATAGAGCTTGATCCAGACCATCGAAAAACGTGATCGTAACGATCTGTGTTTCATTGTCGACGGCCCTTACCCAGCCCGGCAAGCCGCGTTCACGAATATGAAGGCGGTGGCGTTCCATTTGATGAGCGGTCGCCAGATTCTGACTGGTTTCGTCGAGCCAAATCTCGCGAACCCGGCCCGGGCCGTAGAGACCGACCCAAGTCAGATTGAATTGCACCAACTGATCCTTGGCCAGTGATTCGAGCGTTCCGAAACCATTTTCTTTATACACACTGGTACTATTCAGGAGGTCGAAGACTTTGGGCTCACCTACCGCCTTGCCCTCGTGCAGAAGCATCGCAGTTAGCTTCTTGGCCTCGAGATCGACATGGTCAATCTTCCAGATCTCCTGTCGCTTCGCCCGGTAACTGAAATCATCTTCCACGCGGATGCAGCGCCGAAAATCCACCTCGGGTGAAACCCGGTCATGGAAGATTGCTAACGGCGGGCGCTCGTCATTTTCATCCTTAACATAGCACAAGGTGTGGAGGTGAGTCCCCAGCGGAATATCGCACAACGCAGCTGGGGCCCCATTGTAGTAGATGGAGCCGTAGGGCAACATATCCAGCGGCAACGGCAGGTCCCAAACTCCGCGCTGCTGGGAATCATTGCGATCCACCCGAATCACAAACTGGCGCTCAAAATGATCGACCTTGAGAAGCTCGCCAGTGATGTAGTGCGCCGAGCCCTCGGGCGGAAATTCACCTTCCACAGGTTGAAACCATGGCAGTGTTTTGTCCGAGCCTTCGTCCGTGCGGAACGCAGCGGGTTCATCCGCGAAGGCGGCTGCAATGAGGAGAAACGGAATAAGAATTCGCATGTTTGCCAGCATTTAAGCAACGACCTCTGAAACCACGCCAAGACTGTCTTGGAATTGCTCCGTTTCGACGCCGGAACGCTGCAGCATCGTCAAGAGCAAGTTACTCAGCCGCGCATCGCTATCGACGGGCCGTCCGCAGATCTTGTAGTGCTCGCCCGCGACCGCGACGTTATATTTTCCAATGGTCGGCAGGTTATAGTCGAGGTGCTGGCCATGCTTCACGCCAAGTTTCTTGCCCCCTGCGTAGATCGTCGGCAAGTTCGCGTTTCCGTGGCTGTGACCGTAGGACATGCCGCTGCCCCAGAGGACCTGTGTTGTATCTAAAAGGCTTCCATCGTCTTCTTCGTGAGCCTTGAGCTGATCGAGGAGATAGCTGAGTTGCTCGACGTGAAACGTGTCGGTCTGGGTCAGGCGACGCAACTGCTCAGGATCTCCGTTATGGTGAGAGAGGCCATGGCGCGTTTGCGAAATACCGAGGTCCGGAATCGCCCCGCCGTTGGCCTCACTGCCGATCATGCAGGTGATGACGCGCGTCATGTCGGTGCGAAACGCGAGGACCATCAGATCATAGAAAACACGATGATATTCGCCGACCTGATTCTGATCCATTTTCCGCGTAAACTTGCCAGCAGTCGCGCCATCCAATTCTGGCCGCGGGACATCGAGCCAAGCATCGGCTTTTTCAGTCCGTTCTTCCACTTGGCGCACTGCGGAAAGGTATTCGTCCAGCTTGCTGCGGTCTTCCGAGCCGAGGTTCTGGTTGACCTTCTTCGCGTCAGTGAGAACGGCATCGAGGATGCTCCCGCGCCGATTCAATCGCCGGCGAACCGCGTCTTTCCCGCCTTTTTCTTCGCCAAAAAGCCGCTCAAAAATTGATTTCACATTGCGCTCGGCTGGCATCTTAATTCCATCGCGCGACCACGCTAACGAGAATCCGTCGACTGCCATTTCGATGGACGGATAGCGAGTCGAAACACCCTGAACTTCGGCCATCAACTGATCTACCGAGACGGTGTTGCGGAAGGCTCCGCCATCCCTCGGAACCGCCGCGCCAGTGAGCCAGACCTGATCGCAATTGTGTGCCTTGCCGAGAACTAGCGGATGGTGCAGGCCGCTGATTGGCGTGACTTCGTTGCGGTGACGTTCCAGAGATTGCAGCGGAGAAGTGAATTCGTAATCGACGCCCGCTTTTTCGATCTGCCAAGTCAATGTGTTGACGCCATTGGGTATGTAGATGAAGACGCTTCGTTTCGGCGGCGTGGGCTTCGGCAACCCCGCAGCGTGCATGCAGTCCAGCATCGGCAACGCGATACTTGCGCCAATGCCGCGAAGCATGTGGCGGCGGCTCATTTGCCAGTTGTTGGTTTGAATATTCATTTCAGAGATTTGTGAGCATTCGTGGGTATTTGTGAAAATTTGTGCAGAAGTTCATTTCACTAGGCGCTTCCACTCCATTTTCGGGTTTTTAAAGTTCCTGAATTCAATTTTGAAGTGCAACGTTTTAATATAGTTCGAGCAGAGCTTCGATCAACGTGTTAGTTAAGATGTAGATTCAACTCGTCGGACGGGGTTCGAAATCCGAGTATTTTTCGAGGCCGAT
>JBLHKS010000379.1:0-3829 GCA_047620505.1 Verrucomicrobiales bacterium | reverse complement strand
CGAGGGCCTCGTAATCGCGGCGCATTCCGGCGATCACGCGATTTATCCGGATTGTCGCGAGCCGTTCATGCAGGCGATGGGCGATGCGATGAAATTCGGGACTTACGCCGAAGTTAAGCTGCTTCGCCCATTCATCGCGATGGACAAAACAGCGATCGCGGCGCGTGGCGCGGAGCTTGGAGTCGATTTTGCGCAGACCTGGTCCTGCTACAAAGGCGGCGAGGTTCATTGCGGGACCTGCGGCACGTGTGTCGAGCGGCGCGAAGCTTTCATTCTCGCCGGAATCGAGGACCCGACGGCGTACATCGAAACGCCGCCGATTCCAGACGCACCGGCTTAGCCGGGGATCCGAAAACGGCGGCGTGTCCGTGTTTCAGGCAGAAGCAGCCATCGGCAAGCCGCGGCGGCTACGAGCCGGATAAAGATAGTCGGCGGCGTGCTCGATCTCGACTCGGAAACGGCGACGCCAATCGGCAATCATTATGGAAATCTCTTCGGGCAGGGCTTCCAGATCAGCGGCCATCGCTTCAGGAATTTCGAGCTCGGCCTCTTCGAGCCGGTCCTGGATTTTGTCGGTGAGGCGAGGAAATTCAACGACGATCGCGCCGAGATAAGCCAATTCATCGAACGCATCGCTTTCTTCCCAGGCCTCAAGCGGACTGTTGAATTGGTCATGCGGAATTCGAGCGACGATGTAATCTGCGTGTCCGGAAAGCGCGCTGGAAATGTTGCACATCTCTTCATGGCACTCGGCTTCCTCGACTTCCGGAGTGACGATCGTCAGATCGATATCATGATCGCTCAGCTCGAGCTCGAGATCGTTCCGATGGTAAAGATCGACGAGAACGCTGGCATTTCCGGATTCGACATCGCAGATCGTCACGTCGTGCTTTGCGACCATTTTGTAGAGCCAGTCGGCCTTCTTAACGCCGGCCAGATCTTTGATTTCATCGTGAATTCGCGGCGCGGCATCGCGGTCCGGATCATCGCCGACGACGATGCTGACGAGGTGAGTGTCGAAGCCTTCTTGATCTCGGAGGTAACCGCGGAGCGCAGCTGCGACGCTGGTCTTGCCGACTTCGGCGTGATCGTTGAGGACAAAAATGAGTTTCTTCATAGGAGTTGGATATTGGGTTTCACCGAAATTACGGAGACCTAAACTTTTCGCAAGTAGAAAGTTATAGAAATTATGATATTTATTTTAAATAGAGTCAATCTTATAAATTTGGGGGGATTTTCAGCAGCTGCCGAGTTGATGATTCGTCGTTTGCCGAAACGTTTTGCTTGCTGGAATCACTCAAAAGGCCGCATCCTTGCTCTCAACGATGTCCTTAAACCTCAAAGCCGTGATCCCGATCGCGCTGTTTCTGACAGCAGGTTTCGGAATTTCCGCGCCCCCGGATTACGCCGAGGAGATCAAGCCGCTGCTCAAGAATCGGTGCTGGAATTGTCACGGAAGTCTGAAGCAGAAGGCCGGATTGCGGCTCGACGCCGGTTCTTTGATTCATGCCGGAGCCGACGGCGCTTCGATCCTTGAAATGTCCGCGCCAGCCGAAAGCGAGCTGATTTTCCGCCTGACAACCGATGATCCGGACGAACGAATGCCTCCGGAAGGGACGCCACTCTCAGCTAAGCAGGTCGAATTGCTCAAAGCCTGGATCGCAGCGGGCGCGCCGTATCCGGAAGACGAAATCATCCCAGCGAAACCCGAGGAGCACTGGGCTTTTCAAGCGGTGGCGCGGCCTGAAATTCCAGCGGTCAAAAGCGCGGATTGGCCGCGAAACGAGATCGATCATTTCATTCTGGCGAAGCTTGAAGCGCGCGGCTGGACGCCGAATCCAGACGCGACTCCCCAGCAGCTGCTGAGACGCGCGCATCTGGATTTGATCGGCCTGCCGCCGACTTTGGAAGAGCAGGACGGGTTCAAGATTTCAGCTTGGGCCGCGTTGATTGACGATCTGCTCAGTCGACCCGCTTACGGCGAGCGTTACGCGCGCCACTGGCTCGACGTCGTGCGTTACGCGGATTCGAACGGCTATGAACGGGATCGCGCGAAGCCTGAGGTCTGGCGTTACCGCGATTACGTGATCGGCGCGCTCAACGCAGATCGGCCGTTCGATCGTTTCATCGTCGAACAGCTCGCGGGCGACGAAATTCCGGACGCGACGGCTGAAACCGTGCTCGCTACCGGCTTCAATCGCCTTGGCCCGTGGGACGATGAGCCGGCTGATTTTGCAGTCGATCGATTCGATCAGCTCGACGACATCGTCAACACGACCAGCCAGGCGTTTCTCGGGTTAACCATGGGCTGCGCGCGCTGCCACGATCACAAATTCGACCCGCTAACGCAAATCGACTACTACAGCATGGTCGCCGTTTTTGATCCGCTGAAGCGTCCGCAAGCCGGGCGGACTGAGCTGACGCGTTACGCCGCTCCGCCGGAAGTTCGGGCAAAGCTGGTCGCTCGCGACAAGGCGATCGAGGTTGAGCAAAAAGCGAAGGACAAACTGCGGGGCGACTTCGCGATGAAATTCCTGAAGGACGACGGCGGCGACCTCTCGGCTGAGGTTCGCGCGGTTTTCCAGAAGGAAGCGAAGCAGCGAAACGCCGATGAAAAGAAGCTGGCTGAAAAGAGCCTGGCCGCGATGGAGGCCGAGGTGGAAAAGGCGCTGCCGGCCAAAATTAAGCGGAAGGTCAAGCAGCACGAGGAGCGCATCGCCGAGTTGCAGGCGGCGACGCCGGAAAAAATCGAGCAGGGCTACTTTTTCGAGGAAGAACCGGGCTTCGATCGCCTGACGAAATTGCTCAACCGCGGCAGTCCGGAAAATCCAGGCGATGCGGTCACTCCTGCGGTTCCCGCCGTGCTCGTCAGCGCCCAGCCGAACTTTCCGGATCCTGACAAGCACACTACGAAGCGTCGGTTGACGTTGGCGAGCTGGATCGCGAGCGACGACAATCCGCTAACCGCTCGCGTGATCGTCAACCGCGTCTGGCAGTGGCATTTCGGCGAGGCGCTCGTGCGGACGCCGAACGATTTCGGCCTGATCGGCGAGCGGCCGACTGATCAGCAGCTGCTGGACTGGCTCGCGCACTGGTTCGTGCACGACGCGGATTGGTCGCTCAAAAAGCTGCACCGAAAAATCATGACCAGCCGAGCTTACCAGATGAGCCGCTCGACGAATCCGGAATACGCGGCTGAGGATCCCGAGAACTTCCATCTCTGGCGAATGCCACTTCGCAGGCTCGAAGTCGAGGCGATCCGCGATTCGATGCTCTTCGTCAGCGGTCGGCTCGATCGCAAAATGCACGGCCCGGCGATGCACCCGTTCGTCCCGCGCGACGCACTCTTGAACCACGCCGACAAGGAATCGATCTGGCCCAAGTTTGATGAAAACGCTGCCTCGCGGCGCACGGTCTACGCCTTCATCAAGCGCTCGCTGCTCGTGCCGATGCTCGAAGTGCTCGACCTCTGCGACACGACCCAAACTTCGCCCAAACGCGCCGTGACGACCGTGCCCACGCAGGCCCTGACACTGTTCAACGGCGATTTCGCGGTGCGGCAGTCGAAACATTTCGCGGACCGGCTTCGCGCCGAGGCCGGCGACGATCTCGAGACGCAGATCGAGTTGGCCTACCGCCTTGCTCTCAGCCGTAACCCGAGCATTGATGAAATGACGGCGATGCGAACGTTTCGCAACGAACAACCGCTCGAGGAAATGTGCCGCGTGATCTTCAACTTGAACGAATTCGTCTATCCAGATTGAGGCTTTGGTAGGATGCGCTTCCAGCCCGTCCCTGGCATAGCTCGGCAGGTCGACCGGGGACGGGC
>JBLHKS010000378.1:0-3848 GCA_047620505.1 Verrucomicrobiales bacterium | reverse complement strand
ACAGACGACTTAATAAATTTTTCCGCTTCGTCTACATAGAGATCGTCGACCGTCTGGCGATCCACTGCGGGATCAGTCATCAGCCCGGACTTGCCGCGTTTAGGATTGTTGATGACTCGGTCATCGCGAATGAAGACCGGAATTCTGGTGCAATTGGATGGCGTGCCAAAAAAAGAATCAAAGCCCAGTTCGATAGGTCCGCCTGCAATCGGGGCGCTGTGGTCAACTCGTCGGCTAACTTTTGCAAGACCTTCACCTCCACCAGGTCCGTGAAGATGAGAGCCAAAATGAAAGTCTCCGGGGTCACCCTTGATCGGTTTCCAGCCGAGGCCGATATGCCATTTGCCAAAGGCGGCCGTCGCATAGCCTTGGCTTTTCATCACCGAAGCGATCGTCGTGCGAGACGGCGGAATCAGCGGCTTGCCGTATCCGGGAAGCACCCCCTCGCGAAGGTAAGTGCGCCAGCAATAGCGACCGGTGAGAAGTGAATAGCGAGTCGGTGTGCATACCGCATGGGGCGCATGAGCGTTGGTAAATCGCATCCCGCCATCAGCCAGAGCGTCGATCGCCGGCGTCTGCACTTTGCCTTTCTTCGGTTGGTTACACGAAACATCTCCCCAGCCGAGGTCATCGGCGAGAATCACGATGATATTGGGCTTTGACGTATCGCCGTCTTCTGCCGAGCTATTGGTGTTGCAGCAGAGGGTGCAAATAATGAAGGTGAGGATAAATTTGCTCATGGATTTCTTTCTATGTGGAACCGCGGTGGCCATTGTCTTCACTTTGCGTCGCTTGATAATTCCTTGATGCGGATGTTTCGAAAAGCGACCTGGCAGCCTCTGCCGTGGTCCTGCAGAGCGATCACACCCTTGCGGCGCGACATTCGCTTGTCGTCATCGAAGACTTTGGCGAAGACGACACCGTTGATCTTTTGAGTCAGGGTGTTGCCTTGGGCGATGATCTCCATGGTGTTCCAACTTTGGGGTCGGCAGTGAGCCACGATCTCTTCTTTGGTGGCAACTTGCTTGACGGACTTTTTCCCTTCGGTCGTAATCACAACCTCCTGACCGGCAGTCGCCATGAAGAAACGCGCCCCGTGGGATGGGTCGTCTTTCGTCAGGAGCGAGTGATGCCAGAGGCCCATTTTTTTCTGCGGAGCAACTTCGACCTGGTAACCGAAAACCTGGTGGTCGCCCTGGTCATCACTACGGACTTGAACACCGGAGTTGCCGGCTTCATATTTGAAGTCCAGACGGAGGACGAAGTCGGAAGGAGAGCCGCCGCGCCAGATGATCCAGTTTCGAGTCTTCTCGGCCCCGGTACAGGAGATGGCGCCATCCGCAACTTCCCATGCACCTTGACGGTGATCCCATTGATCGAGACTCTTGCCATCGAAAATGGGAGTGAAGCCAGCCTCGTCCGCGGATTCTGTTTTCTTTTTATCGGGATCGGCAGAAAATCCGCCCGTACCCGGAGCGAAGTCCCAGGGAATCGTTTCGGCACCGAATTGTTCGAGAAGGGCTCCGGACGAGAACGCGAGAAAGAAACTTTGATCGCCTTTTTGGTTCCGATGATTCGCGTAAAGTTCCTTCATCCGGGGAAGAAGTGATTTTGCTTTCGGCCCCAATAGTTCGATCGCGCGGCAAGCGCGTAGGGCGCTCCACCAGTCGTCCAGTGCGGTGTCGCCAATGAGGGTTTCGAGGGCGCGGTCGCGATAGTGAATTGACGATTCTGCAAGCCAAGAGGCGGATTCGATTCGAACGTCGACTGCGATGTCAGTCAGGTGGTTGGCGGCTAAGTCGTGGAGCGCGGGGTCGTCAGCGAAATCGACCCTCATTCCGATGATCGCCCAGTATCGTTCCGCAGGATTCGAGCTTTTCAAATGGGTGACTAGCGACTCCCGGTTCCGTTTCCCGACGACATCGGCGGCTGCCCATGCGGCATCGAGATCAGGCGCGTGTTTGGTCTTCCCCTCCATAATATCGCGGATGGGTGCTTCTTCTTCGCGAACGTAATCTCGCATCACGGATTCAGGGAGAGCGCCAACATCTAAAATCTTGCTGCGGGTTTTGGAATACGCTGCGCGAAGACTTTCGAGAGCGGTCTGCTGTTGAGTGTTGAGTTCGCCGGCGAGGAGGTTGACGATGTTATCGGGATCGGCGACGCAGTCGTAGAGTTCTTCCACGGGCTTTCGCGGACCGGCATAGGCTCGTTGTGGACCGGTGAGCGAGGCGAAATTGTCTTTTGCCGCGCCGGTGATGTCTTTCCTGATCTCGCTCAAGTCGGAGAAGACGCTGGGCTGGTTGTAAGACAGATGGGGCATGTAGTTTCGGATGTACAGAAACTGTTTGTCCCGCACCGATCGCGCCATTTCCATCACTTCGTCGACTCGATCACGCGTGCCGTAAACCGTTTCTCGCTCGATTTTCGAATTGGGTCCCAGGAAAGGAATTCCCTGCATGTAGTTCGGAATGTCTTGCTCGGTAAGATTCAGAACTGTGGCCGGAAAATCGACGAAGCTGACGAGCCGGTCCAGCCGAGTGCCAGGAGCTGCGGGAGCGAGGTGTTGGTATTTCTTGGGGAAGCGAACCATCAGGGCAACCCGCATTCCCGAATCGAGCAGCAGGCGTTTGTGCCGCGGCATGCCCGAGCCGTGGTCGGAGTAGAAGAACACGATCGTGTCTTCGGCGAGTCCGTCTTGTTCCAGCTGGTCAAGGATTCTCTGAACGTTCTTATCCATCACCGAGACGCAGTCGTAGAACCGGGCAACTGTCTTGCGGACGACTGGAGTGTCCGGATAATAAGGTGGCAGCGGGACGGATTCAGGATTGCTGATCTCTTGCTTCGACAAACGTGACTGGACGTGCTCCTGAAAAACAGGATAGGGCCAGACCATCGTGCGTGACTGGTGGGTCGTCATGTCGTTGAACACGGAGAAGAACGGCTGGCCCGACTCCCGATCTTTCCAGTGTGCCTCGGTCGATGAAAGGTTCCAAGACTCCTCGATCAGTCGCTTGTTTTCGGCGCAGTTGTAATCGGTTTTGACGTTGTTGGATGTGTAGTAGCCTGCGTTGCGAAGAAGGGACGGGAAACCTTTCACGCCAGTCGGGATGTGGTTTGATGATCGCATCTGGTTCGTCCCCATACTGGAGTTGAACATTCCTGTAATGAGCGTCGATCGCGACGGCGAGCACACCGGGGAGGCGGCAAACGCGTTGGTATAAAGGATGCTCTCATCGGCGAAGGCGTCAAGATTGGGAGTACGGGCGAATTTGTCTCCGTAGCATCCGAGAGTCGGGCTCATGTCTTCAACTGTGATCCAGAGGATGTTCGGCACGTCTTCCGATTGACCGATATTCGACTCCGCCGCCGCTGTTTTGCGTTCGGCACTGCGCACAGCGGCTCTCTTTGCGGCCGGCGATTTGGGATCAGCGCCCTTGGTCGTAGTTTTCGGTCGCACTTTTTTCACCGTCCTCCATTCATTACCGTCGACGGAAACGAGAATGTCGAACGAGACGGGAACTCGGCTGGGGATCCTGCCGCCACGATCGCGAGAGAGAACGACGCGGTCAATCGTCGTTGTGGCCGGCAGTTCGATCTGTGCCCAACCCGTTCTCTTCGCCGCGATCCAGCTGTGAGCGTTTCCATACTTCCCATCGTTGAGGAACTTGATCTGATGCTTCTTTTCTTGATTCTCAATGAGCGAAGACGCTGTTGCCTTAGCGCCGTTGGAATGCAATGCAAGGTTTTTCGCCTGGTCGCCAGAGAAGATCTCAAGTTCGTCGATACATGGTTGCGCTCTGGAACTCTTGAGCACGTTTACTCGAATATACTTCGCCTCGGTCGGC
>JBLHKS010000377.1:0-3858 GCA_047620505.1 Verrucomicrobiales bacterium | reverse complement strand
TCCTGCTGAGGAAATTCGTAATATTCCAGGTTCCGCGCGTTAACGCGAACAAGGGCAGTTCGCTCGAAATCGTTCTTTGGGCCGGCGTCCTCACGCCACGGATAATCGCTGTAGAGCCGAACCTGCATCCCCTCGACATCGGCGCTGATCCGATCGCCGGAATCGATCGTGAACGTCGCTGGCAAGGGCAGGGCGTTTTTCATTTTGGCGTATTCGTGGGTAACCTTGAACTTTTCCAAATCGAGATTGCCGACAACTTCCTCACTATAATAGGTGTTGATCCGTTCGAGCATGTCAGCCTCGAAGCGAGCGCTGTCGAGCGCGGTGGTCCGGACGAACCAGGTCGAAAGGTGGGAAAGGTAGGGGAATCCGACGATCGATCCGATCATGACGGCGGCCATCACGCTGGCGGCGAGCGGATATTTTCGACACCAGCGCCAAGTGCGTTCGACCCGGCCAACCGGGCGTGCGGAAATCGGGTCACCGGCGAAAAAGCGCTTCAAATCGGCGGAAAAATCGGCGGCACTCGAGTAACGCCGGTTAGCAGATTTCGACATCGCCTTGAGGCAGATCGTTTCCAGATCTTTCGGAATCCGATCATTCAAACTGCGCGGCGGCCGCGGCTCTTCGTCGAGAACCTGGATCAATGCCAGGCGGCGCCCGCCTTGAAACGGCCTCTCGCCGGTGAGCAGTTCGTAAAAGACGACACCGAGGCTGTAGACATCGCTGCGAGCGTCGACTTCGTGCGATTCGCCGTGCGCCTGCTCGGGCGACATGTAGGCTGGCGTACCCATGACCTGGCCGTCTGCAGTGAGCGTTTGGTCGGCCGCAAAAGCGCGTTTTGCGAGGCCGAAATCGGTGACGTGCGGGCGCCCTTCGGCGTCGAGGAGAATGTTAGAGGGCTTCACGTCTCGATGAATCACGCCGCGCTCGTGGGCATAACTCAAGGCATCGGCCAACTCGACCGCGAGCTCCACAGCCTGACGAGGTTCGAAGGGAGCCCGCCTGATTCTCGCCTCAAGCGTCTCGCCTTCGATGAATTCGCTGACGAGAAAACAGACTCCGTCGTCCGTCTGGCCGCTGTCGTGGATCGCGACGATTCCTGGATGGGAGAGCTGAGCAGCTGCTCGAGCTTCGCGAAGGAATGCGTTGATCTCGTCTGCACCCGCGAGGCTGCCCGCGCGACTGATTTTGACCGCAACATCGCGGTCGAGCTCGCGATCGCGGGCCAGAAAAACATAGCCGAACGAGCCGTCTCCGAGCTCGCTCTGGAGCTCGAATCGACCGATGTGGACCGGGCCTTCGGCAAGCCGATTCGCGTAGGCTCGACCGGGATCGAGATCGACAGAAGCCGGACAGCTGCTGGTTAGGCCGGAAATCCGGCTGAGCTCGGAAATCAGGCCGTCTTCCAAATCGTCAAACGCGGCCAGGGCTGATTCGCACGCTTCGCAGGCAGCCACGTGGCTCGCGAGCCGCTCGAGCGAATCGCCGCTGAGATCGCCGATCGCGAAAGCGCGCAAACTGTCTTCTGACGGGCAGGATTCCACAGCCGAACCGTCCACCGTAAGCTGATCCTCTGTCAAGCAAGGCCATTCGGCGTTTGTCAGGATTAACCTGACGGGACCAGAACCGACCCTAACAACAAAACAATGGCCAAAAATTTCGCAATTTGTATAGAAATTTTGAAATTGAGAGTAAAAATTGAGAATAAGCGACTTGCATAGAATTTCTATAGCCACTATTCAGTAGCTTGTTAAAACTATCTGGTCCTTCTTAGTAAAATGAACGCTCCAAACCAATACATAAAAACAACTGTGCTTTCAATCTTCGGGTTGATCTGCACTTCGGCCGGGGCGTCCAATAACCTTTGGAAATCCGGTCTTAACAACGGCCAGCAGGCCCAATCGAACAACCGCAGCGCAATCGCCATGAACTCCGGCGAAAACGCAGCTCGTTCTTCTGACCTGTCGGTTCAACCATCAACGAAGCGCAAAGGTTTGCTGAGCGCGCTGTTCGGGAAGCGGGATAAATCCGCTGTCGCCGATCGGCGATCCCGCCAGCGGACCTCCAACGCTTCTTCAACCACGAACACCAGGGCCACCGCCCGTTATCGCGTCCGCGAGGAACCAGCAGCTGCTGCCCCTGCCAGGGGAAACAGCCGCTCCGAAGCGAAACCGGAACGGAAAAAAGGTGGCCTGCTTGCTGCTTTGTTTAAAAAGCGGCCCGATCGCGACCGGCGTACTGCCTCGCGGTCGACGCGAAGCGGATCGACGACGGCACCAGCGCCGTACGTGCCACGAATCGAGTATAACAGCTCGGTTCTTGCGCAAAGCGACCGCGGAAATACGCGTCTGGTGATCGACATCAGTCGCCAAACCGCCTTCCTGCTCGTTGACGAGCAGATTGGGTTGGAAACGGCGATATCGAGCGCCCGTTCCGGAAAGTACACCCCTCGGGGAACTTTCCGGGTCACGGAACGTGTTCGTAGTGGAAAAGTCTCGACGCTTTATCACGTCGTGATGCCGTACTGGCAGAGGCTCAATTCCACGGTCTATGGAGTTCACGCCGGGTATTTGCCCGGCTATCCGGCTTCGGCCGGGTGCGTTCGTCTGCCGTCTGAAGCTGCCGCTGTGATCTATGATCACCTCAGCAGTGGAGCCAGCGTGACGATCCTCGATTCCTGGACAGGTGCCTGACGAAAGGAAGGAACCTGGACATCCGAATCATCTTGCATCGCGGGGGCCAAGCTAATATTGGTCCTCGCGATGCCTAATTCGGAAACATCATCAGAAAACCTCTGGCAGGGTCTGAGCGACGAAGCTCAAGCAGCGCTCGCCACCCGAGATTACGACCAGCAGGGAGTGGCCGAACGGCTGGGCTCCGGAGGTGTTGACGCGGGCGAACTGCTCAGCAAAGAAGGTCTCGACGAGGTCTGGATCCCGGGAGTCGAAATTTTCGGCCGACGCGTTTTTCAGCAGCGGCATCGCGGATATTTTGGAGAATTCGCGCGTGAGGGCGAAGGCAAGCTTGGCGAAATCGGCATGTGGCCGCGTCAGTGGGCGACCGCTCTGATGGACGCCGGAACCGCGAAAGGATTCCACATTCATCCGCCTCACATTCCAGACGGGAAAAAGGCCAAATCGTGGATTCGGAAGCAGTTTCTCGTCAGTCCGGAAGATTATCGACTCCGGGTTTACGAAAAAGAGCAGTGGGACGCGATGTTTTTCGTCCGCGGCATCTGCGAGATGTTCCTGATCGACGAGCGAGCCGGAATGGAGCGCCGGAAAATGCGTTTCATCATCGAAGGCGACCAGACAGCGGGGAAAAACAACGTCGGCGTCGTGATTCCGCCCGGAGTCGCCCACGCCCTGCGCTGCGCGAGTTCGCAGGATCTGATCATGGTCTACGGGACGAGCACGTCGTTCGTGCCCGAGTTTGAAGGCCGGATTCAGAGCGGAGTCGAGACGATGGACCTGCCTGAGGACTGGGAAAATTATTGGACGCGAGCCTGAGCGGCCTTCTCGCCATGCAGCTCCACGAAAAAGTCATCATCGTCACCGGCTCCGTCACTGGAATCGGGAAAGCGATCGCAAAACGATGCATTGAAGAGGGCGGATTTGTCCTTCTTCACGGACTGGAGCCCGAACTTGGTGAAGAGGCGATCCAAGACCTCAATCCTGAGCGAAGCCAGGTTTCCTTGATCATCCAGGATCTCGCTGAACCGGGCGCTCCGCAGAAAATCGTCGACTACGCGATTCAGGAATTCGGAAAGATCGACGCGCTCGTGAACAACGCCGCCTGGGTGAAATTCGTCGATATCGAGGGCACGGATGAAGAAATTTTTGATGGCGTGATGGC
>JBLHKS010000376.1:0-3887 GCA_047620505.1 Verrucomicrobiales bacterium | reverse complement strand
ACGGAGGGCTAGTTGGAGAAGCGGTCCTAAAAACCTCAAGTTTTTCTGTACACCTGCTTCGGCTTTGTCCATAACTTGGTTGAAGGGCGAATCCATGAGTGAATCCGAAAAAGACCGACAACTAACCGAAGACCTGCTTGATGTAGCCGGAGCCTTCAATCCCGGCGCTCCAACCGATGTCGACCCAACTCGCTGGAAACCGCCGGCTCCGGAGGAACTCAGCGCGCTGTTCCCGGATTACGAAATCCAGCAGCTGCTGGGCCGCGGCGGGATGGGCGCGGTTTACAAAGGGATTCAAAAAAGCCTCGACCGCGAAGTTGCGATCAAGCTTCTGCCGGCCGAGCTGGCCAAGGCCGACCCGAATTTTGCAGAGCGTTTTCAACGGGAAGCCAAGGCGATGGCCAAGCTCAATCACGCGAACATCGTCACGGTTCACGATTTCGGGCGGACGGCGGCGGGGCACTGGTTTTTCGTGATGGAGTTCGTCGACGGGATGGATTTTCATCAGCTGATCCACACCGGCCAGCTCGACCACATCGGGGCGCTGAACGCCGTTAGTCAGATCTGTGACGCCCTCGAATACGCTCACGAACAGGGCTTCGTGCATCGCGATATCAAGCCGGCGAACATTTTCATCAATCAGCGCGGTGAGCTGAAAATCGGCGACTTCGGCCTCGCCAAGATTGCGGGTTCAACGCTGACGGATGTTGCTCAGCCGGAGCCTGCATTGACAATGGCGGGCACGGTGATGGGCACGCCGGATTACTCGGCGCCGGAGCAGCTCGACGGCCGAGAGGTCGATCAGCGTGCGGATATTTACAGTCTCGGGGTGATGTTTTACGAGATGCTGACCGGCCAGATCCCGCGCGGTGCCTTCGAGCCGCCGTCGAGGAAAGCGAAGGTCGACGTGCGGCTGGATGAGGTCGTGCTCAAGGCGATGCAAAGTGAGCCGGAGCGTCGGTATTCAAGCGCGAGCGAGATGCGAACGGAAGTGGACGCGGTGCGGACGAGCCCCGATTTAGCGGATTTCGCCAGAAATTCGACAGCGGAGACTCCGGCAGCTGCTGGCGAGGCGAATGACGAAAGTCTGGCGACTTCCGCGACCAGGAAAAGGTCCACGAAAGCACTCTGGTTTGCGGGCGCGTTTGGCATCTTAATTACTGCGGCAGTGGTAGCGGTCGTAGTGGGCGATTTTAGCAAGCCAAAGGTACCGAGCGGTCCCCTGGAGAGCACAGGTCAAGATTCGATCTTCCCTCTACCGTTTCCTGAATTCCCGCCGAAACGGCCGGAAGGCGCTGGCCGCATTGTCTGCATCAAAGTCGGCGATGAGGTGGCTTCCCCGCCTGAGTCGATCGACGAAATGGCCGAACGCGATCTGGACGATGTCGTCCGTTTCCGCGAACTCATCGCGTTGAGATCAAACGGAGGACTGATTTCTTTCCATAAGAGCACGACCCTGAACCGAGTCGAAGCACATTACGACAGAGGTGCCGTTCAGATTCAAAGTTTTAATTCCGTTGGTTCCAAACATGTTGTTTTGGACGAACACGGTAGTCTCACGGGATTTCCAAGTCTGCCTGATGGGATTGAAGGCGAAGGAATCGCCGCGTTGAGTTGGGGAAACTCGGTGCCATTTGCGATTTATCAGACCGGAGATGTGTCGCCGCCCCTCGTGCGACAAGGCTCGGACTTTGAACGCAAGTCGACTTATTCGGAGCTGTTTGCAGAAGGACCGTTTGTTCAGTTTTTCTCCGTCGTTAGTTCTGGGCAGCGGTGGGGCCTTCGCGCAGACGGAAGTTTGGTGGGATACACCGGTGCTAACGACAAACGGTACAGTCTTCCTCCCGGCAGCGTTGCGTCCTTGGCGGAACAAGGAGCCGCGCTAATGACCGCAGACGGCAAGATTCAAGTCCGTAGAACAGGAGTCGAATGGAGCGAGATTACTGGGCTTCCCCGATTCAATCCGGTGGAAACCCGCCTCTTTCTTTTTGGTGGCAAGGCAGCGACAATCCAGCCAGAGGGCAAGATCTCGATCTGCGGGAACACTTCCCTAGGCGGCAGCCGAATTCGAGGCGCCGAAGAGGCCTTGGAAGGAGCGCTCGATTTATGGTTCACCGAAGAAGGCGGCCACCTTTTCGCCGTCCTTCCCGCAGACAGTGTCCCGCGCTCCGGTTACTGGGAAGTCGACGAGTTGATTGACGCCCGCCAGCAGCTGCTAGAACAAAAAATGGGCGACCACGTCGCCAATCCCCCTGCGACCGATTCGCCATTCCCACTTCCACTTCCTGAATTTCCGCCCAAACGCCCCGAAGGCGCTGGCCGAATCATATTCATCAAGCTGAGTGAGGATGCGGAGCCCTTGCCGGAGTGGATTCGGCAAGTGGAAGAGCGTGATCTCGATGACGTAGTTCGAGTTTCTAATTGGAATGATCCCAATCCCGCCAGTGCCTCAAGGCATCATCTAATTGCACTTCGTTCCGATGGCGGGCTTCAGCCGTTTGGAAACAAAAATAATAGTGGGGACTACGAGGTGCAACACATCAAACGGCTGTCGGCTCATTTCGACAGGGACGCTGTGCAGGTGGCTTGCTTCAGTACCTACGCCCTGGTTTTGGACGAGCGTGGACAGATCCACCCCTTTCCGATTGCCGAACAATTAGCTTCCGCTACAGCGACTACTCTCAGTTTTGGGGATAACGCACGGCCAATTTCGATCGGTCCGAAGGGTGATTGCCATTTTGTGAGGATCCATGACGAAGAAGATGCGGCCATCATTCGCAGTGAGGTCTTTGCTCACGGTCCGTACGTTCAGATTTTGAGTGCCGCCATAGGCGGGGGGCAGCGGCCTCTCTTGGGACTTCGCGCGGATGGCAGCCTGCGCGGATACAATATGGCTAACGGTCAATTCACCCTTCCACCGGGCTCGGCCGCCTCGCTATCCGAATCAAAGCCGGCCGTGCTCTCCGCCGAGGGCAAAATTCTAATCCGCACCAGTGATCATACATGGCAAACGGTTTCGGGCTTACCAGTCGTTGATCCCAAGGGGAGCCGACTTATCACAGAAACACATCGAGCGGCGATCCTTCAGCCCGATGGCAACGTGATGATTTGCGGGGACATCTTTTCAGGAGGAAACCGGATGAGGGAAGCCGAAAAGGCTTTGAGCGGAGCGCACAATCTGAAATTCTGGGGAAACGATTACCTCATCGCGGTCCTTCCGGCAGAAAGTGTATCGCGTTCCGGATACTGGGAAGTCGACGAATTGATTGACGCCCGCCAGCAACGGTGACGGACAAGACCGTTCCAGCCACTGCGCCCGAAGCAGCTGATTCGCAGTTTCCGCTCCCGCTACCTAAATTTCCCCTGCAACGGCCCAGAACCGAGTGCCGAATCGTAGTCCTGAAGCTCACAGACGAAAATGCGGAGCCACCGGATGAATGGATCGATCGCCTTGCCGCCGAGGACGTTGACGACATCGTTCAAATGCGCCCTCTCCGTGGCGAATCGTTCAATCGTGGGATTGTGGCGTTGAGATCAAACGGCGATTTCGCGGTGCGGCAGTCGAAACATTTTGCAGACCGGCTTCGCGCCGAGGCCGGCGACGATCTCGAAGCCCAGATCGAGCTTGCCTACCGTTTGGCACTCAGCCGTGAGCCGAGCGCTGATGAAATGACGGCGATGCGAACGTTTCGCAACGAACAGCCGCTCGAGGAAATGTGCCGAGTGATCTTCAACTTGAACGAATTCGTCAATCCGGATTGAGGCTTGGTAGCAACTATATTCCGCCCGAAATTGAAATTAATCTTCTTTTCGGGCGTTCGCCCGCATTAACTGAGGTGTCAAGAACTGTCCTCACCTTCGCTTGAAAGCGAAGGATTGCGGGATTT
>JBLHKS010000375.1:0-3968 GCA_047620505.1 Verrucomicrobiales bacterium | reverse complement strand
CTGATGCTGCGCAGCCCTTTGGCAGCCTCCAGGGCGACTCGGAATTTAAACTGGGCGTTCAGCGTTCGTCTTTTTTGTTTCGGCATATTCTGGTTCGGTTAGGTTCGATTTTTAACCTTCCAGAGATCTACACCCTTCGCCCACCTTAACCTCTGGCTCCGTTTGGACCAGCCACCTCAGTCATAGAGATCAACCAACCGCATGTTCCAATCTTCAAAATAGGATTCAGCCGCAGGCTCATACGAGATGAGCTCAATCGTGTGATGACGATCGTCGTGACAAATCCGCTGAAAAAGCGCGTTTACAGCGGTTACCGGGCCTTCAAGAACCTGCAAAAACCGATCCCCGGCCAGCAACAGCAACCCCGCAATTCCTTCCCGCTTATTATTTTCAGCAGCCTTTTCCACTAAACTAAAAAGGTCTTCGTTCGACATCACCTCCTCGATTGACGTGCTTTTGTAAATCAATCGGCATTGCTCCATAACGCTTGATCTCATTTCGCGAACCCGGTCGTTCCGGATTCGAGTCGAGTCAACTCGGCCAGCAGCTGCTGTCCCCAATCTTCTGAATTTCGGCCGTCAACGTCTTCGGCTCTGACACGTCAGAATCGCAATTTGACGCCAGCGCTAACGAAAATCGACGGATCCAATTCTTCTGCGAAATCGTAGCCGCCTCCTGCGATCTCAATTTCCTGCGCCAGCTGCACGCCAGCATCGAAGTAAACCCACCAGGGACCGTTGAGCCGACGATCGATTCCGATCGCCACGCTGACACTCCGATAGTTGAGATCAACATCTTCGCCAGTCCCTTGAGGATCGGTGATGTTCCACCCGGCACCGCTGAGCACCGCGCGCCCGGTGAAAAGCCAGTCCTGATTCGGCGACCAGGCCAGTTCCACACGAGGGAAAGTCAGCGCAAGCGACCAGTGCGGAGATGGCTCGAAGATCAAGCCCAGCGCAGGCAACGCGCGCTCTTCTCCAAGATCCTTAGAATAGAATCCGCCGAAAGCGATCTTCACCGAATCCGACCAGCGATAAGACAAAAGCGCCAGAGACGTCAGGATGAAATCGTCAGAACTCACGTCCCCAAAATCGGAATAGATTCCAGGTTGCAGCCGGATCCATAACTTCCAGCGGTCGTTGAAATCTGCCCACACGTTGAAGGGAAGATCGACCCGATGTAGCTCGAAACTCTGCGATTCAAACGGGAAAGCGGCCCCTGAAAAATCCAACTGATTCCAGCGATATCTAACCCCGCCAGTCACGCGAAACTTCTCCGTCGTAAAAAGCGGGACGTTGGCCTCAAGCCCAGCTTCCTGCTGCGAAACGGAGCCGGATCCGCTCGAAAAATCGGCTGCGTCGCTCCAAGTAAAATAGCTGTTGGCGACAGCATAGTTTGGAATAAACGACTCCTCAGTTTTCTCCTGCGCAACAACCGAATTGGTCACGAAAACAGGGCAGAAAACTCCGACGATGATCAAGATTTTGTGCATTGCGGGGCTTCTACGGACCCGAACCATCAATGGATACCAAATATTGCGACTGAGCAGCTGCTGGAATTTATGTCTATTTTTTGTCTCATTATTTATTAGACAAATAAATCCCAAGGCGTCATGATCGGCCAATGAAAATGATCGATCACTCTGGCGCTGGGCCAGATGTCCAATTCGGAATTTTGACGGCGATTCTCGCGGTCCGCGACAAGGACCCGCAGCAGTTCGGGCGCTTACATAAGGAATTTCTCAATCTCGTGATGGCCACCGCATATCGGGTTCTCGGCAACCGACATGACGCCGAAGACGTTGCGCAGGAGGTTTTTACAAGTCTCTGGAAAAAGGCCCATCTTTACGATTGTCGTCGAGGAAAGCCGAGCACTTGGCTGACAACGATCACCCGAAATCGCGCCATCGATCGGCTTCGCTCAAAGCAACGCCGCTCGCAGTTAAGAGATGATATCGAGCGGGAAACGAATCCCGAAGTCCTTCGCGAACGCGACGATGTTGTCTCCAGCGTTCGACGCGAAGAGGAATCGAAATTGGTGCGCTCCGCGGTGATGAAATTGACTCCTGAACAGCGTGAAGCGATCGAAATGACCTACTTTCAAGGCCTATCGCAGAGCGAAGCCGCCGAAGCCCTCGGCAAGCCGCTCGGCACCGTCAAAGCCCGCGTTCGCCGAGGTTTGACGCGATTGCGCGCTGTCGTTCCACATCTCATGGCCTGATCTGTCGAAATTTTGTCTAAATCTGGCCTGGAGACTTGAATCGCAGACCATCCCGCCATGAGTGCCAATGTGACCGACGACCAATTCCAAATAAACACGGTGGCAAAATTGAGTGGCGTGAGCCAACACACAATCCGGGCATAGGAAAAGCGATATCACGTCGTGACCCCCAAAAGAACGAGCACTCAGCGCCGAATTTACAGTCGTGAGGACGTTCATCGGCTTACCCTACTGAAGGCGCTCGTCGACAGCGGCCACACCATTGGTTCTCTCTCTGGATTCGAGATCATCCAACTTGAGCAGCTACTTCAAGAGGATCGAGACACCTCTTCGACGCCCAGCAGCTGCCGAGTTGTGATCGTCGGTGATTCGTTGGTCCGATTGTTTGAATCTGAACTGGCGCAGTCGAAAAATCTCGAACTTGCAGGCGCGTTCTCCAATTCAGAAGCGGCGCAGTCTTACGATAATACGCAGATTTCGGACCTACTCGTTGTGGAAACGCCAACGGTCTTCCCGGAAACGATTGGAGAGATCAAACAACTGCGCGAGTTCATCAAAGCCCGTAGGACGCTGATCATCTATCGCTTCGCCCAACACGAAACGATTCGTGTCGCGAAAAACGAAGCCAGACTGGATTTGATCCGAGGTCCGGTCAACGGCCGCGAACTCGAGCTGGCCTGCCTTGCGGGCATGCAACTGGACAACGAGAAGGAAGAGAAACCTGTCAGTCCTCCCCAGATCCAACCCGGCGAAATTCCGCCACGTCGATTCACCGAGCGCCAACTCGCTGAACTCACCAAGGTCTCCGCAAAAATCCAATGTGAGTGCCCACAGCATCTTTCAACCCTCATCTTCAGCCTGACCGCATTCGAAATCTACAGCTCTCAGTGCGAAAACCGCAATCAACAGGACGCCGAGCTACACGCCTACCTTCATCAAGCGACAGCCACCTCCCGAGCGAACATTGAAGAAGCATTGGCCCGATTGCTGGAGGCCGAAGGAATCAAAATCACCTAACCACTACCTAACATGAAAAGAAAACCCATAATCATATCCATTATTGTAATCGCTACTCTGATCGCAGGCTTAGCCTACGCCACAGGTCGCCAGCGTTACGAAACCGCCGACTACAAGGTGGTCGAAACCAACGGAGCATTTGAAATCCGCGCGTATCGCGCTCTCGCCGTCGCGTCCACGAAGATGGACAACGAGAACTCAGGTTTCGGCCGGCTTTTCAAATATATTGCGGGTCAAAATCAGACTGAAAGCAAAATTGCGATGACGACCCCGGTTTTCGTCAGCTCCGACAGCAAAGAGAAAGAGACGATGAGTTTTGTTCTGCCATACGAAACAGCCGAAGCCGGAGCCCCTGAGCCAAAAGGAGCAAGCGTGTTCCTCAATAAATTGAGAGGAGGCAAATTCGCAGTCTACCGATACGCTGGGCGAAGCTCCGAAAGCCGCGATACCAAAGCGCTGACAAAGCTTCAGGAATGGATCGTCGAATCCGGCATGGAAGTCAAAACAGCGTCAACACCACGCTTTGCCTACTACGATCCGCCTTGGACACCAGGGCCGTTTCGGCGAAATGAGGTGATGATCGAGATCCGCTGAAATCCAGCGATCTTAACAAGGGCTCTTCAGGAAATATCGTGGCAGCTGAAAGCATCGTAGTAGAGTGTATGAATGAAAAGCCTCGCCCATCACTATGCTTTGTTACTGGGATTGGAAAGTCCGTGGAAAGTGGAATC
>JBLHKS010000374.1:0-4040 GCA_047620505.1 Verrucomicrobiales bacterium | reverse complement strand
CCCGCGACTCCGAAGCCCGCACCCGCGACTCCGAAGCCCGCACCTGCGACTCCGAAGCCTGCACCTGCGACTCCGAAGCCTGCACCTGCGACTCCGAAGCCTGCACCAGCGACTCCGAAGCCTGCACCAGCGACTCCGAAGCCCGCACCTGCACCGACGACTCCTGCACCAGCGACTCCGAAGCCCGCACCAGCGCCTGCGACTCCCGCACCAGCGCCTCCTGCACCAGCGCCTGCGCCTGCGACTCCCGAGCCCTGAACGGCTATTTTCCCTTTCCTGCGGCCACGCGATCAGCCTGAAACCGCGAAATTGCGGCTTTTGGCTGTCCGCGTGATTTTGAAACCCGTTAAGAGGTCTCGGCATTCATAAGGCGGCCCGGTTTCAAACGAGATCCAGCCCGTAAGCCGTGACCGCGTTTTCTCCCATGATCGCTTTCTGTTCGTCGGCGGAAAGCTCGCTAATGAAACCGCGAACGGTGTCGACCCAGTTTTTGTATTCCGTTCTCAGCAAGCAGACCGGCCAGTCGGAACCGAACATCAGGCGGTCAGGTCCATAGGCTTCGAGAGCGGTTTCGAAGTATGGTTTCAGCAGTTTCGCGTCCCACTCAACACCGTCGACGACCTCGGTGGCCATGCCCGAAATTTTGCAGAAGACGTTCGAGCGCTTGGCAGTCTCCTTCATTCCCTCGATCCATTCCGCGCTCGGCTTATCGGTCTCGATTTCAGGTTTGGCGACGTGATCGATGACGAAAGTCTGCCCGACATGCTGATCCACAAACTCTGGGCAGTGCTTCAGGTGAAACCAGAAAATCAGAATGTCGTAGACGAAACCAAAATCGTGGAGCTTCGCAATTCCTTCGTTAAAATCGGCTCGAAGCATGTATTCTTCGTCCTCTTCGCCCTGAAGCACATGGCGGAAGCCTTTCATCTTAGGTTCATAGGAATATTTTTCAAGCAGCGGCACGGATTGTGGCTGTCTCAGGTCAACCCAGCCGACCACGCCCTTGATGAAATCGTTCGTTTTGGCGTGTGTCAGGAGGTAATCGTTCTCTCTAACATTCGTCCGGGCCTGGACTGAAACGACCCCATCGACGCCGCTCGCCTTCAGCAGCTGCTCAAGATCTGCGGGGACGAAATTCCGCTTCAAAACGTCCATCTCGTCGTCGATCCAGCCGTATTCTTGTTGTGAGTAATGCCAGAAGTGATGATGGGAATCGATGACCATAAGTTTGGATGTTGTTGAGCGATAGATGTTGATCTGGACCAGCGGTGCCGTCAAATTCGGCAGCATGAAAACCCAGTCGGCCTCATTTCTCGCCGCTTTCTGCTTGCTCGGCTCTGCTGTAGCGGAAGGAGAGGAAGAACAGGAACAATTTCCAGCAGGAGCGAAAACGCCCGAAGAGTTGCTTTTGCGGGCGGCGATTGGAATTGAAAAGAAGAATCTCGCGCAGTTGACGTCCTGCAATTTCGGCAATTCGAAGGATGAAAAAAAGGCGGCGGAGGCCAGCGCGAAGCTGCTTCTGCTCCAACCCCAAGTTCACGAGTTTGTCAGGGCGGGAGTCGAAAGTTTTGGCCAGGAAGGTTTTTACCAGGTAATGGGCGAGGCGCTCAATATTCTGGTTGCGTTAGGGAGTCCGGACTACGGCCAGCTCGCTCGGTCTGCCAAAATTCACTACACCGAAGATGAAAGTGAGGCCTTGGCGACAGTGGGCGAGAACGATCAGGCGCAGTCGATCGAATTGGTTAAAAGAGAGGGCCGCTGGTATTTGAATGCGGATCCTTCGATCAACTCAGACGGGACGCCCGCGAATCAGATTCGTTTCGACGTGGCGTCAAAATTTCTCGAAAGCTGTCGGACAGCACTGACGGATGCGAAGGACGCGAAGGAATTCAACCAGCAGGTTAGCCAAGCGATGCTCGCAACTGAAGAGGGGCTGAAAGCGATCGAGTCGGCGGAGAGCAATTAGGAGTCGAGTTCTTTGGGTAGAGCTCTGAGTGAGCCGACCGAAATCCCGCCATCGACTAGAATCGTCTGACCGGTGACGTAGCGGCTCGACTCGCTAGCGAGGAAAACGAGGGCTCCATCGAGATCTTCGACTTTACCCGGCCGCTTGACCGGAATTCGATCGCTCAGCATCTCGACCCACTCCTGATCTTCGTAAAGCACCGCATTCTGGGCCGTTTTGAACCAGCCTGGAGCGAGGCAATTGATCGTAATTCCGCTTGGGCCCCAATCATCGGCCAGGCTCATCGTCATCTGCCGCGTCCCACCACGACTTGCGCCGTAAGGAGCGAGGCCGGCGTAACCCTGGACGCTTGTGACGGATCCGATTGTGATGATTCGACCGTATTCGCGTTCGAGCATCGACTTTTTGACGATCGCCTGGCAGAGGAAAAACGTTCCGCGCAAATTTGTGTTCAGGATCAAATTCCAGTCGTCCCAAGTCACATCGACGGCTGGCTTGCGGACGTTGCAACCGGCGTTGCTGACGAGAATGTCGACCCTCCCGAAATGTTCGACCGCCGCGTCGGTAGCGGCTTGAATCGAGTCATGATCTTCGACGTCGAGTTCGAGCGCGAGGCATCTTCGGCCGACTCCCTCAACTCGGTCGTGCAACAGCTGCAGTGAGCTCTTATCTCGACTCGTGATTACCAGATCGCATCCGGCACGGGCGAGGATTTCAGAGAAGTGTTCGCCCAGACCGCGGCTTGCGCCGCTGACGAAGGCTACGTTTCCAGTAAGGTCGGAGAGTTCGGCGGACATGGCTTTAAAAGTGGCAGACGATATCAAATTCCGCCAGCGGCATCAAGGAGGATTAGCCATTGACGATTCCAGAGAGAATGATGGATTTGGAGAAGCCCATTTTCAATATGACCCGCCCTCAACTCACAAACATTCTCGCCTTTGTATCGGCTCTGATCTTCAGCATTGAGGTGCCCGCGGCGGATGACCTCCCCAACATCGTCTTCGTCTTTTCGGATGATCACGCCACGCAGGCCATCAGCGCCTACGGAGGCCGTCTCGTCGAGCGCGGTATCGCTCGTAAGAAAAAAGCAGACGAAGCCGCAGCGAAGAGGAAGACTCCCAAGTATGCGGAGAACTCCGATTATTGAGGAGTAGAGAATCCGGGAAGGGCATCGACCATCCCTGCGTCTGTTCTGCGTAGTTCAGCGAGTGTGTCGCCACGAAATTTTCGTAGACGATTGAGATGATCTGGGTCCATCGCCAGGTTCACTAATTCCTCAGGGTCCTTCTTCAGGTCGTAGAGTTCTTCGACCTCGCCTTCCACCAGTGTCCGAATATACTTGTAATGACCGCGCGATAACGAAATCCACCACGGCACTTTCGCCGTTTCGTAAAGCGTTTTGTCGGTTGGAACGACATTGGTATCTGATCCGTAACGTCGAGCCGTCATCGCTGTAAGCACGGGATGCGGCCAGTCTCGATCCGGCTGCTCCAGCAGCGGAGTGAGATCGTGGCCATGCATTTTCCAGGGCAAGGGAAGATCCGCGAACGCGAAAAATGTCGGAACAATATCGGTACCGCCAACGGGGGCCGGGCAAACCTTGCCTTCAGGAATCCGCCCGGGAAAGCTCATGATGAGCGGGCCACGAATGTTAGCGTCGTACGGCGCGACCTTCTGCTGGAATCCCTTCTGTCCCCAGGCGATTCCTTGGTCGGCTGCGAATACGATCAATGTATTTTCAGCCTGGCCGGTTTCCCGGAGAACTTCGCGCAGTTTGCCGACAGCGTCATCGATCGCGAGGACGCCCTGCTGATACTGACGAACCCAGTTTTGAAGCGTGTTGCCATGAATCGGAGTGTTCTTGACCGTCAGCTGCTGAACTCCGGAATCCAGCTCCGCCGCTCCTTTGTCATTCCGAATCCAGCGGCTTCGCTCACGAACATACTTCGGCTTGTCTTTTCTTGATTCACTATCTGGATCAACGGTGTGGAAAACTTCCCTTAGAAATTGGCGTAGATTTCGTGCAGTCTGTCCACTGCCCGGTTCCAGGGAACCTCGCGGTAAACGAAGGCGC
>JBLHKS010000373.1:0-4063 GCA_047620505.1 Verrucomicrobiales bacterium | reverse complement strand
TTCTTCTTAGAGGAATTAAAATACTCTTCGTTCTTGAATTTGAAGAGTAGCAGGACTCGCTGGAGCGATTCGATCTCGAACTCCCGCTTCCGGAACAGTTTTTTGACGGTGACTTTCTGTTTTCGATCACCGCGCGCGAAGCACATCACACGGTCGAAGTCATTCATGTCAACGGTCGTGTCCAAATCGATTAACGACGTCTCATGGAGAGCGCTTTCGATATCGTCTTCTGAAACTTCAAAGAAATTGGCCCGTTCGGCGAGAGATCGATAAAGCTCTGCGACTCGCTCCTCGTTCTCAGGCGTCGCTTCTGGCTCGTCGAGAAAGATTGTGTCGATATCCGGATCGAACGGGGCGTAGCATTCTTTAACTTCTTCAGCGTACTGATGAAACTCAAAATGCAGATATGCCGTGAGCAATTCGCAGAGCTCCTGAAAGCCCTCGCGCTCGGATTCAGGCAAGGACCCATCCTTGAGGCACACGTCGATGATGTCCTTGCGCAAGTAGGGGATGTAGGCTTCAAGCTTTTCGGGCTCGGTCGCCGTTTCGGTTTCGACAGTAATCGGGGGGGCAGATTTGCTCACGAATGAAAGTGTACGAGGATCTCTTGTTGTAAATGAGTGCTGGATCAGAAAAAGCGCGTGCCGTGTGCCCGATCCAGCAGACTGTGACTGATGGATTTTCAGCAGCTGCTGGATTGGATCGGTTCTTTTTGGGGCTCAGTCCTATTTTTAACCTGTCACATCGTCGTCGCGGCGACAGTCAGTTGGGACGCGCTTTTCCGAAAGACGCGCCCGTCGAGTACGCTGTTGTGGATGACGTTCGTTTGGACCACTCCAATCCTTGGGACTGCGTTTTACGTGATGTTCGGCGTCAATCGCGTTGCGCGCCGAGCGGCGAGGGACCGCGAAGACCTCTCTCGAAAGAAACTGGAAGGTGAGCCCGAGACCTCGCCGCCCGGTTTTTGGCCGGACCGGATGCAGGCGCTCGCACGACTGATCAATCACGATGCGGCCTGGAAACTGACCCCGGGCAATCGTTTCGAGCCGCTTTTTAACGGCGAGGAAGCCTACCCGGCGATGTTGAGCGCGATCGGAGGAGCAAAGACCTCGGTTTTCCTCCAGACCTACATTTTTGACCGCGAAGGACCGGGCGAAGAGTTTGCCGACGCCCTTGAAAAGGCCGAAAAGCGCGGTGTCGACGTTCGTGTTATCATCGATGATGCGAGCCGGTTTCACGCGAATTCACCGGTCGATCGTCTCCTCAGACGAAAAGGCGTCGCCGAGACCAAGTTCACGCCGCGCCGATGGTGGCAGCGGTTGCTCAGCATCAATCTCCGAAATCACCGCAAAATCCTCGTGGTCGATGGAGTTGAGGCTTTCACCGGAGGTATGAACATTCTTCCAGGGCATTTGCCCGAGAAAAAGCCGAGACATCCGATTCACGATATTCATTTTCGATTGAGCGGGCCGATTGTTGAGCACTTGCTGGCCGTATTTCTTGAGGATTGGGAATTTTGTAACGGCGGATCAATTCCGTTGCCTCCTCGGAGTCAGCAGAGCTACGCGGCGGACGGCGGAGCCTGGGCTTGCGGAATTCCGGACGGGCCTGACGAAGATTATCAGAAGCTCAGCACGGTGTTTGCCGGCGCTTTGAGCTGTGCGCGGAAAAGCGTCTGGATCGCGACTCCGTATTTTCTACCGGACGAAGTTCTGACCAGCCAGCTTCGGTTGGCCGCCTTTCGGGGCGCCGAGGTTAAAATCCTCGTTCCGAAGAACAACAATCACGGCTTCGTGAAGTGGGCGAGTGAGAGTTTTTATCGGCCTCTGATTGAGGCGGGCTGTCAAATTTTCGAGACTGAAGGCGAATTCGACCACTCGAAAATTTTTATTGTCGATGGGCTGTTCTTTTCGATTGGCTCAGCAAACTGGGATGATCGAAGTCTTCGGCTGAATTATGAATTCAACGTAGTTGGTTTCGAGTCGCGGCTCTGTGAAAAGTTGACCGCAAAACTCGAGTCGCGGGCCACATCGCTTGGCGCTCCGATCAATGCCGAATGGTTTGAAAAACGGACCCGATTGCAGAGAATCCGGAGCCGATTCGCTTGGCTGTTATCGCCGTTTTTGTGATCGCGTTACCTTGGACTGCAGGTCCCTATACCTTTTGGTGTTCGACTCGGTATTGCGTCGGGGAGATGCCAGCGACCCGGGCGAACGTTTTGTAGAAGTGGTTAGAGCTCAAGAAGCCCGAGTCCCTCGCGATCGTCTTGAGGGGCTCATCGGTCTCGACCATTCGGCGCTTGGCGCGTTCGAGCCGCAGCCGAGTGATTTCGCCCGCGATACTTCGGCCGACGGATTCGCGGAAACGGCGTTCGAGCGTGCGGCGCGTTGTCGCCACGGCTTCGGCGACGTGTTTGACCTCGATCCGCTCGTGGCAGTTTTCCGCGATGAATCGCAACGCTCGCGCGACCACCGGATCGTCCGCGGCGAAGGAATCCGTCGACTGGCGCGGAATCAACTCCGCTGGTGGGACCAACTCGGGTTCAGCCGGAGCCGCCTCACCATTCATGAGCCGATCGAGCATCGCCGCAGCGCGGTAACCAACTTGCTTGTATCCCGGATCGATGCTCGTCAGGGTCGGCGCGGGCGCGTTGCAAATAGTTGGTTCGTTGCCCCAACCGATGATGGCGACGTCTTGCGAAACGTGCAGACCTCTTGAGCGGCAGACGTCATGCAAGTAGCGACCGTAGAGATCCACCGTCACGAAAATACCGATCGGCGGCTCCCACGTGTCGATCCATGCATTGAGACCGGCCACGAACGCGGTCCAACCGTCCGCTTTCGCATGGATTGCGGTCCGACCGAATCGATATTCCGAACAGCGAAATCCAGCCGATTCGATCGTTCGCCGAAATCCCAGCAGCTGCTGGTTCGAATCGATATCGCGTTTGTAGCCGAGGTAGCCGAATTGTCGGAAGCCGCGGCCTGACAGATGCTCCGCTGCTGCCCTGCCTCCGGCCTCAAAGTCCGGAAAGACGCTCGGAAGATCAGTCGCTGGCGAGTTCAGCCACGTGTTGACGACTGGCACGCCCGCGATCTGTGCGGCGTCCGCGAGATCCTGCGTTACCCGCGCAAGCACGCCGTCGAAAGGAGGTTTCTTCGCCGACGAAGCTCGAAGCGCTTCGTCGACAGCAGGGTTGATGGTGCATTCCCAACCCGCCTCGTCCGCATAACGCTGGCAGCCGGCGTAGACGTCGAGATGGCGCTTGTAACCCCAGTCCATTTCGAGGGAGATAGCGATTCTACGTGGAGACTTCATCGAACTTTCTGTCGCGGATTCACCGCATTTTTTCGCAAATAGGAGAACAAGCTCGCTTGTGATCGCCGCAACGAACAACGATAATTCCGGCTGATTTCCAACTCATGAAAACAACCTTCAAAAACCTCTTTGCCCTCCTCACGATCGTCTTCGCTCTTCCAGCACCTGCTGACGAACTTCCTGATCCTGGCGGCAAGGAGGCTGACATGAGCAAACCGGTGCAGGTGTTTATTCTGCTGGGCCAGTCCAATATGCTCGAGATGGGCAAGGTCGCCGGTGACAAAGACGGCACGCTGGAGCACGCGGTAAAGAGCAAAGACCTCTATCCTTACCTCGTCGACGATGCCGGTGCGTGGACGGTGCGTCAGGACGTGCGCAACGTGGCCGTCATGGGCAGCGGCGGGCCGGGCAAGAACCAGGTTAGAAAGAACGACTGGCTTCAGGTCGCTGGCGGCAAAATCGGTGTCGAAATCGGGATCGGGCACCACATGGGCCACTTGCTCGACGAGCCGGTGCTGATCCTCAAGAGCGCCATCGGCAACCGCTCGCTCGGCTGGGACCTGCTCCCTCCCGGGTCGCCATCCTACGAGTTTACCGATCCAAAGGACGGCAAGACCTACGTTTACGCCGGCTACGGCGACAGCCCCCTGCGTTGGGAAAAGGGCACCGAGCCCGAGCCGATCGGCTGGAAGGCCGGACTCCAGTACGACGGCGACATCGCCCGGGCGAAGAAGGTGCTCAGCAA
>JBLHKS010000372.1:0-4081 GCA_047620505.1 Verrucomicrobiales bacterium | reverse complement strand
AGTGATGGCCGAGGCTTTTCATTCATACACTCTACTACGATGCTTTCAGCTGCCACGATATTTCCTGAAGAGCCCAGAATAGGTCAGAATTTGCAATAGCGGACTACTGGAACATTTCCAATTGCCGGTCCGACAACACGCTTGAAAGCGCTGTTGTAAACAACCGCTTCAAGCCAGCGGAATCGGGACGCATTTTCCCGATTTCCCTCTTTTAAGATAATAGGTCCACGTAGACCTATGGTCATTTATCCTGGCTGACCTTCGATTCGTCAGCGGAGGCAGGAATAACAACAGCGGCAGTGGTTGCCCTGTTTTATCCAAGCCTCCGATCACCGAAGGCTTTGGATAATTCAGGTAAGCCGAATTTACGCCACCATTCTCTCAGCAATTCGCTCAGAAAAGGCGGAAATCGTAAGGAACGGATTCACACCGACGGAACGCGGCAGAATCGAGCCATCCGCGACATAAAGTCCGTCGTGGGTTCCTCCGTCTCCATGGAAGACTCGGCCATCTGCATCAACGACGCCGCCATCCGGATCGTCGGCCATGCAGTTTCCGCCGAGAGGGTGCGCGGTGATCAAATTCTTCCCATTCGAAGCGAAAGGGTTAGGTCGGTCGAGCTGAACGAACGTGCCGCCCAACGCAGCTGCGTGCGCCTGAATTTCCTTCTCGATTTTCGGCCAGATCGGATCTTCGCGCAGGCTCGGCCACTTGATCTTGATTTTACCCATCCCATTCAAGTAAACCGTGCCACCGGCATCATCGGCCGCCATGACGAGGTAGACCATCGAATGGTTCAGGGCACCATCCGCGTTCCAACCCATCATGTCTTTCGCGACTCTTTGAGCTTTTCCAGTTTCGTTAGACGATCCTGGAGGAGCTTTCTTTCCTGTCATCGCGAGCATTGGCAAAGATTGGCGGAACATGTCCACCATCGCGCTCGGTAGGACCGTGAAGTCTTCCACAGTGATCCGCTCACTGAACGGCTTGGATCGGTTGTACTGAATCGCGCTGGCAATCGTGGTTCCCGGCCGAACTTCCGCCCGCTTGGAATCCAGATGATTTCCGAATCCCATGACGTTGGTCCGATGATCGCTGTTGTAGCACAGGCCGATCCAGTCTCCGTTTCCAGAGAATCCTTTGCCAAGAGCGTCCGCTAACTTCAAGCCGTGTGCGGCTGAACGAAGCAAGATTTCGACGGATCCCGGCGAGCCTGCAGCAAGAACGACTTTGCTCGCTCTGATCGACTTCATTCCAGCCTCAGGCACAGCATTGTGGTTGTAGCGGCGGAAATAAATGATCCAGCCGTCTCCATCCTTCGCGATGTGGCTGACGTCCATCTGGGTGAAAATCTCCGCGCCGCAGCTCTTAGCCAAGGGCAGATAATTCATCGCTACCGTGTTTTTGGCACCGACGTTGCAGCCAGGGAAACAATCGCCGCAATCGATACAAGGCTTCTGATTGACGCCATATTTGTTTTTGCCGTCGATATCAAAGTTAACCGTGATATTTGCCGGGCCAAATTTTGCATCTTCGAGTTGCTCGACCCGTTTCTTCATCATCTGAACTTTCGTCAGTTCGTTAAAGCGTGGGTGATGATTCGGTTTCAGAACCCCCTCAGCCTTATTGTAGTAATTCCAGATCTTGCCGGAATCGGCCAAGGCACGAATTGCCTTAGGCCAATCGTCGCTGTCGAAGTAATCCTGGTCGGGACGAAACGCGACGTTCAGGTTGACCAGCGAACCGCCGCCAAGACCACAACCTTTGAGGACGTCGATGTCCTTGCACATGTAGAGTTCAACGAGGCCCAGCTTGTTCATGGGGCCGCGCAGGTTCATCGCCATGTCGTCCATCTGGTCCGGAAAATCTCCGGGATGCCATTCTTTGCCACGCTCCAGGATGCAGACGGGCTGCCCCTTTGAAGCGAGGCGGGCCGCGGTGATCGCGCCGCCGTATCCAGAGCCGATGACGACAGTTTGATAGTCGGATTTCAGCTCGTCGGGATGATTTGCTAGTGATTTGCTCATTTTAAAATTGTTTCAGAATTGATATTGAAAAGTGCGGTCAGGATCTCTTAGCAAATCCCTTGTAATGCGTTGGCTTCGTCGTCGTTTTCGAATCTCTCGGTGTGAGGATTCAAGGTCAGAACCCGACCGAGACGCGCCGAGATGTTTCCAGCGTGGGCGAGGACAGAAGCCGGATGGCCAGCGGTCTCGAGTTCGGCGTTTGGTCGGTTTCGCGTTCGGACGCAATCGATGAAATTCTGGACATGCAGCTCATCGGCGTTGTCGCGGCTGCTGTGCTCAGCGACCAGGCGACCGTCAGCGCCGTAGGCTTTCCATTCGTTGTCGCCGATCGTGATGTGCCCACGATCGCCGTAAACTGCGGAGCCTTCGGCAAAACCATTTGCTGGAGTCGAGGTCCACGAATTTTGCTCAAAGGTGAGGTAACTCGGCTGGCTGCCAGCGAATTCGTAGCTCGCGATGAACGCGTCTGGATTCTTCCGGTCGCCCGTCTGAGCGGAAATCGTGGTCGGAGCCTTCAGCGGAGCCCCACCATTAGTTTCGACCGCTGCGCTGAGCGCCGAAAAAGCGACATCGAGCAATTTGAGCCCCCTGGCACCGAGTTCGGCTGATTTGCCTTCGGAGTTTTCCCAGGCTTTCGCAGCCGTCGCTTCGCCGAGATGCCCTTCTCTAATATAGGTAAGAGCCGACTGGAGATTTTCGCTGGAGCGGTGTTGGGCTCCCATTTGAACGATCCGACCGCTTTCCTTCGCCGCTCGAACCATTGCCTGGCCCTGAATCATGTTCGGCGCGTCCGGCGTTTCGACGTAAACGTCTTTTCCGGCGAGACAGCCGTTAATCGTCGGCGATGCATGCCATTCATCCGGTGTGCCGACGACGAGAGCGTCGATCGAATCATCGTTGACGAGCTGGCGAAAATCCTGATGCGTTTCAGGCCGACTGCCGCCCTGAGATGCACCGATTTCTTCGACGGCTCGGGCGAAATTCTTCGTGTCAACGTCGGCAATCGACACGAGGTCGACTTCCGGGTTTTTCGCGAAGAGCTGATAGAGCGAACGGGCTCGACCGCTGGCTCCGATCACTCCGACTCGAATCGGGGCGTCTGAGGCGGCCAGGGCGGGCGCTAGAGGGATGGCGAGTCCAGCAGCTGCTGGAGTAGATTGCAGGAATGCGCGGCGATTAATCATTTTTAGCGATTAGTTAGTGTGGGCTTTTTCTGGGAAATTTGGTTACTTCGTTTCTTAATATTTAGGGATTCAACAAAAACAGCGCCATTGAGGCAAGTCATTTTTGATTATTCTTCCGCTTATTTTCAGGAAGCGGTCGTTTCTGTAATCGTCGTAACCGCCTGATCGGGAGCGTCGATTGACAAAAAATGCCCGGCTCCAGCGATATCGATGCGCTTGGCGTTCGGGATCTCGCTCTCGTTGGCCAGACGCTCAGCGGCAGTCGACCAATCGCGCTCGCCGTAGACGAGCGTGACCGGAATCTCAATATTTGCGTAAACGGAGCGGTCCGATTCCCAATCCGGAAAATGGCGAATGAGCGAGATGAATGCTTTGAGATGTCCCGGGCGAGATCCGACGTGATACATTTCCTTCATCAAGGAATCGGGGATCGCTCCACGATTTGAGATGCCGCCTTTCATGACCGAAACGTGAGCCGGGAAAAACCGCAGACGCCAGGTCGTGATTCCGATGACAGGGACATTTGCGATTCCCATGAAAACTTTGGCCGCCAGGGAGGAGCGCATCACCCCTCGACCGCGTCCATAATCGTAAGGATTGATCGCGATGACTCGAGAGATCCGGGGATTCTTCTCGCCCGCGAGTTGCAGGCCGATTGACGCCCCGATTGATTCGCCAACGACGGTTACCTCGTTCAGATCGAGCGCATCGAGAAAACCCGCGACGTACTTCCGGAACAGCTCAGGCGTGTAGGCAGCATCCGGAATGTCCGAAAAGCCGTGCCCTGGGTAGTCAACCGCGATCACATCGGCGTGCTCCGCCAACCGGTCGAAGACCTTCTGAAACATGTCGAGCTGGGTTCGCAGCGTG
>JBLHKS010000371.1:0-4100 GCA_047620505.1 Verrucomicrobiales bacterium | reverse complement strand
GTCGGGACATAGTCACCCTGGTTCACTGCGCGGTGAACCACGGTTTCGCCAGCGGGTTTTTGATGACGAAATCCAGCAGTTGCTCGGCGACTTTCTGCCGTCCTGAGTTGCTCGGGTGGACGCCGTCGGCGGCGAAATCTTTGCGTTCCCAGATCAGAAAATCCGCCTTGCGACCTTTTTCTCCTTCCGCCCAAAGGTATGGTCCCCATAGCAGCAGTGCCGTGTCGTCCTTTTGTTTCTCAATCAGCCAGCGCACGACGAAGGCACTCTCGTAGGCATACGGTTCAGGGTTGAGGCGACTGCTGGCGTTGCCGGCCCAGAGGCGGCTGCCGAGGTAGACCACCCTGAGATTGGGAAATTTCTGCTTCGCGTTGTGCAGGACTTTCAGCGTGTCGGCTTCGAGTTTCTTGCCGTGTTCTTGCAACGAGCCCCCGAGCGACTTGTTGGCGAGTTTGACCCAGGCGACCTGGATCTGCTGCGGGGTGACATCGGCAGCGGCGAGATGCTGCAGCGCGACCTTCCATGGCCAAGCGTCTGGCGACGTCCATTCGGCCATCGCTTGGCCGCCCTGGGCGCAATCGACGATGCTGACGTGTTTCGATTTCTCAGGCGCGCGGTCGGCGAGTTCTTTGAAGCGCGAGAATTCTTGGGTGGCGTTCGACATGCTGATCGAAATGAAGACGATCCGCCCGTCGGGTGATGGCTTGCCCACCCTGTCGAGCGCTCGGATTTTTTCGAGTTCGGTGCTGGCGGTTTTCGCCAGTGCCTCTGGCGGCGTGTTGTGACCACCACCGTAGAGCCCGCCGTCTTCGCCCTCGTAGCGATCGTCCGCAGTCAGGTCCGTCAGCGGTATGAGCCGTTGCGGAGCCGGGCGCTGGGTCGGACCGCCTTGCTGGCCTGGCTGCTGCTGTTTTTTTCGCAGTGCTTTAGCTCGGTCGAGATAAACTTACTCATCTTTCGAGAGGGTTTGCCCTGCGCATTCCTTTTGGATTAGCGCGCGCGCCTTGTTGAAGTCGATCGCCCGCTCGGAATCTTGGGCGATGGCGCATCCGGCGAGCAGGCTGAAGAGCGCGAGGATCAGAAGCTTCGATTTCATGCTTGGAGAGTAGCGAGATTTACCGTGCAAGGCGAACGCCGACTCCGAATTTGCCCCCGCCGTAACTTGCCTCCGTCGTGGTGAGTCCGAAATCGAGTATCGTTGATCCTGCGGTATTGATCTGCGCAAAACCGGTGATGTCTGCCTGCGCGACGTTGCGGTCTTCTTTGTGGTAGAAGGTGTGCTTCATCTTCAATGAGCCGCGGAGGATCACGGTCGCGGTCGATTTCTCGGGGTCGAACGCGATGACCCGCGCCGCTAGCCGCTGGTGCTCGAAGACGTTGTTCGAGACCTTGTTGTTTTCGGTGGAGGGATAGAAGTGGGTCAGCAACTTGGCCGAAACCGCGCGGGTGATCTCCCACTCGTCGCCAATTTTCGCTGTGCCAGCGGGTAGAAATTTCGTCCACTCCCCGCGTTCGAGCACGATCCAGTTTTCGACGACACCACCCCACGAGCCGCCGCCGCCGAGCGCGCGCGAAACCAGGTGGAACACGGCAGAATCTTTGCCGACGCCCGCCGGCGCGACCGATTGCGGTTTCGGCTTCACCAAAGTGTCGCCGGCTTTTACGTCGAGCCGTTTGATGTTGCGCTGTAGATTTGCGAGCAGCGCGCCCGGCTTGGCGGCATCCGCGACGTGCATCGAATCGATCGCATTCCCATCAGGTGAGGTGATGTAGACGTGCACGGTGCCGGCCGACATTTTCGCGTCGAGCGCCTCGCGGTAGATGCGGGTGAACTCCTTGCGTTCGTCAGCCGGTTGCGAGCCGTCGCCGTGGTAATCTTCGTTGACCGCGTAGACCGGCACGAAGTGCGCGTTGATCAGCTTGATGACCTCGGGGTTCGAGAGCTGCCCCGCCCTCATTGCGAACGCGCCGCCTCAGCATCGACCGAGGTTGATGCGGCCGTCGTGCGTGAACAGGAACACCGGCCGCCGGCGTTGCTCTGCAAGCCGCAGGGCGTGGCGGATGTCGTTCGCCCAGCCGATCTCGTCGAGCTGCTTCTCTTCGGGCTTGGGTTGCCAGCTCGCGATCTGGGCCGCGACCCAAGCTGGCACCTCAATCTCGGATTTTGCTACAGCTAGTGGCTCTGCACGAGAGGTGGCACAGATCGAAGCAAGAAACAGGGCTGTGACCAGGAGGGCGGTGTGATTTTTCATCGAAGTGTTAGAAGTGTATCGACACGTGCATGAGGGAGCCAACGCTATCTCAGATATCCGTTGAGGTTGTTGCGTGCGCCGCCTGGGATGACCCGGTCGGCTGCGCAGCTTGGGTTGGTGAGCCGAAAGGCGACGGCGAAAGGCGACGGCGAACGGGTATTTCCCTGGTGGGGCTCCGCGCGTGTATTGGCTCTCGCCTTGGAATTCGCCGTTCGCCACCAGGTCGAAGCGCGTGAGCTCCCCGCCGTCTGTTTCCAGGTGCCCAAAAAATTCCGCCACGTATTCGCGCGCGCCGTCTGCGCTGCGCAGTTTGACACTGCCCTCCAGCCGGCCGTTCTTTAAATCGAGCTTCGCTTCTTGGACTTCTGCGGATTGCCAAAATGGCGGTTCGCCGCGGGTGTTGTCGCTAAGGTGGTAGCGGACGAGCCGATTCGTGAGCGTCGCGGGAACCGCGCCCTTCGCGAGCGACGCCACCTCATCCGCGCGTATCCACAGGTGGTCTTGTCCGAGCGAGGCGGCATGCATTTCGCTATGACGACCCTCGACCTTTTCGTATCCGCCGAGTACCTTTGAGGTGACGGTTACAATCGTCGTGCCAGCCGGTGGCGCTGCGCTTTTTTCCGATGTCGGCGAGTTGGGGGGCAGCTCGGCCTTGGCATCGGGATTGAAACTTTTCAGAGCCTTCGCCATCAGGCCTTTCACCTGTCCCGCGTCCGATGTGTTTGAGAACGCGAGCAACTTGCCCGTCGGGTCAAAAATATACGCCCTAAAGGGCACAGATCGCAACTGGAAAGACCCGCCAGGAATCGCGCATTTCAGCTGGCGATTTTCGCTGCCACCCTATCTGGCACAATTGAAGTGCTGTAGAGATCACACACATCTGACCACTGTCCACTGAAGCCATCGACCGAGCAAAGATCTTCCCCAACATCGTTGACGAGTATCTGGGCGCGTTCGATTTTTCCGAGCGCCGCACCCACTTTAAGATCGTCGGAGATATCTCGGAAGCGGTCGATGATCTGGTCGAGCACGTCGTTGACTGGCTGGTCGCTCTCGGTGCCACCAATCCATAAGGCGAGCACCTCGAGGGCGGCTTTCGTATGCGGCCCATCTAGGCGACGCAGCTCGATCGCCCCCTGCCCACACTAGCCGGTCGGGTCGTCCTGGCCGACGAGCATCCCGAAGAGGAAACTTCGGGCGGCCTGGCTGCCGCCAGTGTCGTCCATGGCTGTCTTGCGGAGCATTTCGAGAGAATGTGCCGGCACTCCCCCGGCGTCACAGATCGGTTCCATACCTCAAGCCTGAACTCAGCCCAGCGCTTTTTCAATTACCATAAAGGACATTATGTTGCTTGAAAATTTACCGTAGCCCCGGTTACGAATGGCGCGCGACTACACCGGTTTAAAACATCCGTAAGGATGCCACGAGCCATTTAATGTCACTTGCGCCGACGACGCCTCGCGGTGAGCAACAAACCGGACAGCAACAATACCGCCGCCGAAGGTTCCGGAATCAGCCCGGCGCGGATCGGCACGCCCGGCTCGGATTCATAAGCCCAACGATGAATGAGGATGAAAAGGAAAAACTCCCGCGACTCGATTTCGATCCAGCCGTAGTGAGTGTTGCCATTGATGTCGAATTCGAGGCCTAAGTATTCGATGCCACCTTGGAACCCACCGAAACAGACGATCCCCCCGGCGTTGAAGCAAGCCTGAATAGGGATCGAACCAGACCCCCAAATCGCCTCTGTCTCAGGGGGGGCTCCGATGAACGAGCCCTCTGAAAGATCGGCAGCCTGAAGCGAGCCAAACTCTTCGAAGGCGAGAACTCGGTTACCTCCTTGGGTGA
>JBLHKS010000370.1:0-4116 GCA_047620505.1 Verrucomicrobiales bacterium | reverse complement strand
GGCGGCGGCAAAGCCCGCGATTACAAAAAGGGCCGCTTGGAAGCCTGAATCTCCGCTTAGCGCGTGAAGGCAAATTCGCCAGGCCGGGTGCCTGAGTTGCTCGATCGGCATGACACCGGCGTCGGTGTAAAACATCGTCAGATCGGTGGCGCGGACGATCAAGTCAGCGATCAAGATCGCTCCGAGCGAGATGCGAAAGAGCGCGAGCGAGCGCAGATCGATCCCAAAAACGTTTCGAGCCCAGGAACTCGAAGCGCCTGATGTCAGCAGCTGCTGGTTCGTCGATTTGGAGGGCCGAAGCATTGCCGTGGACATTAGCCAATCTTGAATCCGAGGCAAATGCGGGAAAACCGGAGCAAATCGCTTGATGATTCGGGGGAGATTGGAAGGTTCGCGGGCTCCGCGCTTCATTTCCTTCTCATTATCGATGTTTGGTTTTCGTAAATCTTCTAAAAAGACAAATGGTGCTTCGCCTGAGGCGCTCCAGCAGTGCAGCGCGTTGCTGGAGGACCTGTCCGGTCAGATGAGTGATAATTCGGCTTCGCAGCCGATTCGCACGGCGATCCGAAGCGCGCTGGATTCGGGGCCGTTTGAGCAGATCAATCGACTCGCCCCGACTTACCTGCTTGCTGAGCGACATTTGACGGGCGCGGATGATGAAGAATCCGGCTCTCTCGAGGAATTCAGGGCGTCCGTTCGGGCTCGGTATCCGGCTTTGCAAACGCTCGCCGAATTTTCCGTGATCACCGCGCCGGCCGAGGAGCAGAGCCTTTCTTTGGCTCGCGGCTTCCTTCAGGAGGTGATTCAAAACCTGCCGAAAAAATTCGGGCAAGGGCCAGGGGTGGTTCGACCGAAGCTGTCCAAATGGCTCAGCCGACTTCCGAATGCTGAAATCGCCGACTTTCCGATTGAAGGGATTCGGACGGATCTGGCTGACACCGATTCGTTGACCGAGCGCCTCCGGATCATTTCCAAGCGCCTTTTCACTTGGGCAGGGGCGCGATTCAATCCGCGAGCGGCGGATTTGGCGTTTCAGCGGGCCTACGACGATTATCTGAAGCGATTTCGGGCGCTCGATGCATTCGAAATCGTCGTCTCGCTTCTCCCTTCCGAAATGTTAGGCGAGGAGCATGTCGACGCGATGAACCGGCGTCAAGTTGAGCGGATTCTGATCAACCGAACGGCTCACTACCGCGAAATCAGCGGGGAGTTGGCCGACCGGAATGTCGAATTGGAGCAGGCAAAAGCCGCGCTGGAGCAGTCCAAACTGAAAAGCGACGAATCCGCTCGAATGCTGAATCTCGTCCTGAGCGCCGTGGCGGACGGGATCGTGGCGATGGATTCGGCCGGGAAGATCATCATGGTAAACCCGACCTTTGAAAAGATCTGGGGCTACAGGGAGGCTGAGGTTAAAGGTCAACATTTTGCGAGCCTGATTCCGGATAAATTGGCGGAAAATCCGGAGACCGATGTAAGACGGATGCTTGACGCCGCGCATCCCAAAATGATGGGAATGCAACTGGAGCTTCAGGGCATTCGTAAGAACGGTCAGACGTTTCCTGCTGGAATCACGTTTTCGAACGCTGAAGTCGACGGCGAATCCATTTTCACTGCGTCGGTTCAGGACATCACGATGCGGAAGTACATCCAGGATGAGCTGGCGAGTTCCAAAGACCAGCTCCAGGAGCGTGTCGACGAAAGCACCAAGGATTTGTTGGAAACTCAAGATGCGTTGCTTGCTCGCGCCCGAGAATTGGAGCGGACAAATCACGAACTTGAACAATTTGCCTACGTCGCTTCTCACGATCTCCAGGAACCGCTCCGGACGATCACCAGTTTCATTCAAATCCTGAACCGGCGTCACGGCGACAAGTTAGGCGAGGAAGCTGGCGAGTACATGGACTTCGTTGTCGACGGCGCGAAGCGAATGCAGGGTCTGATCAACGAGTTGCTCGAGTACTCGCGTGCTGGCCGTACCAAGGGGCCGATGCGGTTGATCGATCTGAATCAGGTGATCGAAAATGTAAGGTCAAACCTGCATGTTCGGATCGAAGAATCCGACTGCAAATTGGTTGTGCAGGACATGCCCAAAGTGATGGGCGACTCCCGGCAGCTGCTACAGCTTTTTCAGAATCTCACGGACAACGCGATCAAGTTTAAAAGTGATGATCCGCCCGAAGTTCACATCTCATGCGAGGAGCACCCCGACCATTGGCTGATCGGAGTGGCGGACAACGGAATCGGGATCCGCGAAAAGTACAAGGACCGGGTTTTTATCATCTTTCAGCGCCTTCACACTCGCGACGAGTATTCAGGTAATGGAATTGGATTGGCGATCTGCAAAAAAATTATTGAACTGCACGGCGGCAAAATCTGGCTCGACACGAACTACGAAGACGGCTGCCGATTCTGGTTTCGGCTCTCGAAAGAAGCGGCTTCAGAATTGGCGGGCTGAGCATGCGAGTCGAAACGGATCGGCTGATTCTTCGCCGCTGGGAAAAGCGCGATCACGAACCTTTCGCGGCCTTGAACGCCGATCCAGAAGTGATGCGGTACATGACCGGGATGCTCAGCTTCCAACAATCGGTTTCGATGATCGATCGGATCGATGCCGAATTTGATCAGGTTGGCTTCGGGTTGTGGGCGATTGAATTGAAGGAAACTGGCGAGTTTGCGGGTTGGGTAGGGCTGCACCGCGTGCCTTTTGAGGCTCACTTCACCCCTGCCGTTGAAGTCGGATGGCGACTCGCGCGAGAGCACTGGGGAAACGGCTACGCGACTGAAGGTGGGCGAGCCGCGCTGAAATTCGGCTTTGAGGAAATCGGTCTGGACGAGATCGTTTCGTTCACCGTCCCCGCAAATTTAAAGTCGATCGCTGTGATGGAACGGCTCGGCATGCAGCGAGGAGCGGACGCAGAATTTCAACATCCGAGGCTACCCGACGGACATCGACTGAAGCCGCACGTTCTTTATCGGCTCAGCCGAAATCACATGACCATTCCGCCATCAACGGTCAAAACCTGACCAGTGATGTAGTTTCCGCCAGGACCGGCGAGGAAAGCCGCCGCCTCCGCGATGTCGTTAGATTCGCCGAGCAAACGCAGCGGAATCGCTTTCAAAATCCCGTCCTTTTGTGCGTCTGTCAGGGAGCTGGTCATGTCCGTCGAGATGAAGCCTGGAGCGATCGCGTTCACCCGCATTCCGCGTCCGGCGTACTCCTTCGCAAGCGATTTGGTCATGCCGATCAACCCCGCTTTGCTCGCCGAATAATTCAGCTGGCCCGCAGCCCCCATCAACCCGACAACCGAGCTGATGTTGATCACGCGAGCGCCTTTCTGACGCATCAACGAACGCTGAAACGCTTTGATGCAGTTGAAGGCACCTTTGAGATTCGTATCGATCACGGTATCCCAATCTTCCTCGGTCATCCGCATGGCGAGATTGTCGCGCGTCACCCCGGCGTTGTTAACCAGAATGTCGACCTTCCCAAGCGCCTCGATGATCGTCTTGCCGAGCGCAACCGTCGTTTCGAAATCCGCCACGTCGACCGCGAACGCCTGTGCCGAACCCGGATGGGCCGCGTTGATTTCGTCAGCAGCTGCTGAACAGCTGGCTTCGCTTCGGCTGACCACGGCGACCTTCGCGCCTTCAGCTGCAAACCGCATTGCGATCGCTTTTCCAATTCCGCGACCGCCTCCGGTCACAACCGCTATTTTATCGTCAAGTTGACCCATGATTCGCCTCCTTTGTCATCAACCCCGGAGGTTTGCAACCGCCAATCGACCGGATTATCCTCAGCCAATTTTACTTTGACCAATTCTTCAAAATTGAAACCCGTCGCGCTCACCATCGCCGGCTCTGATTGCTCAGCCGGTGCTGGAATTCAGGCAGATCTGAAAACCTTCAGTGCGCTCGATGTCTACGGCCTGACAGCGGTAACCAGCGTGGTGGCTGAAGTCCCGGGCGACGTCGCTGCGATCCAGCAGCTGCCGGCAAAACTGGTTGGCGAACAAATTCGAATTCTCCTGCGAAATTTCCCGGTCGCCGCGATCAAGACCGGCCTTCTTGGATCGGCTGAGGTGATTCGGGAAGTCGCTGCAGCGCTCGAATCGACCA
>JBLHKS010000369.1:0-4158 GCA_047620505.1 Verrucomicrobiales bacterium | reverse complement strand
GCGAAATAGAAATGGTCGGCCGAATCGACGAAGCGATCGAAATCGACGGCGTTCGCGGGCATCGCGGCGAGATCGAGCGCATGCTGCGAGCCCACTCGGAAGTTGACCGAGCTGCTGTCCGCGTTTTCCGAGCGCCATCTGGCGAAACCCGGCTTTACGCGTTCGTCACGCCGATGCTGATGACTCGGCCACCACGCGAAAGCGATCTGCGTAATTTTCTGCGTGAGCGCCTGCCTCGCGAGTTCGTCCCCCGGCCGATTTCGACGATTCCAGCTTTTCCGCGTTCCTTGAACGATGAGATCGACTGGAGCCGAATGCCTTCTCCAAAATCTGGCCCTTCGCACAGCGAAACGCCGTCAGCAGCTGCTGGAGCCGACCCGGCCAAATCAAGCCAGCCGGACGGCGAACTCGAACAGCAGCTCGCCGCTCTTTGGGGAGAACTTCTCGGCGGAACGCCCGCCAGCTACGACACCGATCTTTTCCAATTGGGCGGAAATCTCGATACGATTCTCGCGATCACGCTCGCTCTTTCCCGAAACAATCGGTACAGGATCTCGGTCAGCGCGGTGATGGAAAATCCGACGATTCGCCAGCTCGCTTCCTACCTTCAAAATCACCACGACTCGGAAGATTCCTGGACGTCCGTCGTCAACCTCCGGCTTGCGAGCCGCGGCATCCCGCTTTTCCTGATTCACGACCTCGGACCCGGCTCGCTGGGCGTTTGCAAGCGGCTTGCCGAACAGCTCAATCCGGGTCGATCGGTTTACGCGCAGACCTCGCGCGCGCTGAGCGGATTTGGCGAATTTCCGGACGTGGAGTCGATGGCGGCTCAGTACATTCGGGATTTGCGCGAAGTTTATCCAGAAGGCCCGGTTTTTCTCGGCGGATTCTATTTTGGCGGCCGGATTGCCCTGGAAATGGCCCGGCAAATGCGGGATTCCGAGGACGACGCCGGAGCGAGGCAAGTCGTCCTGCTGGATTCGCACCCACACAGCGGCTCTGGACTTCTGCGCGCGTTTGGCCGTGGAGCCGCCAACGATCCCGGCCTGCCCCCGGACCTCAGCCCAGTCTACAGCCTCGAACCCTGCGCCGATCGGTTTCGCAAACTCGTCGACGGACAAATCGCGATCCGCGACCGGCATTCCGATGACAACTACGGTGGAAAAATCGCGTTGCTGAAACCCCAGGTAAACCCTATTTTCGCCCCCAGTTCGCCTGACTACGGGTGGTCCAAAATCGCCGGTGGAGAAATCGAAGTCATCAACGTCCCTTGTGAGGGAGACCTTCGTCGCCACCCCGAAACCGTGGCCGCCCAGGTTGGCGGATTGCTCAGTTTATTTGATTAGGCGTCCAGATTTTACCAATCATTGAAATGCGGGAAGTTCTCCAGGGAAAGATCCACAAGGCAACCGTCACCGAGGCGGAATTGAACTACGTTGGCAGCATCACGATCGACGAAGATCTGATCGAGCGCGCCGGATTCTGGCATGGCCAGAAAGTTCTCGTTGTCAGCAACACGACCGGTCAGCGGCTCGAAACCTACGTGATCGGCGGCGAACGCCACTCGGGAATCATCGGCGTGAACGGAGCAGCTGCTCACCTCATCAACGCCGGCGAGGAAGTCTTGATCATCGGCTTTTGCTTTTCGGATAAGCCGGTCGAGCCGAAAGTCGTCCTCGTGGATCAGGACAATCGGTTCGTTCGGTTTTTAAGCGAGGAACCGCGCCTGGCGCTCGCTTAGTTTCCTGCGCAGGTGTTCAGGCAAGTCTCAATTGACGGACAAGAAAGGCGCGTAGCGCTCTAACTTGAATAGCCGTGGTCGCCGCTGGTGAGCTTGCGAGCCAAGGCCACGGTGGGTGTGAGAAAAAATCGAGAAGCCGCGTAGCGGCGATACGTCAAGGTGGCACCGCTACGCGGCTTATGTTTTTTGGGTGCGGATTCCGTGGCCTTGTCTCGCTCAGGCTCGCCAGCGACCACGGCTATTCAAGTTACAAGCGCTACGCGCCTCAATGGGACCCTTTTCTCCCGTCAGATTAGACTGTTCGGCTACTAGAAACTTTTCGTTTCTGTTTTCAGGAAGAAGATCCCTGTGGAATTCATGAAAACGGTTCCGACGTGCTCATCGTCGAGCTGGATCGTACGAGCCGAGTAGTAGCGAGCGGAGATTGCGGTTTCGGGAAGCAGATTCAGCGTCTCCGGATTCCAGGTTTGGCCGTTGTCCGCTGAAAAGTTGAAACGAAGGCCTTTGTTGTCGTTTCCGACGCCCCAGGTCACGATCACGCCGCCGTTTGAAAGCGTTGTCAGAAAGCGGCCTTCGAGGTTGTCGCGTGCATCCGAGTTGACTGGGAAACTTTCGATCTCCGTCCAGGTTTTGCCTTCGTCAGTCGAGCGCAAAAGCACCGGGCCCATCGCCAGAAGCGAGCCGTCCGCCGTTCGGCTGATTTGCTGGAATTCGTGCTGCTTCTCGTCAGGACCGACTAGCGGAAACACAACGGTCTCGCCGATTTTCGGATCAAAAATCCGTGGCGGGCCGACGCGCAACGGCAGAAGCCAGCGGTCGCCGGTCCAGGGCAAAACGTTGTGCCGGACGGCACCAAGATGAGTTCCTTCGACCGGCCCGATCAGCGCTTGGTCGCTCCAGGTCAGCCCATCGTCTTCGCTCAGGCTGTAGAGCAGAGCGCGCTCGTAGTAGCCGTCGGTCGCTTTGTCGTCAGCGATGTAATTCCAGGTCACGAGGACGCGTCCATCTGGCATCGTGTCGGCGGTTCCTGGGTAGACTTCGAATTTTTTCACGTCGCGAATCACGTCTGGCCGTTTGGAACTCGTTTCGATTGGCGAAGGCTCGGACCAGGTCGCGCCGCCGTCGGTCGAGCGCGAAACGCTGAGTTGCTGGCCGCTTTTGAAGACGACGACGAGCGTTCCTGATTTCGTTAGGCAAATCGAAGGATGAATGTGGCCGGAGATCCTGGCGTCGAGGATCGCGACCGGTTCTTGAGCCCAGCAGCTGCTGACGAGGGCGGTGACCACGAAAATGGTGAGAAACAAACGGTTCATGCCAGGAGCGTTGTTGATTTCAGAGAAAAGAACAACCGCGACTGAGGACTTTTCTTTCCGACCGATCTGAGTTTAGAATTGGCGGATGCAGACGATTTCCAGACGAACTTTTCTCGGCGCGGCAGCGGCTACGGCGGTGGCTCCTCCAATTTTTGCGGCTGACGAACCGCGTTTCCAGATCGGAATCCAAGAATACACGTTTCATCGCCAGCTCGCTGCGGGGAAGCTGGATCATCTGGATTATCCGGCGTTGGCGAAGGACAAACTCGGGATCACCCAGCTTGAGTATTTCAATCGCCCATTCGGCGGGAAGCACACGAACAAGGGCTACGTTGGCGAGCTTGTGAAGCGGTCAACGGGGGAGGGGATGACGAATTTGCTGATCCTCGTCGATGCGAAAGAACAGATCGACTCGGCAGACGCGGCTGAGCGCACGCGTTCGCTGGACGAGCACAAGGCTTGGGTCGACTGCGCGGCTCAGCTGGGTTGTTCCGCGATTCGAGTGAATTGCCGCTCGGGCGGCGAGCTGAAGGCGAATCTCATGAACGCGGTCGATGGGATGGGCCGGCTTTGCGATTACGCGAAGGGTTCAGGCGTCAACATCGCGATCGAGCCGCATGGCGGGAACTCGCAGAATCCGGATTGGCTGCTTTCGGCGATCAAGGCGCTGGCGCGTCCGAATGCGAAACTTTTGCCTGATTTTAACAACTTCGGGAAGTTCGATCGCTACGAAGGCGTGACGAAAACCCTGCCCCACGCGGTCGCGGTGTGCGCGAAGGCGTTGAATTTCGATGACAAGGGTTTGGAGACGAACACGGATTTTTTCCGGATGTTGAAAATCGTGCACGACTCGGATTTCAAAGGCGTGATCTCGATCGAGTTCGAAGGCCATGACATCGATCCGGTTGAAGGTGCGCTGAAGACCAAAGCGTTGATCGAGCGCGCGCTTGAGGCGGCCGCCGCGTAGCCTGAGAGTTCATAAGAACATATCCTTGACGTTAACGAATTGCGGCTCAACAAGTTCGGATGTCCGGAATTCGCCAATTCGTTGAACGTCATTATCATCACTTCAACGCATCCGAATTCAAACGAGCGGCGAGGTCC
>JBLHKS010000368.1:0-4216 GCA_047620505.1 Verrucomicrobiales bacterium | reverse complement strand
GTCCAGCTTCCGCCGCCTTCCAAAGGCCCGCGCTCGTCGATTTCCATTTCGCCAACCGGCCCAAGGCAGATTTTTCCGCCGAACGGACGTTGAATCCGGTGCATCTCAGCTTTCGCGGCAGGCGAGGGTGTTTCTGTGAGGGACTTTGAGGAAACTACGAGGTTTGCAAAATATTTCGGGTAGGAAATCGCGCCCGGTTCAGCTTGGTGAACGACGATTCGATTGCCGTAGAGCCCGGCTGCAGCGATTCGCTGACGAGCGATTTTCACTTTGTCAGGATCGCTTTCGACCGCGTAAATCTGGAGATCGGATTTGCGAGCCAAGGCGATCGCCAAGTCGCCGGTGCCGGCTTCCAGATCGACGCAGAACCCAGCGAGCACGCCCGTTTGTTCCAGGATTTCCTCCGCAGCAGCTGCTAGTTTCGGACTCGGAACTTCAGCGCTCGCTTCGATCCCGAATTCTTGAGTTTTACCCGGTTCGCCGTCGAAACAATAAACAAGCCCCGCGTCCGTGCTAACGACCAACTTGCCATTTCCGGCAGCGAGGCCCAACGCCTTTCCTTCGACTTCGTGCGACCACCACCTCGTCCGCTGACGGCTGAAATCGACCGCCGCGACCCGACCGTCTTCTCCGCAGATCGCGTCGCCGCCAGCGACGATGAAATCCAGAATCTCGGCCTCCACCGACACCAAACGGGTTTCCTGCAGCTGACGAACCTGGTTTGATTGGCCTTTCCGATCAACGACCTTGGCATCGACCCATCGCGAAACTTTAAGCGATTTGCCCATCGATTGAACCACGTTATCGCCGGTGCTGACGGATGGGCCGTGGCCGATTTGACCGGCGAGATCTCCAGTTTCACGATCGAAAAGACAGCCCGCGTTGATGAAAAATCGGTCGGCCGACATCGCCCGCGTTCCGCCGCGCTGCTGATTTTTCTGCAAATGATAGTAAAGAAGATTTCCCTTCTCCAAGTCGAATGCAGCCGGAACCGCTCGCCCGGTCGGCACCAGCAGCTGCTGATCGGCGGCAACGAGATAACCCTGGGCGGAAACGCCGCTCTCCGCATTTGCTCCGCCATGCGGTTGGGCCATGAAAATTTGCCCGGTCTCGCTGTTCGACCAGATCGGTTTTCCCGTCTGAGCATCAAGAGAATGCAGGTGAACGCCATCGCTCGGCCAGACGCCCGCCGTAAAATAAACGACGCCGTCTCGAACCACCGGGCCTCCCCTGGCTGGCCATTTTGAGATCATGCGATCGTTTCCAAGAACCATCGAATCGTCAGGGCCGCCTCGGAACTTCCAAAGCAGCTCTCCATCGCTCAAACGAATCGCGTAGAGAAATCCATCGTCACTGGCGACGAAAACGCGGTCTTCCCAACCCGCTGGCGCGAATCGGATCGGAGCTCCGGTGAAAAATCGCCAGCGAATCTCACCCGTTGCGGCGTCGATCGCGCGAACCTGGTCGTCGGCCGAGCTGCCGAACAAAACGAGGTCGCCCATAATGATGGGCTGAAACGCAAGATCGAAATCGATGCGGATCGAAGTCGGCCAGGCAGGGCGCGGGGCTTCGAGCCGGTGAACCCAGCGCAACGTTAATTGGTTAGGAATCGATTCCGGCGTGTCGCCGCTTCGAAGATGGTCAGCGCGATAAGTCGGCCAATCGGCGGCGCGAATCGAGATCGCGGAAGCCAAGAGGATGAACAGCAGAATGAGGGGTCGGCGAATCTTCATGAGCGGAGGAATCCTTCCCCTTGAAGATCACAGCGACAACTTCATTCGGAGCCGAAACGCCGTCTAGGCCGCGAGATGGAAATATCCGTGGATGTGCGGCACGCCGCGGAAGTACCAAACCATTTCCGGGCCTTCGATCTGCCAGGTGTCCCAGACTTTGTCATCGCCGATGTCGTAGCGACCGCCGTAGCAGGAAACGAAGAGCTGATCGATCACGTTTTTGTCTTCGATGGTATTCATCGTGGCGTCGACGTCGTCGGGCCGAAAACAGACGAGCATTTTCCGCATCGTTTCGAGGAATTTTGCCTGCTGATCCTTGCTCAGATCCGCACAGCTCAACCCGGGCAAATCCGTTCTACGCATCTCGATGACTTTCGAAGGCTTCTCAGGTCTGGGCTCGCGACCAACGAGGATTTTCTCCTGTTGTTTGCCGTCCAGAGCGCTGACGAACTCGTTGAAGACCAAGCCCTGATACCAGAAGGGATTGCCTTCGTGATCCTTGGATTCGTTGAAGCCCTTCGCGAAATTCCCGTAGAAAATCGGCGCACCGCCAAAGCCTCGGCCCTCGTCCGTGTGGGCGTTGCAGCGCCGCGTGACGTGGTGCCCGGTGTAGATGAATTCGAATTTCTCGTCATCCGGCGTGCCGAAAAAGCCGACCGAAGGTGTGTTCTTGAGATTGCCCATCAAATCTTTCTGCACCTGCCAATTCATCTTTTCGCGATGCTCCGGATGATGCATCGACTCGAAAATTTGCCTGACGAGATCCCTCTGCTCATCGCTGTAAAAAGTGTGGAGGCGCTGATCCGGACAAATGTACCACCAGTTGCTCACGAATTGGCGTTTGGGGTGATCGACCGGCAGACAAATCTTGCCGTGCTGCTCCTCGCTCAGGCTTTTGTAAAACTGCATCGGCAGCGAGTCCTTTTCGGCTGCGGCACGCAAAGTGGGAAAAGCGGAAAGCGCGGCGGTTGCTCCGAGGCCCCGGATGAGCTGGCGGCGACCGATGAGCATCTTGTCGCTGGCTGTGATGGTCATTTTCATGCGGCATTTTCACATGGATTTGCGGGAAAAAAAGCTTGAATCTGTCCCTTGGCATGTTGGCGGATCGCCAATTGTATTCTGAAATCTCAATCGATATAAATTGTGGCAAAACTGAAAGAGAAAAAAGAGGCGTTGGCTCAATGGAACGAGCATTTCCCCGAGCTAAAACCATGGAAAACTCAACACCTTCTTCGTCGAAATGGCCCACTGCTTTCTGGAATTTGTCTGGATCGAACCGGTGATCCCGGGATCTACAAACCGACCTATTTCATTCACAATCTGCTTATCCCATTTCCGGTAATCAGTTTGTCCTACAGAGCGCCTTTGTTAGACGAATACGGTTATAAATCTGTTCGTTATGGCATCGAAGGCGTCCAAGTTGCGGACTTAGTCGGGGGGTTCAGGGAGCAGGTTGGAATTTTGGGGAAAGATATCTCAATGCCGAACTTCGTTAGTCATGCCAGAAAGGTCCGAGCCGGCAAATTCGGGATGGATACCGTGTTTCTTCCTCATCTAATGTCGGACGTGATCACGATTGGAAGCATCGACGGAGATGAGTATTACCGGCAAACTATCGGCGATGCCGTCTCCGCATTAGAAAGAAGGGGCGGCCCCGTCAACAACATAATTGGCTCAATTCAAGAATGGAAGGAAGGACTCTTGGCGCTGCTAGAACGACGAAATTGGGTCGCCGCCGTGGAGGAAGAGGCACGCACTCATGGTTTGCCGGAGCTGGAAGATCACGGATTTGCCGTCGAGCGCGTCGAAGAATACTGGAAAATCTAGAATCGATTGGGCGACGCCAGATTGATCAAATTGGGACCTGGCGAGAAGCAGACCTCTGAAACATCCAGTAGGTTTTTCGCGTGTCTCCAACCGCATGCGAATCCTCCCCAGATTTTTCCTGCCTCTGCTCTTGGCTTTGGTAGTTTCGATGGCGTCCGGCCAGGAATTCCAGCGTGAACGCGCGGACAAAGCCGCCGAGCAGCTGCTGGAGGAAAAGGCCGAATCCGCTAACTGGAAAGAAGACGAAAATCCGGTCGAAGGCTCGGTGAAAGCCCGATTTCACGACCTTTTCAGTCCGAACGACCCGCCGGCTCCAACGGACGATCCGGATTCGCACGAGCTGATGCGCCGAATTGACGGGATGCGCGGCGCGAAGCGTTGGGAACAGGCCGGAAACGGGGTCTCGGTCGAGACCGATGCCTGGCGGGAATTTCTTCCGACAAATGCCGACGGGAAAGTGGTTCTCAATCTCAAAAACTCGGTCGAACTCGCGCTGCTCCACTCGCGAACTTTCCAGAATGCGCGGGAAACGCTTTATCTCTCGGCGCTCGACGTGACTGGCCAACGATATCGGTTCGACACGCGGTTTTCGCTGACGAATTCGACGACCGAAACGGCGCGAGGTGGTCAGCGAGGTTCGAGATCGAATTCGAGAT
>JBLHKS010000367.1:0-4278 GCA_047620505.1 Verrucomicrobiales bacterium | reverse complement strand
TCCGCGCCGTCTGGGCGACGGCATCATGCTCAACAAGCCGACGGTGCTCTCCGATGGTGACTGGCTCCTGACCTCGTCGGTATGGAAAACGGATAACAGCATTAAGGTCTACGCGTCGACCGATCAGGGTGAAAACTTTACGCTTCGCGGCACCGCCAACATCGCCGATCCAAAAACCCGCGGCCCGGACGAGCCGATGATCGTCGAGCGCAAAGACGGATCACTGTGGATGCTGGTCCGGATGCAGGGTCTGGCCGAAACCATTTCCACCGACCGGGGCAAAACATGGGCCCCGGTGGAACGCAGTTCAATCAAGCACTGCACTTCACGCTTTTTCGTTCGCCGTTTGATGTCAGGCAGTCTGCTACTGGTAAAGCATGGCCCGCTCGACAAGCGCATCGGCCGCGAGCAACTCACCGCCTACGTGTCGGATGACGACGGCAAGACCTGGAGTGGAGGCTTAATGATCGACGAACGTGAAGACGTCACCTACCCCGACGGCGTGCAGGCCAAAGATGGCAGGATTCACATCATCTACGATCACCAACGCACTCCCCTCGGCGAAGTGCTCATGGCGACTTTACCGAGGAGGACGTGCGCGCCGGCGAGTCGGTTTCGGATGAAGCAAGACTGAAGGTTGTTGTCACACTCTTGCGAAAGGAACCTTGAAATCCCCGTTGGGTCTTCGTTGTCAGATTGCGTCGCGAATCGAGATTGCCTCTTCAACGGCATTCGCCAGATTCTTCGAGATCCACCTCTTAACAGCAGAGCAGGCAAACTCAATCCGCCAATTCCAGCTAAACCAAGGTGCATCAAGTTGTGGCGAGTGAAAACGGTCAAAAACTTGGTCGCTTGTTTGGTGTAAGAAAGTGGAAATGGGTCACGCCTTTACCAGCTTCCGCCGTCCCGACATTACTCCAAAGTTCAATAAATCGGTCGTATTGGTGAACCGAAGTGGGCCTCCTGGTTCTCGCCATGTATTCGTGCCGAACCGCCGAACGACTGGTCGCCCTTTTGGGCGGCCTAATGATCACCCGAAACCCGCGACCGTGTCGTCGAGAGACTCGCCGACTGGCACGAGCATAAATCGGAAAGTCCTTCGTCTCTACCTCCGGCTTAATCCTCACCCGCGCCCTCAAATCAAATGAAGAAGGCGCTTTGCTGCTCGTTGCCAAACGGAACGTGGAAGTGGAGACTGCCATGCCATGAGCCGCCCCCTGTCCGATCCGCTTCCCGAACCTTCGACGAGCGGGAAAATGGATCAGGAAGACGCGAATTCAGGCAGTAGGTGGGTCCTTTACGTCCTCCGCTGTCAGGACGACAGCCTCTACTGCGGGATCACCACGGACCTGGCGAGACGGGTGGATCAGCACAACGAGGGGAAAGGGGCGCGCTACACCAAGGGAAGGGGGCCCTTGGTTCTGCTCAAGTCGTGGCCCGCCGCGAGCCAGTCCGCCGCGCTCCGGGCCGAGTATGCCTTCAAGGCGCTGAGCCGTGAGGCCAAGGAGCGGAAGCTTCGCAGCCGCTCCCGGTCGGATACGGTTTCGCGATTGTTGAGGGGCGAGTGACCGTCATGTCGCCGTACAGTCCTACGAAGGCATTGAGATTATACGGTCCAATTTCTAAACCGCAAAACTGCCTCCGATTAGTCTGGGTGTCAAAAGTCGCTGAAACTGACCAGTGGTTCAATCAAAAGGACGGTTTCCGAATTCCCCTTGCCGTCCAAGTGCGAAAGTAGTTGATGGGCTGTCTACAAAAGGCTGTCTGATCAAAGCTCCAGCCAAGCTTGAAAAATGACACTCCCACGGCTCAGTTTCTTGGGAGCACGTCAAGCGAAGGCAACTCGTTTGATTCGCCACCTCACTAGAAAGAAACTTATGACCCACCCCGACCGGGAATCAGCCTTTATCAGTCGAAAGACCAGCTCAAGCCTGGCCCTCGCTCAACCGGCGGCGTGGCTCAGGCACAGTTTGTTCATTGCGACCCTGATAATGGTTGGCTGCAATAATGCGCCTCACCTGCACGCTGACGACCGTGACGCTTCTTCTTCCAAGCCAATTGTCCCGGATTTCTGGGATGAGATCCCCGCGTCGCCTAGCACGACCATACCTGATGGCATTCGTGACGGCTACTGGCACAGTCAATTCCAGCGAGTCAACCAGGCGGTCGCAAGGGCTGATCAGTCGCAGGTCGTTTTCTTTGGTGACTCCATAACGCTGCGCTGGTCGATGCTGAAGGCCGAGGGCAAGGCCGTCTGGGAAGAACAGTTCGCTAAGTACAACCCGATCAATATGGGTAACTCTGGCGACATCACGCCGGTCATGCTCTACCGAGTGACGCATGGCAACCTTGATTTTGCCCCAGGTCAGGAACCGCGCGTCGCGGTCCTGCTTTGCGGGACAAACAACTATGTCGTCACGCAAAGCGACGGCGGAAAAGTGAAATGGGATTTGGGCATCGACACTCCACCTCGCGATGTGGCCCACGGGGTCCGCGCAGTCGCCCAGGAATTTCGTCGCCGGTTGCCAAATACGCGCGTTATTCTGCTCGGCATCCTACCCGTAAAAAGCCAGGCAAAGTGGATCAAGTGCAAGGAAACGAACTGGATCAACGCAAGCTATCGCTATCCGATAGACGAAGTGGTTTTTCTTGACCTGCAAGACCATTTCCTAAACGCGGATGGATCGCTGAAGGCGGACCTGTTTGTCGATGGTACGCACCTCTCGCTTAGCGGCTATGCGGTGTTGGCTGGCGAACTCGCACCGATGATCGGACGGCTGATGAAATTGGGGCCGGTTGGGGCACCACCGTAGGATGCCTCCTTCGTCCAGAAATACGGTCCTTTTTCTAGACGATCTGACAGATTCCGCCGCTGCTACCGTCTGTAGTGAGCCGAAGGTCCAGCGGCGGTCTGAAAAATGGAAGGTATTTTTAGACCAATCGAGAATGCGAATACTCGTCCCTGGCGTCACGCGTGAGCGCCGCGGTCACGCGGAATTTCGTTCGGTGTTAGGGGTGGCCCATGTGACCGACGGCGTAGGCCGCGAGAATCGTGCCGTGGACCGGCCGCTCGATCGCGTTTTCGGCGAACTGATCGGCGTCAAAGGGTATTCCGCGCACGACCAGCGCCTGATCAACCAGATCCTGCGTTTTGCCGACGGAAGTCCCTCATTTGGGACGTAGAAGCGCACACCAGCTCGCTCGGCATAGATCTTTCAAACCGGAGCGAGCGGGGCAGGTGTGAGTGATTTGCGAACTTGGTTTGACCAGAGTTTCAGGCTTTGGCTCGTGCGAACGACTGGGAGAGCGCTCCAATTCTAGCTCGCCCATCTTTTTCCGAGTCTTTCGGCGCCCTGAAAAGTGTGCTTTCAAAGGTAGATGCTGATTCCGCCACGGATTCGGTATCGAAAGCATTGATTTGGGCCGAAATTTTTCAGTCGTGCGAATTCTTCACCGTGGGTGACATCGCCACCGCACATGCCGTCACGCCTGGCCGAATTCGACAAATCCGGAAGAAATCCTCATCTCGGCGAACGAAGACCACCTCTTTCTACACCGAAGCCAGAATTCGAAAGGTCCGGCTTTACGTAAAAGGATTGCCGGATGACCTCGATTTGGATTAAGTGGTTGGCTGGATGAGGTTGGCCTGAAAACCTGATAAAATTAGCAACAACGAATTTATGAGCAGCAATATCAAAGTCTTGAACGTGGGAGCCGGATTCATGGGAACCCTGCACGCGAAGGCCTTTCAGCAAATCGATGGTGTCGAGAATGTGGGAATTGTTACGCGGAATCTCAGTAGTTCGGAAAAGCTCGGAAGCGTTCTCGGCGAGAATGTCCCCAGATTCACGGATTTTGAGGAAGCCCTCGAAAAGACATTTCCAGACGCCGTCGCGATCAGCACTTATACCGATTCGCATTATCACTATGTCTCCACCGCCCTGAACAGGGGCTTGCATGTTTTTGTGGAAAAGCCCCTCGCGGAAACCATGGAGGAGTCGCGGGAACTGTTCGATCTCGCCAACAAGGTTAACAAAAAGCTCTATGTCGGTTATATCTTAATGACTCATCCGTCATGGAGCAAATTTACCGAGATCGCACATGATTTGGGAAAACCGCTCGCGATGCGGATGAATCTGAATCAGCAAGCGAAAGGCGAGTTTTACGATACATTGTTCAACAACGGTGTGGAAAACTTTCTGGATTTTTTGATGCCGAGTGGGGTCTAGGAGGTCGGCAGCCCAACGCTGAGAAGACGGAATCTACAGGCTTCGAATC
>JBLHKS010000366.1:0-4298 GCA_047620505.1 Verrucomicrobiales bacterium | reverse complement strand
ACCGCCAGCGTTACGTGGCGCGTTCGTTCGGCCCGTTGCCCGTAGAGTGCGGTGCGCCGCCCGATCAGAAGGTTGGGGATTCCAGGGGCATGGAAGGGAAGGGGAGCAGTGTTCCCGGCCCATTTCGAGCATGCTGTTCAGTCTATCTTCCGGGCCATTGGCCCGGCTGCGGTATTTCGCTCCGAAGAGTGGCGGAGTGCAGGACAACCGGTTGCCGCGGACATTCTGAATTGGCGCGGGGGTACTTTCGATGTACGGCGATCGGAAGATCGACGTGGCCTATTTCCGTATTGAGGTCAGCAGCGTGAGCCTCATCGAGCTGGTGGTGAAGGTGCACTTGCGCGCCTTTCGTAGATTGGGAGAACGAAACCTAGAGTAGAGAACTGGGATGGACTCGGGGAAATCACTTAATCTCGCAGATTCGCGCGCTTCTTCCTCCAAGACTGGCGATTTTACGCTCCGCCGCTCGGATTGAAACGCCGATGTGATTCGGAGAATCTCACGACCGGAGCGACACAATCGAGCCCGCAGAAACTCACGACTCTTCGTGCAATCGGGCGCACCCATTTGGGCTGCGAGCCGTTCGAATGCTCGTGCGGCGAATCGCGGATTGGGCCTTGCAGGGAAAGGTCGCTCACCAGGGAGCAGAGGCGGTTCGCCGAGGCCGACTGACGCTCGGTCTGTCCCTCATCCTGGCTGTAACTGGATCTGGCGTCGTGGCAGTCCATTGGGGATCACGGCCGGACCTGGCCTTCCTCTATTCTATCGCGGTGGCGAATGTCGCCGTGACGCCCTGGATCCTGCGCCGAACCGGCTCCCTCGTCATCACCGGAAATCAGATGGCGCTGACGGTGATGGTGCCCATCGCAGGCACCCTGCTCAAGACCGGCGGCATTGGAACGCCTGCTCTATTCGCACTCGCGATCGTCCCAACGATTGCGATCATCATCGCAGGCGGCCGCAGTGGTGCTCTTTGGTTTGGTGTCGCGATTGGATTATTGGGGGTTCTGGCCGCACTCCACTCGAACGGACACGTCTTCTCGGCGCCTTTCACGGCTGCCGACATGCGCGCAAAGCATATCCCCGTCGCCTTCGTAATCCTCATCATCTATTCAAGCATTGGCATCGCCTACGAGATGATGAAGAAGGTAATGTTAGTCGAGTTAAAAACGTACAATGACCTTCTCCTAACGACACGCGACCAGGCCGAGGCCGCCAGCCGGGCGAAGAGCGAATTTCTAGCGAACATGAGTCACGAGATCCGAACGCCCATGAACGGCGTACTGGGTATGTCACAAATCTTGGCGCAGACGCAACTCGACGAAGAGCAACAAAAATGTGTCGAAACGATCGAACGCTCGGGCCAAGCGCTTCTGACCCTCATCAACGACATTCTCGATTACTCGAAGATCGAAGCTGGCCAGATGAGCCTACATCTCTGTGAGTTCGATCTTCGCCAAATCGTCAACGACGTGGCGACGATGCTGCGACCGCGCGCGGGCGCTAAAGATGTTGATTTCGAGGTGACGATCTCAAGCGCAATTCCCGAAACACTGATGGGCGATCCCGGCCGGATCCGCCAGGTGCTCATCAATCTCGCGGGAAATGCGGTCAAGTTCACCGAAAGGGGCCGTGTACTGATCAGCGTCGAGGCGAGGGAGATTGGCGAGGGAATTGCCGGCATCGAGATCCAGGTCGAAGACACGGGCGTTGGCATCGCCTCTGATCTAGTCGATACCGTATTCCAAAAGTTCACCCAAGCCGACAGCTCGGCCACGAGACGGTTCGAGGGAACCGGTCTCGGACTCGCCATCTCGCGCCAGCTCGTGGATCTCATGCACGGCCAGATCGGTGTTAGGAGTCAGCTCGGAGTGGGCTCCCAATTCTATTTCAGCCTCGAACTACCGGTCGCCGAGAAGCCACTTAAGGCCGGCGTACCTAAACGAACCGCAAGCGGCGGGGCCCAACTCGTGGGTCACCTACTGGTCGTCGAAGACAATTCCGTCAACCAACTCGTCGCAGAAAAAATTCTTGTGAAGCTCGGTCTCACTTGTGAGATCGCAGAGAACGGGCGTGTCGCGCTGGAGCGACTGGCCGTGGGAACTTTCGATGCCGTCTTGATGGACTGCCAAATGCCCGAGATGGATGGGTTCGAGGCCACTCGTCAGATTCGCGCACTCGACACGTCCGCCGCCGTCATTCCCATCATCGCGATGACCGCCAGCGCGATGAGCGGTGACAAAGAACGGTGTCTCGAAGTCGGTATGAATGACTTTTTGAGTAAGCCGATCGCCATGAACAAACTCCGGACTTCGCTCCAGACCTGGCTTGCCGCCGCCGAATCCTGACTCTGCCGAGTTGGCCGGTCCTGCGCCCGCCCAACTCGATATCCGGTTCCGCCCGGAGAGCCGGGGCGGTTCAGTGGGTCCCTAATTGACCGCTCGCTGCGATCGGTGGATTGTTGCGTTCCGGAGAAGACCCTTGCGTGATCCTCTGGAGTGACTCTACCTACCCGGGTTCAGCAGGGTTTCGTCCGTCCAGAAAATTGATGTTATGCGATTGATCTAGGAGCGGATTCAAGCTTCGTGCGTTCCGCGAATCGGACCGTAGTAGCGAGAGGTCCCGTCGCGTCGTGATTATCGCGCTCTCGATTCGGCCTGCGTCGACAATGCGCGGAACGGCGCGAATATGCCTCATTTGAAGTCTAGTTGTCAGAAGACTACTTATCGGGTGTGCCGAAGAGACCGCTTTAAAGACCGATCCGCTCCGCCACGCGCGCGAATCGTATTCGCGCGTTGACCGCTCGATCCCCGAACGCAAAACCCCCGCCCCATGCTCTCGCACGGTGACGGGGGTTCTCTTCATTCTACAGGCTATGGTGCTTGGCTGTTAGGCCGGGATTTACATCATCCCCGGCATCCCACCCATGTCGGGCATGCCGCCACCGGCTCCACCCTTTTCGGGCTTGTCGGCGATCATGGCTTCCGTCGTGAGCAACAGGCCGGAAACCGAGGCTGCGTTCTGCAGCGAGGTTCGGACGACCTTGGCCGGAAGGTCTCCTGATTGACCGGACAATCCTCGAATGCATCCGAGTGAACACGAAAACGAATTGAGGAACCGTTTTCTTCGATGTACGGCTGACACGTCTGGTTTGATGCGAGCGAGTCGACCGCGAAGAAACTGATGAGCACGACGAAAGGAAGTCTGCTTGCGTTCGCGACGAGGACTCTTGCGCGATGCCATGCCCGTGTGGGGCTCAGGTGAAGGCCTCTGCGTTGTCGGCCATTTGGTTCTGCCGTTTGGTGGCCGCGTCGTGACGTCACGGCGAATTTCGAAATGCGTTGTGCTTCGTCGACCCAGATTCAGCACGTCCGAAGGTAGTCGTCTGACAATTAGACATCGCAATGAGGCATACTTAGTCGTTCCGGGGGCAACGACGACATCAAGTTGTCGCGTGTTCCAGCTTCACTGGGTATTGGCAGTGAAAATAGGAATGATAAGCCCCATTTCCTGAAGATGTCCGGGTATCGGTGCCACGAAGAACCCGCATCGTTGAACGATCCGCCCCGAACCGGGATGATTTCAAGCTTTGTTCGGCGACTCAAGCCGCCCCGCGGCTGAGCGCGTCGATTTTGGCGCGCAGGTCCGCGCCGGGGGGCGGGCAGGCTATTCAACTAGCTCGAGCTGTGGGTCGTCTCGGTCGAGTGTCCGGCAGATTGCGTATCGATATCCCATTCCTCTGGTGCGGTCTGATCGAAATCACAAGAGGACTCCTTGCCTCCCGGCGCGCTGAGGTCCAGGGCATCCGTCCCTGGGAGTTCGCGGGGTTGCTCGACCCACAATGTCGCCGGAGCGAGCGGCGGCGCCTGGGGCGGCAGGGATAGGCACTTCAGGATGCGCCTTGCTACATCGGGTTGAGTGATCGTTGCCAACACGCGCATCTTGCCGGCGCAAACCGGGCAGCGCAGGGCATCCAGTTCGAACACCCGCTTGAGGAGTTCTGCCCACCGCAGCCTTCGCTCGCTTGGCGGTCGTCTCCTTCTGCGAGACCGCGCTTTTCAAGTAGCCGCATGATGCGGCGTGCGGTTCCCGCCATCACACGAGCCACGTCGTCGGCGCCCGGGGTGGCAGGGGTAGGAAGGAACCGGGCGTGTGAGCAGGGCCTGGGTAGATGCCATCAAACACCAGGCTATGGAAGTGCGGAGTGAGATTCAGCGCGGATCCGCGAGCGCGCGAAGCGCGGGATGCGCATCCGAGCGAAGCTCGGTCGCGAACCGCTGGATGAATGTCACCGATGC
>JBLHKS010000365.1:0-4324 GCA_047620505.1 Verrucomicrobiales bacterium | reverse complement strand
CGCGATCGCGCGGCACATCGGCCAGCTGCTGCCGATCGAGGATTGGGAGACTTTCGGTCAGGAGATCCCGCTGCTGGTCAACTGCATGCCGGCGGGCAAGTTCCTTGGCGAAGGTTTCTATCGCGCCGGCGGTCTGCCCGCAGTGATTGGCGAATTGATTCAAGCGGGCAAGCTCCGGGATGAAGCTTTGACCGTGAGCGGAAAGACGATCCGGGAGAACTATGTTGGGATAACCAGCAATGACTCCAACGTGATTCGGAGTTTTGATAAACCGCTGAAGGAGAATGCCGGGTTCATGGTATTGAGCGGAAATATTTTCGACAACGCGCTGATCAAAGTTTCGGTCATCAGCGAAGATTTTCAGCGCCGATACTTGTCGACGCCGGGCGACGAGAATGCGTGGGAAGGCCGGGCGATCGTGTTTGAAGGCCCGGAGGATCACCGCGCGCGGATCGACGACCCGGAACTGGAGATTGATGAAGACTGCATCCTTTTCATCCGCGGCTGTGGTCCGATCGGTTTTCCGGGATCGGCCGAAACCGTCAGCATGCATCCGCCGACGCGGCTCGCGAATCTTGGCTGTCACGGTCTTCCCTGCGCTGGGGATGGCCGTCAAAGCGGGACCTCGGCGAGTCCATCGATCTTGAATATCTGTCCCGAGGCGGCGATCGGAGGCGGCTTGGCGATACTGCAAACTGGCGATCGCGTTCGGGTCGATCTCAACAAGCGAAGCGTAAATATGCTGGTTAGCGATGAGGAGCTTCAGAAGCGGCGCGCGACCTTGCAGCTGCCGGAGTTGAAACATCAGACGCCTTGGCAGGAAATCTATCGCGACACCGTTGGTCAACTCGACACCGGCGCTTGTATTGAGTCGGCGGTCAAATATCAGAAGATCCGAGAGACGATTCCTCGGCACGCACACTGAAGCTCATCGCCAGCAGCTGCTGAATCGCGACAAACAGGCGAGTGCATTGAGAAAGAGTGGACGTCACCTTTTCGTGTTTCAATCACACCGCTCAGACAACTTTTATGCTCAAGATTAAATCCACAAGTGGCGGTCGCTTCTGTGACGGCCAGTCTCGCCGAAATTTCCTCCAGATTGGGGGCTTAGCAATGGGTGGCGCTTCCTTGCCGCAATTGCTTCAAGCCGAGGCCGAGTCGCCGCAGAAATTGAATCACAAGGCGGTAATCATGATCTTCCTCGCGGGCGGCCCGCCGCATCAGGATATGTTCGATCTCAAACCGAATGCTCCCAGCAACATCCGAGGCGAGTTCCAGCCCATTCCGACCAATGTGCCGGGGATCCAGATCTGCGAAGAGTTTCCACAGATGGCTAAGATGATGGATAAGTTCGCCGTCATCCGCTCGATCGTTGGCTGCGACGGCGCCCACGATGCTCAGCAATGCCTCACCGGCCACCCGCCTCGCAATCAGCCGCCGGGCGGATGGCCGAGTTTGGGTTCGGTCATATCGGCGGTGCAGGGCAAGGTTAACGACTCGGCTCCGCCTTTTGTGGGGCTGGCAGGCACGAGCGGAGAGAAGCGTTGGAGCAAAGCCGGCGCCCCCGGTTTTCTGGGGCCGTCGCACGCGCCATTCTGCCCTTTCCAAGGCGGCGGAATGGAGGACATGACGTTGAAAAACGTTAGTCTTGAGCGGCTTGATGATCGGCAGGGATTGCTGACCGGTTTCGATCAGTTTCGACGCGAGGTGGATTCGTCGAAGATGATGGATGGGATGGACACGTTCAATCAGCAGGCGTTTGGCGTTCTTACCTCAAGTAAGCTGGCTGAGGCGCTGGATTTGTCGAAGGTGGATCCGCGAATCGTCGAGCGCTACGGCAAGGGAACGGAGAGAAACACCGCCGACGGCCCATGGAAGCGGCTCGATCAGTTTTTGATGGCGCGTCGTCTGGTCGAGGCCGGAGCGCGAACGGTGACGCTGAGTTTCAGTCGATGGGATTGGCACGGCGGCAATTTCAAGCGTGGCCGCGAGGATTTCCCGATGCTGGATCAGGGCGTGAGCGCGTTGGTCGAGGATTTGCATCAGCGCGGCTTGGACAAAGATGTCTCGGTCGTCGTGTGGGGCGAGTTCGGTCGGACACCGCAAATCAACACGAACGCTGGCCGCGATCACTGGCCAAAGGTTAGCTTTGCGCTCCTCGCCGGTGGCGGGATGAATACCGGCCAAATCATCGGCTCAACCACCAAGGACGGCGGCGAAGCCGATTCGCGCCCGGTGAATGTCCAAGAGGTGTTTTCGACGCTCTACCACAATGTTGGCATCGACGCCCGCAAGGTCACCGTAGAGGATCTGGGTGGACGACCACAATATCTGGTCGATCCCGAATATGAGCCAGTGAAGGAGCTTGTCGGTTAGTTTTAACGTTCAGCGCACCACCGAACACAGTCATTTCGTAGATTCGACTGGCAGTCGAATTCAAGGCTCCGCGACTTCGATTGCCAATCGAAGCTACGTCGGCACCCGAAGAAACGGGGTAGAATTAGTTTACCCGGTGCTTTCTCGAGGACCCAGCCACCGACGGTTCGTTCACTTCCCTGACTCGATCGCCGCGACGGCCTCGTCAATCAGGGCTTTGAGATCGCCCTCGCTTGGCGTCTTCGAAGGCACGCCGTCTGCCGGAATCTCAAGACCGGAAACCCACGCTGCGCCGTTTATCAAGCAGGTGCGAAAGCTGTGGTTGGCATGATTGGCGTGCAAATGCATGCCAGTGAAGCCGAACCCGCGGCCTCCGGCGGGTCGATCGAAGGCCCACGCCATGTGTTGGGCTTGGCCCGCGTTGACGGCTTTGAAAACATCCGGATTGCCGCCGCGCGCGGATTTTTCCTCTCGAACCGTATTGGCCGGAGCGATGGCTGAGAGAATTGGGGTAACGCCCTTCATGTCATCCGGAAAACGCATATGATAATACCATTCATCGCGCAACGTAAACGGCTTCAGGCCGCGCGTAGCCGGGTGATCGCTGAACGTCTTGAATTCCGGAACCCACCACGGATTCACCGACCAGCCGGTTTCGAAATATCCGCCCATCCAGTTAAGATAGTTTTTGCCAGCGACGCCGATGTTGACCTCGACGCCGAAGTGAACCGCCATGAACCCGGCGCCGCGCTCGGTGGCCTTGAAGATTTCCATGTCTTTGCCAGCCCGCTCACCGTGGTTGAGGCCGACGATGATCGCGTCCGCGTGGGCGAGGTCGGTTGGCCAGTTTTTCGAGGAATGAACGACCGCATGGACGCCTGGGTAGGCGTCGTGCAACGCCCGCGCCATGAGGATGAACCCGGCGACGAACTCGTGATTGCCTTGCGGCCCGTGAGTTCCGGCGTCGCCGATGAAGACGATTTTAGTGACCGTGTCAGGCGCGGAGCGCTGAGCTTCGTAACCGAAGATATCTCGCTCAGCAGCTGCTGAGGAATTCAGCCCGGCGAGCGATAACAAGATGGAGATTAGGCAGGCGGCGAGTGTTGGCAGGTGTTTCATGGCGTCGGAAAAGATGGCAGAGCGGCTGCGGCTCGCAGCGACAAATTTCGTATGAAATGCGACCTCGATCTCAGCGAACCAGCAGCTGCTGGGTGCCGAGCGGACAAGTTGGGGTGTTTTGCCCCCCAGAGAGATCGTATTTGCCGGTAGAGTAGACCTGATCCGGCCCGTGTCTTCAATGACGAAAACGCCCGTCACCGATCGCAACCAAAATCCCATGCTTACTTTCCACAGCAACCCCATCCGCCACTGCGACGGCGTCGGGCGCCGCGGTTTCCTCAAAGCGGGCGCGCTGGGACTCGGCGGATTGACTCTGGCCAATGTGTTGCGCGGAGAAGATGCCGCGTCTGGCTTGCAAGCTCAGCAAAGCCCGATCATCCCACGTTCAGAAGTAGGAAGCCCCTACGTGGAGTTCACTCCCGCCGCGAACTTGCCGAACGTTTTGCTCATCGGCGACTCGATCTCTGAAGGCTACACGCTTCAGGTGCGTGAACTCCTCAAGGGCAAAGCCAACGTCCATCGCATCCCGAAAAACGGCGGGCCGGCTCGGACGGCGATGCCGCAAATCGATGAGTGGCTGGGCGACACGAAGTGGGATGTGATTCACTTCAATTGGGGGCTGCACGACTTGATGTTTTTTCCGCCGCCAACAGTCGACCCCGATCAGTATGAGCGAGAGCGGCTGGAGCAATACGAGAAAAATCTGCGGACACTCGTTGCCCGATTGAAACTAACCGGATCCGAACTCATCTGGGCTTCATCGACGCCTGTCCCGGACGAAATGTCCTCGCCGCGCAGCCCACCGAATCGCTCTGCGGTGGTTAAGCAA
>JBLHKS010000364.1:0-4345 GCA_047620505.1 Verrucomicrobiales bacterium | reverse complement strand
CGAGCCACCGCAAAGAATGAGCGGCAGGTGTTTCGAATCGTGCGCGTTAGGGCCGCCGTTGGTCGTCGCCCAAGCGGCGATCGTGTTGTCGAGCAGCGTGCCGGCGCCTTCCTTTACTCCCTTGAGCTTCCCGAGGAAGTAAGCCCACTCCTCAAGGTAAAGCGCGTCTAGTTTTTGCCACATCGCGATCTTTTCGTCCTCTTGAGCGTTGTGCGTGATCGTGTGCAGATCCCACGCGCTCTTGGTTTTATAGGCATAACATTTGCCCTCATCCCCTTCGGAGCGCGGAATGTAGCTGACCGCGCGGGTGCTGTCGGTCTCGAACGCGAGCGCGATCATGTCGAACATCATTCGCGTGTATTCTGAGTAGCCACGTCCGTCCCTTGCAATGCGGTCGCGCGGTGAGCCTTGGCCAAAGTCAGGACGAGCAATGCTCGGCTTAGGTCGGTCGATCCATTCGCCCTCGACCTTGATGCGCACTTCCAAATCACGGATGCTCGTAAAATATTGGTCCAAACGCGCGCGATCAGCCGTGCCCACCTGTTTCTGAAGCGCGGCAGCCTGCTCCTTGATCGAATCCAACAAACTCACACGTTGCGCCATCGCCTCCTTCGCCGCGGCGATCGAGTTATTATCTTCGCTGCCGAAAAGTTTCTCGAAAAGCACTTCGGGCCGGTTCTCGGGCGTGATCGGCGTGTGGTTTTTGCTCCACGAAAGCGTCGTCGGAAACGGCCCGCCAAAACCTGTCTGACGCACCATGCCGAGGACGAGCGAGGGAAAACGCGTCGCGCTACCGTGATGCATTGCAAGCTGTTGATCGACCGACGTTAGCGTCTTCGCGTTGCTGACCGTGTTGACGCCGGTTAGCAGACAACAGCAGCTGCCGTGGCCGCCGGTGAAGCATGTCAATTCCGTCATAAGCGTGCAATCGTCCTTGTAAGGAGCGAGCGGCGCGAGCGAAGGCGTTAGGGTGTAGTTTTTGCCCGTGTCAGGCGGTGTGAACCCGTTGATTTCGGCGCCGAGTCCCCAGTAGGTGAACATCGCCCGCCGTGGGATTTCATTGGCGGCGATCGATCCCGCGCTGCTGATGGATTCCGCGTTCTCGCTCATCACTTCGAGCCATGGGAGGGCCACTGTAGCGCCGAGGCCTTTTAAGAGGGTGCGGCGCGCCATCCTCCAGCGATTCGTTTGAATGTTCATGAGCTATTTAGTTTGGAAAAATTCGGAGGCGACTGTGGCCTGAATGATCTCTTGGAGTCGAAAGTCGTGCTCCGCGGCATGCGCCGTGATTTGGTCAACCGTGAGATGGTCAGCATAACCAATCGGACGTCCGAGCGCGTAACAAAGGAACTTTTCGGTAAAGCCTTTCACGAAGGTCTCCTTCTCTGCGAGCAGGGCGGTCTTGAACTCTTGCGCGCCCTTGAATTCGCGCCCGCTCGGGAGCTTTCCGCTCACGTCCAGCTCAGGGGAATTGTTATCGCCTTGCATGCCTTCGCCGTTCTGACGATCGCGCCACGTGCCAATCGCGTCGTAGTTTTCCAGAGCCATCCCAAAAGGATCGACGCGCTCGTGGCAGCTGGCACAGTTCTCCGAAATTCGGTGCTCGTCGAGCCGTTCGCGCACGGTGCGTTGCTTTCTGTCCACGATCGTCGGAAGATCGCCAGCGTTAGGCGGTGGCGGCGGCACGGGCTGGTTCCAGAGCGTATCGAGCACCCACGTTGCGCGGCGAACCGGGAGCGTGCGCGTGCCGTCGGAAAGATACGTCAAAATTCCTGACATGCCCAGAATTCCGCCTCGCCGGCCGTCAGCAGCTGCTGACACGCGCCGGAATTCATCGCCGTCGACGCCATCGATCCCGTAGTGCTTCGCCAGTCGCTGGTTGATGACGAGGAAATCGCTGTCGAGGAAATGAGTGATCGGCAAATCCTGCTTCAGCACCTCATTGCAAAACTCTAACGGCTCGCGTTTGGAACTGTCCCGGAGAGCATCGTCGTATTCGCGGTAAAAGTTGCGATTCGGCGGAGTCCCGTTGTCGAAGTTGCGCACACTGAGCCATTGCCCCGCGAAATTGCGCGTGAATTCCCAAGCCTTAGGATCGGCGATCATTCGCTTGATCTGAGCCCGCAAGACCGCGGGTTCGCGCAGCTTACTTTGACCGGCCAATTGATACAACGTCTCGTCCGGCGCGCTGCTCCAAAGCAGATACGACAACCGGCTGGCGAACTGCCAGTCATCCACCGGCTGCGGTCCCGACTCGGGCTCCGGCGTCGCTTCTGCGACCTGTTCGGCGGGAATGGCTTCGCTCCCGAGGTAAAGAAACTTAGGTGAACAGAGAACGTTCTTCACGCCTTCGCGCACGGCTTCGGTGAATGTCCGGCCGCCCTCGGATTTGGTCTGGAGCGTCCAATTCACGACGCGATCCATCTCCTTCGGCGTAACCTCTCGGCGGTAAGCCAAGGGCAGGAACCTCTCGAAAATCTCGCGCAGGTAGCCGTCGTCCTCGCGCTCTACACCGTTGAAAAACAGCGCCTGCCGTCCCTTCGGCGGCCAATCGACGATCGGCCCTTCCCATTCCATTTCGCCAATCCAAAGTCGCGGTCGCTTGGCGATATCGAGTTTCGGATCCCAGATCCAATAAGGCCCCTCAAATGTCTTACGACTCTCGGTAGCCTTCGCAATCGTTTCCTCAAGCTCCTTTTTCTTCGCTTCAACTTCTTCGGCCGGTTTCTTCTCCTGTTTCGCCCTCGCGATCTCGCCGCCGACGATCACCTGCTTCCACTGGACATCCCAATAGGCCGGATCAGCGATACACGGCTGCTTCCGGTCGCCGAAGTCCCAAGTCAGACGCCAATCGCGAGTCATCCCCGGCGGGCCCATCTCTAAATACATCATGAACTCGTATTCCTTTGGCGCATCGAGCGGCGCGTCGATCACCACGCTCTGCACGTTTTCGATCGGACTGCCCAACGCGTATTGCGACACGAGCCGCACCTCCTTCAAGGCTTCCTCGTCCTCGCCTTTGAAGGCACCGGCTTGAACGCGAATGCGATACCAGCCATCGCGAGTCACGCCCCGCTTGGCCCAGTCCACATTATAGAAGCGGAGCTGAGCGAGGTATTCGAACCCACCGTTCTTCAACGTCCAATCATACGGTCCGTGCGGAACGTAACGCCGATCCTTAGATCCCCATTGATCGAAATTAGGCTGCGGGATCCAAGCGAGCGGCTGGGTTAACCCGGCGACTTCCGACGGAATGCTGGTCTCGATAAACTCCCCCGCATCATCCTCGTAGGCGGTCTGGAGACCGTGGACGTAACGGTCATCGATACCGTCGTAAGTGAATTGCTGAACCTCCGGCTGCTCGTGAAAGACCGCTTCGTCGAGCACCAGATCCGCTACCATCATGTACTGAGCAAGCTGGCTTTCATCCATGAACAACCCCGCTGACCCTCGATCAAAACCGCCAACCTTCCCATCGGCCGGAAGCTCCTTCTCAATGCGGCGCGCGAAATTTTCATCCAGAGAAAACAGATCACGCACGGTGTTCGCATACTCCGCGCGATTCGTCCGGCGCATCGCCACGCGGCCACCCGCGCCCTGCGCCGCCTTCGTCGTCTCGTCCAGTTTTTGCGCCACCCACAAGGCGACCTCGAAGGCTTCCTTGGCATCGGGCCGCGGCTTTTTCTCAGGCGGCATCTCGCCTGAGTTGATCTTGTTCATCACCTCATGCCACCGTCCCGCAGTATCTCCGGCGGTGAAATCCGCGGTTAGCAAATCAATGCGAAACCCGGCGCGCGCCGTGTCCGCGTCGTGACAGTCCATGCAGTGCGTCGCGATAAACGCGCTCGCGGATTCCGGCAACTCAGTCGCCCATCCGCTCGGGACAAAACCAAGCGCCAAGACCGCCGCGGCCCTGAGAAAGAGCTGCGCGCGGCGCGGAAGCTGACTTTGATTGAGGTTGATCGGCATCACAAAAAGATACTCCAACGATGACATCTCCAGCGAATCCAGCCGCGACAAAGACTGTGTGAAATCCGACACCTTGGCGAGCGATTCGCGATATTCCAATCGGTTGTGATTGGCGTTGAGGAATTCAGAGCTATGAGTCGCTCATGAAATACCTCGGCGTTTTTACCCTCCTTCTCGTAGCCGCAACCGGCGGCGGTCTGGCAGCCGACACGGCACTGCCACGCAGTTCCCCGGAGGAACAGGGCATCTCTTCGGCGGCGATTCGCTCCTTTATCGAAGCCGCGGACGAGCAGATCGATACCCTGCATAGTTTTATGTTAGTGCGCCACGGGCATGTCATCGCGGAGGCTTGGTGGAAGCCGGAGACCGCGGACAA
>JBLHKS010000363.1:0-4384 GCA_047620505.1 Verrucomicrobiales bacterium | reverse complement strand
AAGGCCGATGAGAAGGTTGGGCTCGGGTTCCAGATGAAGAAATGGGCGTGCGAACTCGACGAGGCGCTCGAGATTCCAACGGTTTTTCGGATAGAGCTCGTGAACGCTCTCGTTTCGGAGATGGCTCAGCTTATGGATGAATTTCCAGATCCAAGGCTGGGTGTCGGTTTCCATAAACGCGCGAGCGAGCTTGGTGAGCTGCTTGAATTTGAGTTCAGCGTCCTGAAGCGGCTCGACGTTCGGGACGTGCTTGGAAATCCAAGTGAAGAGGACCGAATCGATGATTTGATGCGCCCGAATGACGATGAAACCGGTGTCTTTGAGATGAATCAGCTCGTCGATGGCGAGCTCGATCGTCTTTCGATGATCGTCGATGATGTGGTGCTTGTGGTAGGTTGGCATGGCTCTGTGGGTTGCGATGCCGCTTCATGCAGCGGAATCGAGTTTGAGGAGAGAAATCACTTCCTGATACTGAAATTGGCCGGCCAGTCGCTTGAGAGTTGAGGCGAACGCTGGGTCTTCCGGATAAATCTCTTCTCCCAGGTCCAACAACCTGGGACGATCGCACTCCTCGGCGGCGTCTCGAACTTTGGTGACGAGTTCTGGTCCAGTGCTTGTGGGGCCGGTTTTAGGGGGGGGGCTTTGGTTTTCTTCAGAATTGGGCAAATCGTAGATGACTCCGAGGTGGGCGTTGAGGGTTGCAAGGACCTCATCAATTTTAAACGGCTTAGCGATGAAGGCGTCGGAGCGACATTCGATCGCTCTGAGCCGGTTTTCTTCGAGTGCGGAGGCGCTGATTGAAATGACAGGGGTGCTTCGCCGAGCATCGTTTGCTTTAATCCTGCGAGTTGCTTCGGCACCGCCGATTCCAGGCATCCGCCAGTCCATGAACACGGCATCGGGTTTCAGATTTTCGAAAAGCGCCAGGGCCTCTTCGCCGCTGGAAGCGACGGTGACTTCAAATCCAACCGCGCTCAGCAGTTCTTCGAGGAGATCGCGACTGGATTCGAGATCGTCGACCACGAGGATTCGAAACACACCGCATTCCGGTTTGAGTCGGGGCAATTGACGCCTCTGTGGGTCGACACGCAAGGCCCCGAAGCCATCTACTTCGACATCGATCTCGAAGAGGAAAGTCGAGCCTACTCCAGGAATACTTTCGACTTCGAGACGACCGCCCAGCATGTGCGCGATTTTCCGAGTTATCGCGAGCCCGAGGCCTGCTCCGCCTCCTTCGTTAATCGCGGTGTTGGTCTGCTCGAAAGGCTTGAAAATCTCTTCCTGGTGTTTCTCGGCAATTCCAACACCTGTGTCTACAACCTCGAAGCGGAGCTTGCGCAAACCTGGGCCAGCCAGGCCTGGCAGAACCTGAACGCTGAAGATAATTCCACCTGTTTCGGTAAACTTGAGAGCGTTGGTCAGGAGATTTATCAGGACCTGCCGAATGCGGGTCTGATCGGCGACGATTCCGCCAAGCATGTCAGTTCCGTGGTGGCAACGGAAATCGAGTCCGCGTTCTCGTGCTTGGGTGCGGGTCATCGATTCGACGTCGTCCAGCAGCTGCTGGAGATTGAACAGAGCTGGCTTGACGTCGATCTGGCCGGCCTCGATCTTCGACATTTCCAGTAAGTCGGTGATCAGAGATAGCAGATGCTCCCCATGACGGTTGATCGCGTCTATGCGTTCGAGCTGACCTGAGTTCAGCCGTGAATCGCACTGAAGGATTTGGGTAAAGCCGAGGACAATGTTGAGCGGGGAGCGAATTTCGTGCGACATGTTGGCGAGAAACTCGCTTTTTGCTCGGTTCGCTTTCTCCGCGGCGCGCTTAGCACTGACGAGTTCGTTTGTCGCGAGCATCCGCTCGAGCGCGATTTCGACAATTCGAGCAAGCAGCCTGACAAAGCTCACATCCTGCTCGCTGAATGGCTTTGATCTGGGCCGGTTTGATCCAAATGACAGAGTTCCGTAGCGGCGGTTTTTCACGGTGATCGGCAAGCCGATGTAGGACTTGGCCCCGTCCGCGCAGCTCGGATGATCCGCGAATTCGCTTTTTGCGACGTCGTGAAGCGCCAGGGGATCCTCTCGACCGAGCGCAATACCGCAAATTGACTTCTCTGGTGAATCCATTTGGCCCCCACGCGGTCCGCTCCCTCCATCGACGACAGCAGAGTAAAGAACCGCAAGTTTTCCTTCTCGAGCCTGGCGAACGGATCCGTGCTCCAATTCCAAGACTGAATGACCGAGTTTCAGGACCTGCTCGATCTCATCTACATAGTTGTGGCTGGAATCGGCGACGATTTCATAAAGACGACGCATCCAATGAAGCTGGGTCGAAATCGACTGGGAAGCCTCACGACGCTCAGTCACGTCTTCCTCGACAACGATCAGCTGGGAGACTTGTCCATCCTTATCGAGGATCGGCGAGATGCTGATCCGATTACAAATTTTGAGTCCGTCTTTACGAACGACCAGGCGATCGCCATGCCACCGTTTGCGCGCCTGCAGTTTGCTCCAAATTTCGTTGTGAACTTCCGAAGAGTGTGAATTCGAGTTCAGTGCTTCGTAGATCTGCCCCTCTTTTTCGGCGCTTGAATAGCCTGAGGTTACTTCGAACTCGCGGTTCGCGAACTGGATTCTTCCGTCGCGATCGAGGATCAAATAAGAGAAGGGTCCTTGATCGATCGCATCAAAAAACTGTCTGAACTTATCGTTCACTTCCAAGCCGGATTTATCGAGCCCGGAAATTCGCCACAAAATGATCAATGCAAGGGCGACGGGGATCAGCAGAGCCGCAGCCAGCCAGTTTGGATCCAAATTGGCGGCTCCAATCTTTATTTCGATCCAGCCAGACCAAATCCCGACCGCGACGGCCACGAAGAGAATCGAGCTAACGGCGAGAATCGTCTTCATCATCGTTTGGCCTGACATTTTTTCCGTGCGCGTTTCATGACGCCAACTCGACAACCGTCGATTCGGGTTCGCTTGCGTGCTGATGCGGAAGTGAAAACCAGAATTCGTTTCCTTTTCCCTCCGAGACAGGATTGACGCCGACGCTTCCACCATGCGCTTCAACTGCGAACTGACACCAAGTCAGGCTCAATCCGCTGTCGGGCAGCAAAGGATCAGCGTCATTTTTCTGCTCAAACGTCCAGAACTTCCGCCAGACATGAGGGGCATCCGCTTTCGGAATCGGCGGAGCCGAATCGCAAACCACGATCCGCCAGGCCTCGGCTTCTTTTTCCAGCCGCACCCGAATTGTCGCGCTTTTTGGCGAGTCGTTCGCCGCTCTCTCTAAAAGGCTCGAGACGACTTTGCTGATCAGTTCGTCGTCGAAATTCGCACTCGCCGACGCAAAACCGCCGATTTCAATTTCGAATCGATCCCTGGCGAGAGGCATGTCTTCGCGGACCTGATTCAAAGTCTCGATCAGATTGGAATCTGACCGGTTCAACGGCATTTCCTCGTCCTCGAGCCGCCGGATTGCCAGCAGCTGCTCAATCAGCGCGGCCATCCGTTCGCTCTGGCGCATTCCCTCGCGGATCAACCCGAGCGACACCGCGTCGGCCTGCCCATCGCAGTGCTTCAGAGCGAGTTTCAGGGCGACACTGACCGCGCTCAACGGCATGGAAAGGTGGTTTGTCAGCATTTGGGTTAGCTGGTCGCGCAGCGCCTCTTGTTTTTCGAGTTTGCTGTAAGCGGCCCGGATTTGTGCGTGCTGTTCGCTTAGCTCTCGGCGCATCTGGCAGAGATTGAGATGATTCGCGATCCGTGTCCTGATTTCCTCAATCTCGTAAGGTTTCGTAATGAAATCGACCGCGCCATCCTGCAAAGCCCGAAGTTTGTCCTCGGGTTCTCCAATTCCGCTGACGACGATGACTGGAACTCCTTCGAGGGCAGGGCAGCGCTTGAATTCATCCAGAACATCGAAACCATCCATTTCCGGCATGATCAGGTCGAGCAGGATCAAATCGGGAGTGCGTCGCTTTGCGGCTTTGATCGCTTCCAATCCGCTCGTGACCGGACGAACGTGATAGGATTTTTCGCTGAGCATGTCGGTCAGCAGATTGAGATCGTCGGGATCATTGTCGATGACCAGGACGTCAAAAGGAGGAGAGGAGGAGTTGACTTCAGGCATGAATCAAAGGGAAACTGAAGATAAAAATGATCGTGTAGGGAATTGGATGAGAATACTTTAGAATGAACAGTAATCAACCTTAATTATGGAAATTATAACAATTCGTCATAATTATTGATCTCGACTCTATTCCTGACGGCTCAATTGAGTGATCGCGGACGCCAAATTTCCTACTTTAATTGATCCTGCGCCTTAGCCCGTTACTCGGTAGAATTCTGCCAAAGCCATAATTTGGCTCTTCCTCAAAAA
>JBLHKS010000362.1:0-4400 GCA_047620505.1 Verrucomicrobiales bacterium | reverse complement strand
CGCTACAACACCTGGCGCCCACACACAGCTAATAATGGGCGAACACCATGGGAGGCCTACCGCGGACTTGCGCCGAAGCTGGAGAGCATCGTGATGCCCCCCAGGGTGCCGGCCCGAGCGAAATTTGGTGGATTTCGGCCTCGGCCTCAATCCACCAAATTTCGCGGCAAGCAGCCGCTTAGCTTAGCTTGACATTCGAACGACAGACATTTAACCCGTAACAAGGCTTACCGGAAATCCACTTAAAATCCGCCTCTTCCTGGCTCCGCTTCTCCGGCCACCTCACATGTTGGTTGGTTCTACGGAAAATCCCATACTCCGTCAAACACGAAGTGGCGTGTTTAAGACTGATCGGGAGAATCAAAAGATCGTGCTGAGAATCCAAGCCAGTGTGAATCCGGTCAGGCCAATGATCGTGGTGATCACCGTGAAAGTTTGAAGAGTCTGTTTCTCGGTCATGCCTAGGTAGTTTTTCACCACCCAGAAGCCGGAATCGTTCACGTGCGAAACCATCGTCGCAGCGCAGGCAATTGCGACGCCGATCAGCGCGCGGTCGGCCTCGCCCATGCCGGAAGCGGCGACGGCGCTGGCCATTAGAGCTGAGCCGCCGATCATCGCGACCGTTGCCGAGCCTTGCGCGACCCGGATGATGAACGTGAGCACGAATGCGAGCAGGAAGAGCGGAATCCCGCCGAGCGTCGCTGCGATCGCATCGCCGACTTGAGTCTTGACGAGGATCGTCTTGAAGACGCCGCCGGCTCCGGTCACGAGGATGATAATCCCGGCCGGTCCGAGCGCTTTGCTGCTCAGTTCCATCAGCTTGTTTTTGTCCGTGCCGCGCAGGGTGCCGAGCATGAAAAGCGTGACGATCGTGGTCAGCAGCAACGCTGTGATCGGGTGCCCGAGGAAAACGAGAATCTTCGTTCCGGTTCCGGCTTCCTCTATGAGAACTTTGCTGATCGCTGACTTTCGATCGCTTCCCGCGTCTTTGACCGCCTGCTTTGATTTGGTCAAGTCGAGCACGGCGCGCGTTTTCGTCACGATTTCGAGCGTGTTTTCCGGCGTCGCTGGCAGGAGCGCTTCGATTTCGGCGAGCTGCGTCGCGACGGCGTCTTCACGGCCGACATTGCCCTTGATCTTCGCCACGTCAGCCGCCGGCATGTCGGCGACGACCGCCTTGTTTCGGTCAAAAATCCGGAAATGGAGCCCGTCGGCGGCTTGCGCGATCCCGACAACTCGTTCGGTCTCGTCTTTGATTGCTTCAGGCAATTCGTCAGCAGCTGCTGCGACTTGAAGCGTGTATTCTGCGTTCTCTTTTTCGAGGTAATCGGTCACGCTGTCGATGTTCTTCGAAAAGTTCTGCTGGACGATCGTGCCGGCGAGGATCAGGCCGATTGGGAGCAGAATCAGGACGATCACCTCAAAAGCGGCGACCGGCTTTTTGTTGGAGTCTTCATCGGGATCCTCGAAAATCTGCGGCGGAGCGATGTACATTTTTGCGCCCATCCGAGCCGAAATTAGACCGGCGATCAGCGCTGTCGGCAAGGCGACCATGCCTCCGTAAATGATCATGTTGCCGAGGCTGACGTCGAGGTTTTGCCCCACGAGGATCGGCCCCGGAGTCGGCGGAATGCAGGCGTGTGTCACCGCCATCGCGGCGCAGAGTGGCAGACCGTAGTAGAGGATCGATTTGCCGGAGTTTTTCGAGAGCGCGACGAGGATCGGCGCGAGAATCACGAGTCCAACATCAAAGAAAACCGGGATTGAAACGAGGAAACCCACGAGGATCATCGCCAGCGGCGATCGCTTCTCCCCAAAGCCGTTATGCAGGGCGTGCGCGAGGCTTTTCGCCCCTCCCGAGTGCTGTAAGACTTGTCCGAAGATCGAGCCGAGCCCGACAATGGTTGCCAGCTGACCTAGCGAACTCCCCATTCCTTCGACGATGACTGGCCCGATCGTGGTCAGGTCCATTCCGGCACCGATCGCGACGAACACGCTGACCAAGAGCAGCGAAACGTAGGCCTGCATTCGGAAATACAGGATCAGCGTCAGGAGCAGGATGATCGCGGCTGCGAGGACGCCAAGGAGGCGCGGGATGCCCGGACCGTCTTCAGTAGCGACGGCGATGAGCGTGGGAAAAGCTTCAGCAAGGAAAGGTTGATTCATCACGGGTTTTTTATATCGGTAGGAATGATCTCAATTTACCGGGGAGCCCGGGATTACATCATCGAGGCCGAGGAGACGCAATACCAAACCTCGGAGTTTTCGTTGAATGAGCTTTTTCGGGCCGAAGATCCCGAAAATTGGCTTCGAGAGCGCTTGGCGACGATTCCCAAAGCCCAGCAGCTGCTGGATTTGCCGGCGCAAACCTGGCTTCCGCCGGTTGAATCGCAGGAAATCTGGGCGGCGGGCGTGACGTATTTTCGGAGCCGCGAGGCCCGGATGGAAGAGGCGGAGGTCGCGGGCGGCGATGTTTTTTACGACAAAGTTTACGATGCCGACCGGCCGGAGCTGTTCATGAAGGCGACCGCGGCGCGGGCTCGCGGGCATCGCGCGCAAATCCGGGTTCGTGCGGATTCGACCTGGGACGTGCCCGAGCCGGAGCTGACGTTGGCGATCAACGCGGGCGGCAAGATTTTCGGCTACACGATTGGCAACGATGTCAGTTCGCGCTCGATCGAGGGCGAGAATCCGCTCTACCTGCCACAGGCGAAAGTCTATCGTGGGTCCTGTGCCGTCGGTCCGGCGCTGATCGTCGGGAGAGACGCGGTTTCGCCGGATTCGACGATCAAATTGACGATCGAGCGGGGTGGGGAAGTAGGTTTTGAGGGCGAAACGCAGGTTTCCCAGATCAAACGCGGCCTCGATGAACTCGCCGAATATCTTTTCCTCGAGAACGAATTTCCAGACGGCGCAATGCTCATGACTGGAACCGGCGTCGTGCCGGACGACTTCACGCTGAAGTCTGGGGATGTCGTGAAAATTTCGATTTCGGGCTTAGGCGTCTTGGAGAACCCCGTCGAGTAATTTGCTCTTCGGAATGATTTTTCGCTAAGAACAGTGGCGGGAGCGGGTCGAGTTTGGCAGTATCCAATCTGCCATGAAATCGATCTCACTCCGCTCCCTGATCTCTGTATTCGTTTTCCTCTGTTCCTCCGGCCTTCGAGCCGATGAAGGCAAGGAAATCGGTTTTGTTGAACGCTTCGCCCTCGGCCAGGATCGCGGCGCGGCTCTCGAGGAACTGATCCCGGGCACCGATCAGTATTATTATTACCACTGTCTTTTTCTTGAGCAGCAAAAGAAGTGGGATGAGCAGATCGCCGTCGTTCGCCAGTGGGAAAAGCGCGAGTCGAGCCACCAAATGCGGAAAGAAATCTACTACCGCCGAGCGCTCCTTCGCTACAACGATGATCAGCAGGGCACGCTCGAATTCATCCGCCGAGAGCTTGGGCTGAATTTCAATCATCAAAGGGATAACCTCAATCAAAAGCCGAATCTCCCAACAACGCTGGATCAAAACCACATTTCACGAGCTCAATATTTAAGTCAGGCTCTGCGAAATAATAATAATCTAGGAAATCTGCGCGAAACCGGCTTGGATTTCGTTGCGCGGAACAACGTCGAACTCAACAAAGAGCAGAAGCGTGATCTGCTTCGGAAACTGCAATGGCCGGATTATCCCGGATTGGTAGACCGGATCGTCGAGGATCTGGCATTGAAGGAAAGCACGGGATTTGGCGAATTTACAATTCACTCGAAATTGACCGAAGCTCAACTGATCGAATTCGCTCAGAAGCGGCCTGAGGTAATGCGGAATGAAAACTACATCGCTGAGCGGCTCATTCGGATGCGACCGAGCGATGACGTAAATTGGCAATTCGATCCGGAGACGAAAGAAGCCTACTTGGCCGAAATCTGGGAATTTGTCACAGGTCTCGAACCATCGTTAAACTCGCTAAAAGCCCACGTGCTCTATCATTTGCTCCAGACGCGGCGTGAGCGAGGAAACTACGATCGCGATCTTTTCCTCGCTTATCTTATGTTGCCTCGAAGCATCGGATACGTTGAGCCAGCCTACCTTCAGAGACAGGAATTTCGCGGCCGCGCCGCAAACCTCGGTTCGGACTATTCGAGAATGACGGCTCTTCCGCCTGTTTCGAATGATCAGGACCTCGCCTGGGACTATCTCGCGACTTTTATCCTTGCTGACGAAGGCCCGGATGCATTTCGGAAATATATTCGCGAGAAGCCGCTCGAACACCTTTGGGCGGAAACAACGGTGTGGAAAACTTCCCTTAGAAATTGGCGTAGATTTCGTGCAGTCTGTCCACTGCCCGGTTCCAGGGAACCTCGCGGTAAACGAAGGCGCGCAGCCACCGGATAAATTTCAGGCTCCTTAC
>JBLHKS010000361.1:0-4409 GCA_047620505.1 Verrucomicrobiales bacterium | reverse complement strand
CGAGACTGATTCGAAGCCTGTAGATTCCGTCTTCTCAGCGTTGGGCTGCCGACCTCCTAGACCCCACTCGGCATCAAAAAATCCAGAAAGTTTTCCACACCGTTGGTGATGTTCCCACACGGTGCGCAGAAGTTGCTCGGCTGGTTCGGCGGCCACGGTTTCACCGGCACGATGAACTTCTTCACCGGCACGATGCACATTCCCGCCGCGTTCGCATTCCTCGCCATCATGGCGGAATTCGCCGGTTCGCTCGGATTGATTGCCGGATTGTTCAGCCGCGTGGCCGCGTTCGGCATCGCCTGCGTCATGGCCGTCGCCATCCTGACTTCACACGTGGCGAACGGGTTCTTCATGAACTGGTCAGGCAACCAGAAAGGTGAGGGGTATGAATATCACCTGCTAGCCATCGGCCTCGCGCTCATCGTAATGATCTACGGCGGCGGTAAAGCGTCGCTCGACTCCGTGATTCAGCGCAAGTTGACCTCCCGCGTTTCCTGACTTGGGATCCGCGGTAAGGCCAATATTCTCGCCAGTCTTGTCGACAGTTCTCTTGGCTTCTCTCGCGTCGTTACCCAGATCGGCAACAATGAGCTCGATCCGATCTGCCGCCAACTCAGTCTGACGACATCATCGATCCAGCCGCTACCTTGCCGACCATCGCTCGATCGCGGAACTTTCCAGTGTTCTGAAACACGAAGCGCGCTTCTTCTCATTCGAAGCGGCAGACGACGATCTCAAGTCCTTCGGCGAACTCGAACTCCCCGCCGGTAGCCGCGTAGCTTGTTTCTATCGAAACGGCGAATACTGCCTGCCTGAGGATGAAGAAAAGTTGAAGGTGGGCGACGAGGTGATTCTCATCACCCACAGCCAACAACTCGACGAACTTCACGACCGTTGGAATCCGAAGGAAGCGGATTCCGAGCAGGAGTCATGATCGAACCGTCATAAAACGGCGCGAAGTCCAAGACGGTTTTCCTCCGGTTTAACCCGAGCCCAGCGATCCTGGCGGCGTGGGTCCGGGCGCGGGCGCGGTGACCTTAATGACGATGTTGTCGAGTTGGTTTTCGATATCCTGCCGTTTTGCCCGGGTCTTGTTCTGAATCCGCCCGATGAGTTGGGACTCGTGTCCCTCCTTGTAGCTATCCAGATCTTCGTCCGACAAGTCGATGTAGACTTCTTTGAGTTTGGGGCGAACGACCGGCCAATTTGTTCTGAGTCCGTTTATGTTCATGCCTTGTTCCAATGCAGTTTCCATGCCATCCGCCTGGCACCGAACTTGCGATTCAAGAAATCGACATAGCAATCGGCGGTTGCGCTCAAGCGTTGGGCATTGTGCGCGGCAACCGACGTCAGAACGGCTTCGGAGCGATCTGAAGCCGTTCACTTTTTCTGAACCACGTATGGCAAAACGCCCGATTTTGAACTGGCTCCACAATGCAGATTGCACGGTTGCCGCCGCAGACTCCACGCCCAGCAGCTGCTGGGCGTGGCACAGTTGATGCTCCCTCTAAACGTATGGAAAAAGAATCGACCGATCACATCTACAAGAAAGTCGAAGTCGTCGGCAGTTCGACGACGACGATTGAAGACGCGATTCGCAACGCGCTGAAGAAAGCCGGCGAATCACTTCGACACATGCGCTGGTTCGAGGTGGTGGAAACCCGCGGCGACATCCGCGATAACGATATCGATCACTGGCAGGTAACGCTGAATATCGGCCTGACACTGGAGTGAATACATGAGTGAATATAAAGAAGGTCTAACTAAATTAGAAAGCTACCTCGAAGCGGACGTTCTCGAAGCCGAACGATTGCTGGAACTCGGAAAGGAAGCAGCCATCGCCGAATTGAAAACCCATCAAAAAGAACTCGGCATCGCTTACGAATTGGCGCGAGACGCGATCATCGGTGCCACCGATCTCACCGATTTGCGAGTCCAGCAACTGCTGGCGCGGCTCGGGGAATTGAACTACTTGCTGGCTGAGGATGCGATCGAAAATCTTAAAGCCTTCGACGAGACCCGAGACAACATCATTAGACGAATGGAAATCACCATCGCCGATCTTCAGCCCCTTGAAGTCGATGGCGGCAAGCAGTTGGTCGGCATTGGGGCGCGGCTTGCCGAGGCGTGGAATCAGTTCGAACGCCGACTGCTTCTGGTACGGGCTCAACTGGGTTGCGACTGGGACATCACGCAGGAGGAATTTCAATACGAACGCGGGCTGCTGCTGAGTCGATTCGAAAGGCTGGGCCGCGATAAACTGGATTAGCCCGATCGACTCGAAAGCGTGCGCCGGTATATCGGCGATGGTCTCAACCAGCTTAAGCCTTGGGTGAAAGCCATTTTCATGATCCGCGACTAACCAACCATTGAAACTGATGGATTCTGATCTACCTATCTATCTATCTGGAAAACCCGGACAGCTTTCCCGGTAGATCGGAGACGGTCGAGTTGCGAGCTGGAGCACCTGGAGCTTTACTGAGAGCGCGCCGACCCTCGCGCCGGTGATTGCTTTTCCCTCCGCCCCGTCTACTCTATGAACGATGAGTCGCCAGCCAACAGACCAGCCGATCCGGCCCCTCGTCTCGAAGGAGACGATGGAAGCGGCGATCAGCGCATCGGCGCAGCGCTCGATTTCCTCCGAGCAAGCGCTCGCCGAGATGGCCAATCATCTTGGGAAGCCGCCTCGGCGTGGCAGGAAGCGCGTCTTGAAGAATGGGCAGCCGGTCTGGGTCTCCTGCTGAATCCGGCCGAATTCGCCGACCGCCTCGTCCGCGGTGGGCAAGAACACGACGTCATTCCGGGACCGGAACGCTACTTTAAAGTGACGCGTAGCGGCGTGTTCGGCCTCTCGCCGGGGATCGAACTCGAACTCGTTCCCTCCGGCATGGATGGGCGTCGGTTCCATCTCTGGGAAGCAACGCCTCACCAATATCTGGAGCGGCTTCGCCTTCAGAATCTCCTCACGCCCGGACTGAACCGGCTCGAAGGCGTCCTCGCGCAGCCTGACGATCTTGCCATCTGCATTTCCCAGCCGCGCTTCGATCTGATCGCGGTCACGCAACCTGAAATCGACGACTGGTTCGTTGCTCAGGGCTTCCGCATCGTTACCTCAGCCGCATACTACCGTGAGGAAGACAATCTCGGAGTTTTCGACGCCCACGACAAGAACGTCGTCCGCTCCGCGACCAACCCGGACGACCTCATCCCTTTCGACGTCATCCCGGTTCAACCAGACGGCGGCTTTCTCCAATTCATCGAAGACACCCTCGCCGCTGGCCAGACTCTCCGCGCCGAGCGCATCACCCACACGACCAGCCGCGTCCTTTCCTGATTTTTCGCGTCTACGGCGACCGCCAGTTGAAGAGTTGAGGCGCTCAAGTTTGAGCAAGGCAACTTGCATGGGTTGGATCGCCATTCGCCGGGCGATTTGCAACCTCGCCGCCGGTTTCCGCCACGCCCTCCCCTAATGAGAGCCTGGCACGGGGATTGCGCTTCAAGTGAGCATGAAGACACTTCATCCTATCCAGTTTCTAATTGCCCTTTCGCTGTGCGCCGCCCCGTCAGCAATCGCGCAGGAAATCAACCCATTCGCCGACGCACTTGTCCGAGTCGCCGTGGAGGCAAAGCTCGAACAAGCGGAAGGGCTCGTCGCCAACGACATTGAGACCACCGTGGTCAACGGAGTGGTGACATTGTCAGGAAGCGTCGACAACCTGATCGCTTGGGAACGCGCTACCGAAGCAGCCATGTCGCGTCGTGGGGTTCGTTCCGTGGTTAATCGAATTCTGGTCGAACCGGAAGAGCGGCCAGACGAGGAAATCCGTCAGGATGTGATCGAGGCGCTTGCGACCGATCCGGTCGGAGCAGCTGCTGAGTTGGGGGTTGCTGTTGGCGAGGGAGCCGTCACGATTTCCGGCCCCGTGAGTTCCATCACCGAGCAGGCGCTACTGACTCGTGTGGCTGCCAGCGTGCGCGGCGTGCGTGAAGTCAAAAACCGCCTGACGCTGCCTCTGGAAGCCGAGCGCGACAACGAAACGATTCAACGGAACATCCTCAGTCGGTTCAAATTTGACGTCTGGCTTTCGGCGATTCCGATCGAAGTCAGGGTTGAAGATGGGGAGGTTCAACTTTCTGGTAAGGTCGCGAGCCTCGGGCTGCGCAATCGGGCCGCGAATCGCGCGGTAGTCGACGGCGTCAGAGAGGTCAACGCCGACGGCCTCGAAGTCGATCCGACGCTTAAGAGTTTCCTCGACGCGCGGAACCCGAGTGGGCGACCGAGCGACGAGGAAATCGCTGGCGCGATTGTGGACGGCTGGTTTGCCGACCCACGGGTTGTATCCCAGAATCCGAACGCTGACGTGGACATCGGGGTGGTTACCCTGACCGGTTCGGTCAACAGTCTCGCC
>JBLHKS010000360.1:0-4432 GCA_047620505.1 Verrucomicrobiales bacterium | reverse complement strand
TGAAAGTCGTTCATCACTTGGCGAAAATCGGGGTCGTCGAAACGACACGCGGTCGAGGTGGAGGAATCCAGTTAGCGCACGATCCCGCAGAGATCAATATCGGCAAGGTCCTGAGAAAAACAGAGATCTTCGGCCTGGTCGAGTGCATGCCGCCTCGCGAAGGAACCTGCTGCATCGCGCCGGTCTGCGTTCTCAAAACCGCTTTGGCGAAAGCCAAGACTGCGTTCCTCAATGAACTCGATCGCTACACGCTGGCTGATTTGATTCGGCCACGCTCGAAGCTCCAGCAGCTGCTGGCTCACCCCCCCGCGGGTGCCTCAGCCCAGTAAGCTGGAAGATCCTCTTTCGTTGCGATCAGAATTTCGCGGATGCGCTCGCGCTCCGTCCACGAAAGGTGATTCGAAGAGTCTGTCCCTTCAGACCCTGACAGAGCCGCAAAAAGCTGACGATAGACCTCGTCTTTCAGCAGCGCCGGCATGTGGTCGAAGATCTTCGAGTAGATCACGTAGCTGCAGCGAAATTTGAAGATCCGTTCGTAAAGGCGGAGATCGCGCAACGAGCGGTTTTCCGGGCCAGGAAGCCGCTTAGCAAGGAAGGCTTCGCTGAAATCCTCCCCGCCTTCAACCCCGTCGTCCTCGAGAATCAGCTCATCTTGAAACAGCAACTGCTCGACGACTTTTCGAGCCTGGCTTTCGATCACCCGCTTGAGCGTGCCTTCGGGTTCAGCCGGCATCGGCTCGCCGAAACTTTTGTGCATCTGCTCGGTGCGATGGGTCAGCTGACGTATGCTCAGACTGGCGCTCACCAGCGTGTTGTGCATCTCAGTTTGATGCTCGAGAATCATCAAAGCCACGATGTCGCTGCTCCCACCACCGAGGTAAGGTTTGACGTTAATCACGCTACTCAGATCGTCGAGCTGCGTCCCGCCATCAGCGATCGGTTTCAACTCCACGCCGGTGTCATTTTCAGTCGCGAGCATGTTGCCCATGTGGCTCTTCCGACCAGATCGGCCGGTCACGTACCAGCCGCCCCAACGGTTTTCGATCGGGGTCGAATCATCGACGTAAAACGTGCCTGCGCTGAAATACGGCATCCCGTCTGAGCCCGGAAAAACTGAGCGAACCAGTACGCCCGGAACGTTACCGGTGGTCGATCGCTCGTGACAATTCAGGCAGGAGCGCGGCCGCGTGATCGGAGGTTCGAGTTCACCGTCGAATTTCGCGATATCGATGAAGTAAAGGATCGCGCCGAGCGTTTCGTCGAACGAGATCACTTCGATCCCGCCGCCCTGAACCCAGCCAACGTAGCAGTCGTCCGAAAAGTAGATCGCTCGGGGCCGCATCGGTCGAATCCGCGAATTCTGGGCGCTGGTCTGAGAGTAAACGAGGACCTGGGATTCGACCGGCACACCCAGATAATCCAGCAGCTGCTGGAGCGCGGCCTGCGGTGTTTCGGCCCGCAAACTCGCCTCGCCCGCATCGATCCTGCGTTGGAGCTGCGCGATCGGATCGTTGGACTCCTTCGTCCAATAATTGATCGGATCACTCTCGATTTCGACCGCGCTAAGCACGCTCAGAAAACCGGCGAAACAGACAATGCTGCATTTAAAATACATATTTAATCAAAACACGTTTCGCCTGCTTTGATCTATCGGAAAAGTCCTCGATCTTGCGGAAGTTCCAAATCGCCCAGCTAGCCGCAAAGGAGATTGCGATCCGGCCAGGCATAATCGTGAGTTGAAATTCCGGCTTACTTCTCAGGGTCCACCGGCGTAACCAGAACCTTCAGCGCGTCATCGGCACCGAGAAATTCCTTCGCCAACGCGCTGAGCTCTTCCTTCGTCACCGCCCGGTAATCCGAAAGAAACGTGCGCGCCCAATCGAGCCGATACGGATGCTCCTGGCTGCTGCCGATGACCCGGTCCAGCCAATATGGATTCGTCCGAATCATCTCCTCAATCATCGTCAACAGCGGCGCTTTCGCTCGTTCGACTTCGTCGGCCGACACGCCGCCTTCCGCGAGATCCGCGCCGAGTTCCTTCATCACATCTGCGAGCTTCTGAGCCTGCGGCGGAGCGCCTTCAGCCATCGCAAAAAGGTAGCCGTAGCCGGTGAAGGCGTCGCTCGGAATGTTGTGAGCACGCGGGCTGTAGGCATCGCCGAGTTCCTCGCGGATTTTGATCCGGATTCGATCGCTGAACACAGAAGAAAGCAGACTCAACCGGCGAGCACGACCGACGTCGGAAGGACGGTCGACCGTGGGCCAGTAGAGGAGCGACGACGACTTGGGAATCTCGCTTTCGAAGGTGAAAACTTTCTGCTCACCCGCGTCCGTCGGGAAGGCGACTTTCCGTTCGGCTTCGTAAGCCGGTTTCGATTCCGCGCGCTCAGGCAGAGTGCCGAAGGTCCTCGCCACAGCGGCGACAGCCGCTTCCAGATCGAAGTCACCGACGACCGAGATTTCGAGGTAGCCGTTCTTCAATTCGGGCATCACCCAGGACTTCGCTTCGGCGGTCGTCCGCATCAGCAGCTGCTCGCGCTCCGGATAGCCGAAACGGGTATCGCCACTGTGGAGAAACGTGTCGACTTTTCCGGCCTGAATGCCTTGTGGGCTGTGGTCGAGAATCTGGTAAAGCTGATCGATTTCAGCCTTAAAAACGCGCTCGGCTTCCTCGCGGAAACCCGGATTCGTCACGTACGCCCGCATCAGTTGGAGTTGGAGCAAAAGGTCAGCCGGCGTCGTTCCGCCTCCGAGAGTGAAGGCATCGTCGCCGACCCCAAAACCCGCGCCGACGCTCTTGCCAGCGAGAACGCGCTGGAGCTCATCCGTGCTGTGCGCTTCGAGACCGCCCCCGCCGAAAGTGGAGCCTAACAGAAGCCCCAAACCCGGCTTGTCCTTCGGCTCAGTCAACGTGCCGGAGCCAACTCGAAGACCAACACGAATCGTATCCGCTTCGTAGTCGGTAACCTTGAAATTCGCCCTGACATTGTTGCCAAACTTGATCTGCGTAACGGCGAGATCTTCCACCAAGCCGCGGCTCGCGATTTTGCCCGGCTTCATCTCGGCCGCGTAGGCGAACTCGCCCGTTTCTGCTTGAGCCGGTGCTTCGACCGCGGTCTCCAAACTCTTTTTGTAAGCCGCGAGCACCTCCGCGTCGCCGCCTTTGACCACAACTTTGCCGTTTGCGTAAATCGCGACCTGGCTGCGGTCGCCCCAGATATCGCGAAGCGCGTCAGCGCAGCTTTCAGCCGTGATCGATTCGAGCAGCGGACCGACCCGCTTTAGATCCTCACTTGGATGAGTGAAGACCCGATTGCTGCGAATCAGCTCGACGATTTGATCCGCGATTGAGCGGGATTTCCGCGTTGCGGCTGAGTTCGCCTGGTTTTCGAGCGCATTGGCCAAGTTGGCCTTCGCCTCGGCCATCTCCGACTCGGTGAATCCATATTGAATCGCACGCCGCAGTTCTTGATCGATCGTCGCAAGCGCCGCTTCCCAGCTTTCTGGTTTGCAAGTCGCGTCAATCGAAGTGTACTCCGCCCAAGGTAAGCCGTTAAGTTCGCGGTACCCGGTGAAGCCACGAATAATCGTCGCGTTCTCCGCTTTGGCGAGGATCTCAAAACGACGTCCGATAATCGTGTTAGCGATCCGGATTTTCAGCTCGCGCTCGCGGCGGGCCTGCGTGTCGGGGCCCAGCGTGCTCAGCCGCAGAGTCTCGATCGAGACGTTAGTGTCGCTTGCTTCGTCATCGTGATAATGATGAGCGACGACGCCGCGCTGCGGGATTTTGCCATAGTCAGGATCCGGAACGCGCTCAGCAGCTGCTGGCAGATTTTCGAAGTACTGTTTGATCAGCCCTTCGATCTCATCGGCTTTGATATCCCCGACAACGAGCACCGACATCCGATCCGCCGTGTACCACTTGTTGTAGAAATCGAGAAAGCGCTGGCGAGGAGCGTTCGAGATCACCTCTTCGGTTCCGATGGTGATTCGGTCAGGAAAAATCGTCTCCGGCGTCGCAAACTTAATCCAATCCTGGTATGCCCGGTAGCCTGGATCATCGCGCGTCCGCTTTTCGCTCAAAATCACGCCGCGCTCTTTTTCAATCTCCTCAGCGCCGAAAAGAATGCCGTCTGCGTAATCGCGCAGCAATTTGAAACCGTCGTCGAGCATCTCGGGCTCCGCCTGGGGCAGCTCCAATTTGTAGACCGTCTCCTTCCACCAGGTGTGAGCGTTCGTGTGCGAGCCGAAGCCCATTCCGAGCCTCTGGAAGTACTCGACCATCTCGCCAGCGGGGAAATTCTTCGTCCCGTTGAACGCCATGTGCTCAAGAAAGTGAGCCAGGCCGCGCTGATCATCGTCCTCGTGAATCGAGCCAGCATCGACGTAAAGCCGGATGCTGACGCGGTCGGGCGGCTCGGAATTTGGCAAG
>JBLHKS010000359.1:0-4464 GCA_047620505.1 Verrucomicrobiales bacterium | reverse complement strand
GGATCCCGCCGGGGCGGACTTTTTCCCACCATTGGCGCAGGGTTTCGCCGCCTTCATTGCCTTGATGGGCGTAGCCGTCGATGTAGACAAAGTCGAGGCCGGCGTCGTCGAAGAGGGCGAGGGCTTCGGCAAAGGCCTCGTCCTGCCGGGCAGATGCTCAGCTCACGGCCGATTTCAGCCCCTCCCGCATCGCGCTGATCGGCGCTTCGCGGTTGAACCAGTATTCGAACGAAACCGCGCCCTGCCAAAGCAGCATTCCGAGACCGTTGGTCGCTCTTGCGCCTGCGTTTCGGGCGGATTCCATCAAGCGCGTTGTCGGCGGGCTGTAAACCATGTCGAAAACGAGGTGATGCGGCTGCAAAGCCCGAAGCGGCAACGGATCTGGATCCGCGCGCTTCATCCCGAGGTTGGTCGCATTGATGATCAGATCGATCTGGTCGAGTTCATCGGCGAGCGCAGGGTCGTCCGGCGTCAGCGCGCGCAGCCTTTCGCCAGGCGCAGAGACTCGGTCGTCGGAAAAATCGGGCGTCAGCTCCGCGACGAGCGCTTCAGCCTTTTCGAGGGTACGATTCACCAGAAGCAGCCGCTCGCAGCCGTCTTCAGCGCACTGAATCGCGACCGCTCGGCCAGCTCCGCCGCCGGCACCGATGATCGCGATGCGCATGTCCTGAAGATCGACGAAAAACTCTTCGCGGATCGCCTTTTTGAAGCCCGGAGCGTCGCTGTTGAATCCCAGCAGCTGCTGGTCTTCGAAAAGCACGGTGTTGACCGCGCCGATGCGCTCAGCCAAGGGATCGCACTGATTCATCAGCTCGGCGATTCGGACTTTATGAGGAATCGTGACGTTGATTCCGAGGAAGTCGTTCTCGGCGAAGAGTTTGAGCGCCTCTTCGAGCTCTTCATCCTTGAGATGAACTCGAACGTAGCTCGCGTCGATCCCTGCGGTTTCCAGCGCCGGATTGTGCATGCCGGGCGAGGCCGAATGTTCGACCGGATCGCCGATTACGGCAAGACGGGGTGGGGGATTCAAGCCTTCAACCGCCGTCGGCCAGGACCTAAGATCTTCGAGTGTGTAAACCGCCTTTGGATCTGACATTTTGTTCAAAAACTGAGTAAAATTCGGCGATTTTCGCGCCTTGAAACCCGAAGCTCAACGCATGACCCAAGGCTGTTTCGCCCCGTTCATTTGCCGCTAGCGAGCTTTTTCGTCGCTACTTTGATTCGTGCGATCGTCCGCTCTTGTCCGACGAGGGTCAAAACCGTGTCCAAGCTCAATCCGCCGGTGTGTCCGGTCACTGCAACTCGACAAGGGAACATCAGCGCGCCTTTGCGCATCTCGAGTTCGTCCGCAGCGTTTTCGATCGCTCGATCGGCGGTTTTCCCAGTCCATTTTTTGACCTTCTCGAAGTGAGTTGCCAGAGCGGTCAGAATTCCTTTCAGACCTTCACGAGCCTTGAGTTTTTCCTGAGCTTCAGCATCGGCTCGAAACTCATCGAGGAACAGCGAAGACAGCCAACGCGGCGCGTCGGAGTACTTTTTGATCTTCTCGCGAAGCTCGATCAGGAGCTCGTCGGTCAGATTTTCTTTTCTCGCGGGAACTCCCTCGTTTTTGAGGAACTGAACCGATCCTTTCCGGATCGTGTCCGCGCTGGCCTTGCTGATGAACTGGCCGCTGAACCATTCGCATTTGTCGTAATCAAACCGCGCGTTCGAGCCGTTGACGTCCTTTAGTTTGAACTTCTTAATCAGTTGAGCGCGCGTGAAGATTTCCTCATCATCGCCTTCCGGACGCCAACCCAGCAGAGCCAGATAATTGGCAACGCCGTCAGGATTGAATCCCATGTTAATGTATTCTTGAACGCTCGCGCCGCGATCGCGCTTCGACATTTTCGAGCCATCCGGATTCAAAATCAGCGGAATGTGCGCAAACTGAGGCGGCTTCACGCCAAATGCGTCGTAGAGATCGAGATGCCGTGGAGTGTTCGAAAGGTGGTCTTCGCCGCGAATCACGTGCGTGATTCCCATTTCGATGTCGTCGACCACGCTGACGAAGTGGAAAATGTAGCTTCCGTCCGGCCGCCGCACGGTCATGTCCGGTTCCTCTTCGCGATTTTCGAATTTCGTCGGCCCACAAATCAGGTCTTTGACCGTTTGATCCTTTTTTTCACTACGGAACCGCATGGATCCGTCCTCTTTGTCCTTGTAGATCAGTTTCTCCTTCTTGAGTTGCTGAAAGTACTTGTTGTAAATCTTGGTCCGTTCGCTCTGGCGATAGGGACCGCAGTCGCCGCCGTCCTTATCTGGACCCTCCTGCCAATCGATCCCAAGCCACTTCAGCCCCTTAAAAATGGCGTCGTTCGCTTGTTTTGTGTTTCGACTTTCATCCGTGTCCTCAACCCGAAGGACAAAATTGCCCTTTCGACTCTTTGCGAACAGTGAATTGAACAGCGCCGTCCTGGCTCCACCTACGTGCAGCATTCCAGTTGGTGACGGTGCAAATCTTACCCTTACGTTGCTCATGTTTCCCTCCCTTCGCAGGACATGAGGGAATTTTCAACGCGTTTGTACTCGACGGGCAGTAATTGACGCGATAATCAGGAGGATGATCGCTAAAATCCCCACTTGGTTGCAGATTTTGCTCGCTCTTTTTCTGGGCGCAGTGATCGGCGGGATCGTCAACGCAACCTGCGTGGTATCGTCTGAGCCAACGGTCAAACTCAACGAATTCGGCGACGGATACCTCGGATTCACCGAATACATCGGCTCGCTGTTCATGCAGGCGCTGAAAATGATCATCGTGCCGCTGATTTTTTCTTCGGTCGTGGTCGGAATCGCCGGTGTGGGCAAGGAAAAGGGGTTCGGCAAGCGCGGTTTGAAGACGCTGCTTTATTATATGTCGACCAGCGCGATCGCGATCGTGATCGGCCTGACAATCGTCAATCTCGTCAAGCCTGGCCACAAAGACGGCAAGCCAAATGAGGCGATCACGAAAATCTTCAAAAACGAAGATAACGCGAAGGCCTACACGGCCGATGTCGCTAAAAAGCTGGAGAAAGCCGGAATCAAGGACACGAACGAAACCAGCGCGCAGTCGGTTACTGAAATCTTCAAAAGGATGATCCCGGAGAACGTGTTTGAGGCGTTCGGCAACAACGATAAGATGCTCGCCTTGATCACGGTCAGCCTTTTGACCGGATTTGGGCTGCTGTTTATCAGTGGGGGAGCTCGTGAGCAGCTGCTGGGTTTTTTCCAGGCCTTGAACGAGCTCATGCTCCTGGTCACAGGCTGGATTATGCTCTTTGCGCCGATCGGCGTCTTCGGCTTGGTCTCGGCGACCGTCACCGAGACTGGATTCGGGCTATTCGCGGTTCTTTTGAAGTACTTTTTCGTCGTGGTTACCGCGCTGGCGATACACATGTTCGTCGCGATGCCTCTGATTTTGAAATACGTCGCCAAAGTCAGCCCAATCAGGCATTTCAAAGCGATGCGGAACGCGTTGTTGACGGCGTTTTCGACTTCGTCTTCGTCCGGAACGCTCCCGGTGACGATGCGTGCGGTTCAGGAAAACGCAGGCGTGTCCAAAAAGGTCACGAGTTTCGTCCTGCCGCTCGGCGCGACGGTTAACATGGACGGAACCGCGCTTTACGAATGCATCGCGGTGCTGTTCATCTCGCAGGTGCTCGGTTTGGAGCTGACCCTGGCCGAGCAGCTGTCGGTCGTGGTTCTCGCACTCATGACGAGCATCGGGGTCGCCGGAGTTCCATCAGCGAGTTTGGTCGCGATCGTGATCATCGTGAACAACGTGTTGGTCGGGCCGGGTAAGCTGGAAGCGGGCCAGGCGGCTGGCGTCATCGGGATGCTGCTGGCGGTTGACCGGCTGCTCGACATGTCCCGGACGGCGGTGAACGTCTTCAGTGATTCTTGCGGTGCGATCGTCATCGCCAAACTCGAAGGCGAAACCGGATTGCTGCAGGATCCGATGCACACGGCACACGAGCCGCTGCCTGAGCGGACGGACTGAGTTAAAGTGGCTGCAGTAGCTTCAAAACGGGTTTTCCGAATTTCTATAACTTCGCACAATATATGTCATGTAAATCGGAATGGTAGTGGGTCAGATGAATTATGGAAATTCAGATTCACCTGGATAAGCAACTCCGGGCTTGCGAGTCACCGGGTTTCTTCCGCCTGACCGGATGATCTGGACGCGCCTTCCTGTGCTCAGTCGGTTTGAGCCATTTTGCGTGTGCGGTCACGCATTTTTGAACTAATTTCAGCTTTCCATTCTAGGGCATATTCTATATGCTCAGCCAATCCCCCTCCTCCGCAAAAAAAAACACTGAGGTTGACACCTGTCAACCCAGCCGGATAACTTATGTCGAGCGCGCCACACTACCCCTTGAAGAAGGTGCGAGAACTAGTCAAGAATGAGGAGGTCGATATTAATGGAAACGCCAAGAGAAGAGC
>JBLHKS010000358.1:0-4469 GCA_047620505.1 Verrucomicrobiales bacterium | reverse complement strand
TCCTTTGCCAACTACCGCATTCGAATCATGTTTTTCTGCGCAAAGTTAGATCTCTTTCCGTTAGATAGTTGCCACGAAAATCCCTGAAGAGCCAACTTCTGTTTCGTTTTGGGAAGTTTGATGACTTGGAGATTGGCACGACTAAAGACTATGTATTTAGTCGTGCAGGTGATCCTTCTAGGCAGCAAGCAAACCATATGGGCCTTCTGCCAATTGCCGTGTATGGCGATGACCTTCAGTTTAATTTTGATTTAAATAACACTATTGAGGAGATTATTCTGAAATTTACGGCGGGAATGAAATGTAATTTTGGGCCGTATCGCCTTGATATTGATGTCGTTAGAGATTATACCGTAGATCAGCTGAAGCAGTACATTCGCTCATTGGATTTGAAGGTATGTGAAGAGCGTTCAAGCCAGACTTCGATTGAATTTCGGGTCAACGACATTAAAATTCGTTTTCAAAAATCATTGAATTATAATGAATCTGTCAAGAAAGAAAGATTGGTTGTCTCAGATGAGTTCTACTTGACGGAAATTAGGCTTACTAGGGACTGAAGTCATCACGCGGAGAATCCGGAAAATCGGGCCTCCAGCCAGCAGTTGCTGAAAACGTCGCCACGCCGCCTGGCACGAAGATGCCGCCTCTTTAGTTTGAAAATTGGCCCCAAGCAGTCAGCTTCAGCCTCATGTTCCTCTGGAAGATCGCCCTGATTCTGTTTGGTGCCTCGATGATCGTGGGGATGCTCTCGCGACGCTTCCACAAAGCGCGGCTGACCAAATTTCGTGAGCAAGAATTTTCGCTTGGAATCACCGGAGCGGAATTCGCGCGGAGAATTCTGAAAGCCAAGGGGCTTGAGCAGATCGAAGTCGTCGAATCCAACGCGTTGCTGACCGATCACTACGATTTGGACAGCAAAACCATTCTTCTTTCGAGCGCGAATTTCTCCGGAACCGACCTGGCAGCTGCTGGGACGTCCGCGCACGTCACCGGCCACGCGATGCAGCACGCCGTCGAGCATCGACCGCTCCAATGGCGGACTCAGGCGATCAAATTTGCCGCCCTCGGCGAAGTCATCGTCGCGCTCGCGTCAGCCGGTTTTTTAATCCCCAGTAAGCAATCGGCGATGTTGATTCTGGGCTTCGGAATGGCGATGATTCGCGGCTACAACGTGATGACGATGCCTGTTGAATTCGACGCTTCGGGCCGAGCGAAGGACACGATTTACCACGCTCGGCTCGTCCGCGCCGGCAAAGAATTCGACCGGCTCGAGGAAATGCTTCACGCCGCGAATCACGACAAAATGAGCGGCTTCACGAGGTTCTGGAGTTGGGTCTCCGGCTGGATTTTTCCGTGGAAAAAGAAGGGATGAGAAGTTGCCCGGCGGATTCAACACCGCCAAGGTTCGCGCCTCCCAAAAGACGCCATGGACCAACTTTTAAGCTTCGCCGACGGCTCGTTCGGCTGGAATTTGACTTTCGTGCTCATCGGCCTCGTCGGCCTTTATTTCGGTGCCGAGTGGCTCGTCAAAGGTAGCGTCGACATCTCCCTGGTCCTCAAAATTTCGCCGCTCATCATCGGCCTGACCGTGGTCGCGTTCGGCACCAGCGCCCCGGAAATGTTCGCCGGCGTCGCCTTCAACCTCGATGGCCTGCCTGACGCCGCCATCGGCAACGTCGTCGGCTCGAACATCTGCAATATCGCGCTCATGCTCGGAATCGCCGCGCTGATCCGTCCCGTCCCGTTCAACACTCAGCTCTTCAAGCGCGACCTACCGCTCTTGTTCCTCGCCACCGGCGGGTTCATTTACATGCTGACGAACGACTACACGATCAGTCGGTTCGAAGGCGGCATTCTTTTCGCCGGAATCATCCTCTACCTGATCATCAGCTTTCGAGTTAAAGGCGAGGACCCCAAAGCCGCCGCAGAGTTCGAAGAGGAAATCGCCGACATCGCCGATGAGGTCAAACCCGGTGCGAAATTCCTCGTCCTCGCGCTCGCCCTCGTCTTTGTCGGCCTTGCTGTTCTGACTGTCGGAGCTAAGCTTTTGACCGTTGGCGCTCCCTTCATCGCGAGGGAATTTGGAGTCAGTGAAGCGATCATCGGGCTCACGCTGATTGCCCTCGGGACGTCGCTCCCTGAGATTGCGACCGCCGTCGTCGCCTCGCTGAAAAAACACAGCGACATCATCACTGGCAACGCGATTGGGTCCTGTCTTTTCAACCTCCTCGCCGTTGTCGGCCTCGTCGCTTTGATCAAGCCAATCGAAGGTGTAAAGGACATCACCTTCGTCGACCTGGGCTTCATGGCTGGCGTTCTCCTGATCAGCGTCAGGTTCCTCTTTACGAGAGTCAACCTGACCCGCTTCGAAGGAATTTTGCTGCTCGGCGTTTACGGCCTCTACTGCTTTCTGCTAAGTCAGCGCTGAGGCGATTTGGCAACCGCCGCCGCAACCGATCGCGCGTTCGCAGCCAGGTTTTCTGGATTGATCGTGCCCACGATCACGGCCGTCGCGCCCGGATGCGCGAAGATGAATTCGAAGCTCTCCGCGACCTGCTCAGCCTTCGACTTTCCGGATTCCTGACCAAGCCAACCGCTCCCGAGCGCCTTCTTCACAAGCACCGCTCGGCCAGCAGCTGCTGCCGCGTCGAGAACCGGTTCCTCCTCCGTGTGCCACGGATTGTAAGCCGCCATCACCACGTCCAATCCCATTTCAAACGCCAGCCTCCCGCCTTCGACGGTTTTTGTGGAAATCCCGATCGCGCCGAGTTTTCCTTCCGCTTTCAGCGCGGTCAACGCCTCCGCCGCGCCGCTCTCTTTGAGAATTCTGACATCATCCCCGTTGCTGTGCAGCAGCAGGATTTCGATCCGCTCGCGATCCAATCGCCGCAGACTTCGCTCGACCGAATCGTGGATGTGCTCCGGGCTGAAATCGAAAACCGATTCGCTATCGATAAATTCTTCACCAGCCTTCGAGGCGATCACCCAGGCGTCCCGGTCGTCTCGCTTGGCCAGGATTTTCCCAACTCGTTCCTCGCTAACGCCATAAGCCGGTGCGGTGTCGAGCAGGTTCACGCCGCTCTCGCGCGCAACATCGAGAAGCGTGTGGATTTCCGGATCGGTCGGGAGTTCAAACGCGGTCGGATATTTGACCTGCTGGTTGCGGCCGAATTTCACCGTCCCTAAGCCGAGCCGCGAGATTTCGATCCCGGTTTCTCCAAGTTGAGCGCGCTTCATGAGTCCCAGGGCGACCGACCGATCGCAGGCCGCGGAAGTTCGAGTTCAGGCTGAGGATTCTGGGGAGTCAATCCCGCTCTAGAAATCTCGCTAAGCAGCTTTTTCGCGAGATCCGGGATCAGCGCCAACTTCGTCGGCCAAGCGACGGACACGTTTTCGTGCGTCTCGCAAAACGCGCCCGACGGCCGCTCCTTTCCGCCCGCTTCCGGCTCGGCGCGATCGATCTTGAACGCACTCCACTCGGCTCCGCTGAAGTCGACCCAAGGCAGCAGCTGCTGAAATCTCGACTTCGCGATTTCGACCTGCTCACCCTCGCTTCGGCCGCTCGTCTCCGCCAGATCACCGCCGACATACCAAAGCCTTCGTCCCTGCGAATCCTCGTGGGTCGTGATCACGACGACCGGCTTCGGCAAGGCTCGTTTCGGGATCGCCTTAAGGCAGTTGACCCAGCTCGGCAAGCATACGGAGAACATCGGAGGTAGTTTTTCCGATCGGATCACGATCTGGTGCAGCGGCCGGCGTTGCATCCGGATTTCGGCAATTCCGATCCGCTCGACAATCGCGCCGTTCCCAGCTCCAGCCGCCAGAACCCAGCGCCTCGCGCGGATCGTCTGGTTGCCGATTCGCACGCCGATCAGCCTTCCGGATTCTACGAGAAATTCCGGATTGTCGACTCGGTAGACGCAATCCTCGATCCCCTTCGTGAGAGCTTCAGTGATCGAGCGAGGATTCAAGACAGGCTCATCGATTTCGGCAACCTGCCCATCATATTTTGAATGGTCGAACGGTTCAGGAAATTCGGATCGATTGATCGCTTTGGCGTTTCCACGAAGTCCCCGACGACTGAACCCGGCAGCGATCCGATTGAAGAATCCCGGCGGCGACCAGAGGTGCTGGACTTTGCTCAAAACCTCGACCCCTTCGAGCTTGATCTGGCCTTCATCCAAGTCGGTCTCGCCGGCGAGGCATCCCCGCCAGATCCTTGGCATCGCTTTCAATTCCTGGGCCGAGTCGTTCGATTTTCCGAACAAGCCGAGGTACTTCACGCCGCTGTGAATCACTCCCTGTGCCGCCAGCGACTGACCAACGCCGAGATCGGAATTCGTTAGGAGAACCGTCGAAAATCCTTTCTGTCTGAGTACGTTCGTCAGCCAGAGAGCGGCCGCGCCGCCACCGATGACGGCAGTGTCGATGTCGATGAATTCTTCGATGGCCGCCGAGTTTAGGCCGGG
>JBLHKS010000357.1:0-4539 GCA_047620505.1 Verrucomicrobiales bacterium | reverse complement strand
GAAGGGCTGTCCGTTCTCGCCGGTTCCCGAAAAGACTGGGATCGTTGGGTGGACTGGTTGGCTGAGATTCCGAAGGATCTCCGAAACAATTATTTGGATCTTTTGGCGGACTGCCTCAAGCCCCTGCAGGAAGAATTCGACATTTGCTTGATCGATTTCCCTGGCTCTGAATCCCGAACTTTGGCCAAGATCGGCATGAGAGCGGCGGGATGGTGGCTGCTACCGGACAAGCCGGACTGGTTTTCGTCAGGAGATTTGGCCGTTCCGGTCGGCGTTGTCCATGAGGCCCAAAGGAATAGCAATCACCGCATTAGGCCGCTGGGAACGCTGCTGAACATTTGCCCCAACCGCGGGAGCAATTCCTACCGCAAAGCGCGAGCGTCCCTGGAGCGATTGTGTGAGGAGGGCGGAATTCCAGCGTTGTTTGGGAAGTCCTCGGAGATTCTTCATCGTCCCGAGGCGCTAAATGCACTGGACAAGAATTCGAGCAACGCCAGAACTTTAGTGAAGCGCTACGGATCGACGACTTCGCCTTTCTACACCGGGCTCCGTAATCTGGCCAAAGACGTGTTGGAGCGTCTGGATGAGGAGCACAAGGCTCCCAAGCTTTCCGTGCTCGCAAAATTCAGAAGAAAACTGACGGATTACTGGCGGTAAATTTTGGTTCTGTGGGGCTTGAGACAGAAGGAGACTCGATAAGCTCAGCCACGCGCGAGGATCGGAACGAGGCGATCTTCTGGACGATCGCATGAGTTCCGGGCAGATTGTGGGATGCGATCAACGGGACAGGCTCCCTACGGGTATCAATGGAAAGGCGATCAGCTGGTGAGATGTCTGCCGGAGGCCAGTATTCGCAGGAAGATGTTCGAGTGGGTCCTTGAGGATCGCTCAAAGGCCGCTGTGGCTCGGCGACTGAACGAAGCGGGCCACGCCACGCGGCGCGGAGGCAAGTGGAGTGACGTGGCAGTTGGCCGGCAGCTTGCCTGCACGTCAGCGATTGGCCTTTACGTCCGCAACCGCACGATGACGGATGCCGACGGCAAGCGCGTCGAGCGCCCGAAAGACGAGTGGGAAACCGTCGCTTGCCCGGCGATCATTGACGAGGATCTGTGGAACGAGGTTCAGCGGACTCTCGATTCCAAAGGTGGCCGAAAGGTAGGACGTGATCCCAGCCATCCGTTGGCTGGTTTGCTGTTCTGCCACTGTGGCAAGAAAATGTATGGAGCGAGCGGGACTCCCAAGTTCGCCTGTTCGACCTGCGGCAACCGCTTCCCCATCGCCGACTTGGAAGCCATGATCCAAGATGAGATTGAAGCTTTCCTCGCCGATCGCACCGATCTGCTTAGCGAGTTGATTGCCGAAGATCCTGCGGTCAGCGAAGCTCGCCAGGAATCGGAAAAGCTGGACGCCGAGTTCGCATCGACAGAGCAAGAACTGGATCGCGTCCGCCAACTCTTCGTCAGCGGCCAGATCGACACCGACAAGCTCGGCTCGCTCCAACCATCGCTGGAATCCAAACTCGCCTCCCTTCGCAAGCAACACGACACGGCGAAGCGACGATTTCAGCAAGCTCAGAAATCCCAAGAGAGCGACGACTCGAAATCAAAAATCGAAGTCGACCCGATCGAAAGATTTCGAGAGCGCTGGCCAGAACTTCCAACAAATCAACGCGCAGCCATTCTCCAGGCCCTCTTCGAGAAGATCGTGATCGCCGACCACGAAATCGAGATCCACTACACCTTCGATCCTTCCTCAGAAGATCTAAGAACGACAAAACCCCAACAAATCGAAGATCCAACAAATCGGCCTCTGATCACGACGGATGAACCTGTTTACATCCGCCTTCCAAAAGGAAAAAACACCTGTCCGAGGACGGGCTTGACCCGTGGAGTGCTCAACGATTTGATCCTCCCGAACAAGAGAAATGGGTTCAATCCTCCGGTCAAAAGTGTGAGCCACCGTCGCGAAGGAAATGTCCGTGGGACTCGATTGATCGTCTGGGAAAGCTTGAAAACCTACCTGGAACGGCAGCGAAACGGCTGAGAATTGCGCGCAACATTTTGCCATTTTCATTGCCACTTAATGGAAATTCGGCTTGCGCAAAATTCATAAACCACTGAAATTGAGGGACTTATAAAAGTGGCGGACAGGGTGGGATTCGAACCCACGGTAGAGTTGCCCCTACACACGCTTTCCAAGCGTGCTCCTTAAACCACTCAGACACCTGTCCAGTTTGAGAAAAACGCAGCGCCAATCCAAAGATCGGCGCGGGCGACAACCTCTACGCGGACTGCTCCCAAAATCAACCCCGGAAATCCGCGAGATTTAGTTAAGTGATATTTATTTTAAAAAGATATTGAATTTATAAATTCTGTATTTAGCGTGACCTCCAACCCACACTCTATTTTTCATGAAAAAACTTCTCTCTATCCTTGTTCTCGCTGGACTGGCCCACTCGGCCATCGCTGGTGAAGCGGCTCCCGCCCTCGCTGACTACTCCAAAAATCCGATCTCCAAGCAGCCCGTAATCGAAGACACCGGTTGCGCGTGTTTCGACGGCACAATTGAGTTCAGCGGATTCGTTGCCGGGATTTTCCCTCAAGGGAATGCTCACGACGACGCAATCGGCGGCGGTATCAGCGCAGCCTATTTCTTCAACCCGAACCTCGGCACGAACCTCTCCGCCGCGTGGTTTGGCACCGATAGCGAAATCCACAACTACACTGCGGATCTCATCCTGCGTTTCCCGAATCGCTTCAGCTGCTTCGCCCCTTACATCCTTGGCGGCGGCGGCCTTCACACCAATGGCGACACCGTCGGCATCTATCGCCTCGGCGCTGGAGTTGACCTCCGCTTCGAAGACTGGAACTGCGGCGGCATCTTCGCCGACGGCGTCTACACCTGGTCCGCTGGCGACGTTGAGAACTACACGATCGGTCGTCTTGGAGTTCGCATCCCGTTCTAAACCGCGTTCGCAGTTTTAACTATTTTCTCGAAAGGGTCGCCGATTTGGCGGCCCTTTTTTGTGGGCTCCTCTCAAGAATTTCGGCCTTGGAAGCGCTTTCGATAGCGCAACGGCGTGAGCCCGGTCAGTTTCCGGAATCGTTTCGTAAAGTGGCTCTGATCATAAAACCCGGCCGCCAGGGCGATGTCGCCGATCGTCAAATCCGTCGTTGAAAGCAGTCGCTGCGCCTCCTGAATCCGTAGCGAAAGCACATATTCCATCGGCGAGAGCCTCAGCAGCTGCCGGAAGCGGCGATTGAAATGAGGGACGGAAATCCCGGCAATTTCGGCGAGTCGTTCGACCGTAATTTCGCCGACGAAATGGTCCTCGAGAAACTCGATCACGCGGCTGAGTTCCTGAAAATGCGTACGCTGCGCCTCGGGCGTCGCAATCGGCCGCATGAAACCGACAAGGCCGAAGACTTTCCCTTTCAGATCAAACAGCGGCGATTTGCTCGAAATGAACCAACGCGGCGTTCCTCGGACGTGCGGAACGAGCCAGACTTCGTTGTGAACCGGCTCGCCAGATTCGAACACGCCGCGATCATTCGATTCGTAGGCCTCGGCGAGCACGTCGGGAAAAAACTCGCGTGCCGCCCGCCCGACGAGATCGTCTTCATGCTTCAAATCATAAGTCTGAAGATGCCCGGCGTTGACCCGGACGTAGCGGCTTTCGAGATCCTTGACGAACAACGCCATCCCTGGAATTTGCGCGAGCATCTCAATCATCGGCTCGAGAGAAGGGTTGCTGGCGAAGAACTCGCGTTGCAGACGGCGGATGTCGGACACGACGAAGCGTGAATCGAAACCTGCGTCGCCGCAACCCACGGCTATTCAATGTGGCGAGATTCGCTAGAAATCCGACGCCTGCCCTCCGAATTTCGTGAGAATTTCGGCGGGTCGATCTCAGTAGGATCGCGATCGATTTCAAATTGGGTTTCGATTTGCCAACACCATCCCGAATTGTCATCCCGAGCCCGCCGAGGGACCTCACGAGCGGGGGCTGGTGAACGTGGATCAATGACGTCGGTCGAATTCAGGCGCTGCAGAGTGTCTGGGCGTCAAACGTCATCGCGGAGGTCCCTCGACAGGCTTGGGATGACAGCAACTGCTGGCGGAAATCGCTCCGTCTCGCCAATTGAAGTTTCCCTGCCTCGCAAGCTGAGTTAAGCGTTCCTTGCGGCCAGCAGCTGCTGGATTCGGCCTGATAACGCCACGCGACTCTCTCTATTCAAATCCCGATGCCCAAAAAGAAAACGACCGCCGCGAAGAAGGCCGCCAACAAGCCCGAGAAATCATTCGAGGAATCCCTCTGGGAAACCGCCACCAAGCTGCGCGGCAGCGTCGAGTCTTCGGAATACAAGCACGTCGTCCTCTCGCTGATTTTCCTCAAGTTCGTCTCCGACAAGTTCGAGGAGCGCCGGGCCGAGCTGATCGCGGAGGGCAAGGAGCAGTACATCGATCAGGTGCCCTTCTACACCATGCAGAACGTCTTCTACCTGCCGGAGACCTCCCGCTGGTCCTACATCCAGCAGC
>JBLHKS010000356.1:0-4554 GCA_047620505.1 Verrucomicrobiales bacterium | reverse complement strand
CCAGCCGCCGATTGCAGCGTGGCGAGGGCTTCCGGCGGCTGGAAGCCACCGCTACAGAGCCCACGCCCCGGAAGCGCGTCCTACCAGTAGGCTTCGCTATTTTGCCAGAGACGGGTCGGTGCCGACGGATCATTCTGATGTTGGATTGGCCTCAAGCAGCAGCACGCAGCGAAACCCGTTGGTGGGAGTCCGGGAGTCTTGCGGGCCCCCTTCACGTCTGGCCGAGCGCATCGACGAAGTCGCAACGCTTGCCCAGCAAGCCCCTCGGCGAACCCGGCTGGAATTGGAATCAGGATCCATGGTGTCCTCACACCACTCCCAGACGTTCCCGCTCAGATCGAAAAGCCCGAAGCGGTTAGGTTTGAAACTTCCGACCGGCGCGGTGGCAGCGTAGCCGTCCTTCACGTCTGGAACGACGTTGTCGAGGAAACCGGCGGCCTTGGTTTCCTGACTGGCTCCATTGCCGAACCCGATGTCAATCCGGTCGCCCATCGGAAACCCCTGCACTGCGGAGTCCGGCTGACCTGGCCCCTGCGGCGGGCTCTTCGAATTCGGCGACGAGGCTGGGTCTTCGAGGTGGCCGATCTCAACCGCGCAGCTCCATTCGTGATCGCTCGGCAGCCGGTAGCGATCGGTCGGGCCGATTTTGCCCGAAGCGCGTTCGCGTTCTGTCAGCCACGCGCAGAACGCGCGAGCGTCTTCCCAGGAAACGTGCACCGCCGGGTGGTCGTCGCCTTGCTCGAAGTTCGGCGCGGGCCAATCGTGGTTCGTGGCGTCGGCGAATTCGCGGTAATCGGCGACGCGGGTTTCCCACTTGGAGAACAGCAGCTGCTGGCCGGCGGTGGGGCCGTTCGGGATCGGGACGGGGACGAATTCCATGCCAAGGGAGTTGGCGAACGGGGCTTCGGAGTTTGGATCGGTCTTCTCGACTACCTCGGCCTCGATGGTGCCGTCTCCTTCCCGAATTCCCACAGCAACTCCATCCGTGAAAGAGACAAAATGGCAGCCTTCCAACTTCGAGGCGACACTCGAAAGTTCAATCCAGTCGAGGCCTATACTCTCTTGCTCCAAAACGCTCCAGCGGCGGCCCTGATGGCGGATCGCAACGATTTTTGGAGACGGCGTGGTGAAAATCTCTTCGGCATCGTGAATCTCTGCCAGTTTCGCCTTCATGCTGGCGCTCTGGCCTAGATTGAAACCGGCTCCCCAAAGAAACACTCGTCCGTATATATCAATCGCCGCCGTGGTTGAACCAGTAGCACCGATACTCTTAATCGAGTTTTCGGACACCTGCTTTGGTATCGGTAGAGTTCCCCAACCGGCGATCCTGTCGGACGAATCGATCGCAACGCCGTGATCCCACCCCAGAGCAACCGCTTTGAAACCGTTTCCTACCGGGACTTCAAGGTAGCTCTCCGAGCGAGCGTCGGAAGGAATTTCCGACATCCAACCGATGCGGCCCACTTTGTCCAAAGCGACGAAAATGCCGCTTTGGAACTCAACTTCTTTCAGCCCCTGGTTAAAGAATCGATCGAGGTCCTTACGCAACGGCATTGTCTGTGGGCTTCCATCAAGGCGAAAACTTCCGTCACGATGCAGCAAGATCCCCATTGCACTGTAATGAATATATTTCCGAATTTCGGTGCCTTTTGGATCGGGCCTCTGACCAGGGAGCAGTCTCCAAGCAGATCCGTCCGATCGAACCAGATGGAGCATCAAATTGCCATTGAGCGCTTCCGCTGAAGCATGAACCACGTCATCGAATCCCGTCGGTATGTGTGGAATGGCAATTTCGTCTCGATTTTCACCAAAAGGAATAACAACGAGTTGTCCGCTCAATTGGTCTGAGGAATCGACCTCCATCTGCGTCTTCGGGGTTCCGCCGGTGGTAGCTGGAGGCGCCTCAAGTTCCTCGGGAGGTAAGCGGAACTCGCCGTCTTTTTCCCTAATTCCCACAGCAATTCCCTTCGTAAAAGAGACAGAATGGCAGCCTTCCAACTTCGAGGCAACACTCGAAAGTTCAATCCAGTCGAGGCCCACACGCTCTTGCTCCAAAACGCTCCAGCGCCGGCCCTGATGGCGGATCGCAACGATTTTTGGAGTCGACGAGGTGAAAATCTCTTCGGCATCATGGATCTCCGCCAGTTTCCCCTTCACGCTGGCGCTCTGGCCTGGATCGAAACCGCCGCCCCAAAGAAACACTCGCCCGTATGCATCAATCGCCGACGTGGTTGAACCAGTAGCACCGATACTCTTAATCGAGTTTTCGGACACCTGCTTTGGTATCGGTAGATTACCCCAACCGACGATCCTGTCCGATGAATCGATTGCAACGCCGTGATCCCACCCCAGAGCAACCGCTTTAAATCCGTTTCCTGCCGGGGTCTCAATGTAGCTCTCTGAGAGAGCGTCGAAAGCATTCATTTCCGACATCCAACGAATGCGGCCCGCCATATCCAAAGCTACGAATCGACCGTTCGCGCACGCAACCTCCTTCAAGCCCTGGTTAAATAATCGATCGAGGTCCTTACGCAGCGGCACTGTCTGCGGGCTTCCATCAAGGCTAAAAATTCCGTCACGATGCAGCAAGATCCCCATTGCACTGTAATGAAGAAATTTCCGAATTTCCGCGCCTTTGGGATCCGGCCTCTGACCAGGGAGCAATTTCCATGCAGATCCGTCCGATCGAACCAGATGGAGGAACAATTTACCTTCGTACGCTGTTGCTGACACATGAACCACGTCATCGAATCCCGTCGGTATCTGTGGAATGGCAATTTCGTCTCGATTTTCACCAAAAGGAATAACTACGAGCTGTCCGCTCAATTGGTCTGGGAAATCGCCCTCCATCGGCACCTTCGGAGTTTCGCTGGCGGTAGCTGGAGGAGCCTCAAGTTCCTCGGGAGGTAAGCGGAACTCGTCCGATAACTTGCTCGAATACCAAGATGCGCCCACCGCGATACAAATGATCAACAGAGCGGCAAAGAGCATCCGTCGTTGGACTCGAGCCCTCTCCACCGGGTCGCTTGCCCACTCCCACCAACTGCGCCAGGGGCCCCTGCCGTCAGAGGCCGCCGCGGGTGGCGCAACCGTTGGGCCTGTCCGCACCTCATCCACCTCGGTCCGCATCTCCGTCGCGTTCGAATAACGCCTCTCCGGCTCGCTCGCCATCGCTTTGAGCACGACGTGATCGAGCCTGACATCCACCTTCACCTTTTGCGATGGCGGTTGGAACGCGCCTTGCGGCAGCTCGCCGGTCAGCATCTCGTAAAACATCACGCCGAGGCTGTAAATATCGGCGCGGCGATCGACCACCCGTCCGTCCATCTGCTCGGGGGCGCTGTAGGCCGGCGTGCCCATCGCCAGACCGGTTTGGGTCAACATCGGCTCCAAGAGCGTGCCGCCCTCGGTGGTCGACGGTTCACCCGTGATTTTGGCGAGGCCGAAGTCACCGACTTTGAGAATCCCCTTCTGGTTGATGAAAATGTTCGCCGGCTTGATGTCGCGATGGACGTAGCCCTGCTCGTGGGCGTATTCGAGGGCGTCGCAGATCTGGCTGACGGCGTTGAGCGCGCCTGCCGATTCGAGCTGACCGGTGTGGATCAGCTGATGAAAATCCATCCCATCGACGAACTCCATCACGAAATAGGAATGCCCGGCCTCGGTCTCTCCGAAATCATAAACGTGGACGATATTCGGGTGATCGAGCGCCGCCATCGCCTCAGCTTCGCGCTGGAAACGCTGCGCGAAACTCGGGTCGGCCTCAGCCATTTCCGGCGGGAGCACTTTGATTGCGACGAAGCGCTTGAGCTTGGTCTGGAACGCTTTGTAAACCGCGCCCATCCCGCCGCGGCCCAGCAGCTGCTGGACTTCGTAATCGGGAAACAGCGGGTCGAGCGCCTCGGGCTCGGGAGGCGACCAGCGCGTGGGATCGATGTCCGTTGGAGAATCGGCCGCAGCGAATGCGAGGGCGTCGGCCGCATTGGGCTCGGGCTCAGATTCGATGCCGCTTGGCGGCCGGACTGGCGGATTGGAATTTGGGTCGTCACTCATGGTTTGCGTCGGGTTTGCATCGCTTCATGAGGTTCTTAGAAATTCTCGCACAGGGATCACGAAAAAAGGAAAACTATTTTCACGGCCCGGAAGTTCGCGTTCAGATTTTCGAACTCTCGATCAGCTCCTTGAGCACATGCCGATGGCAGAACGGCGTGTCCTCGGCACAGTGGCAGAGAAAAGTCAGATCGCGAGATTGGCTGAGTTCTTTCAGCAGGCGGAGCGTGAATTTCTGGCCGTGATTGCGGATCGATTTGTTCTTCGCATCGAATTCCGCGCTCGTCAGGATCTCATCGAGATAAGCCTTGCGGAACGTCTTCCAATCGACCGCGCCGTCCTGAAACCCGCGCAGCAGCTGCTCGCTCGGCCCGAGATTTGCCATCCACACCAACGGTGTGGAAAACTTTCTGGATTTTTTGATGCCGAGTGGGGTCTAGGAGGTCGGCAGCCCAACGCTGAGAAGACGGAATCTACAGGCTTCGAATCAGTCTCGAAAAGAGT
>JBLHKS010000355.1:0-4619 GCA_047620505.1 Verrucomicrobiales bacterium | reverse complement strand
CGCGTCATCACCATCTTGATGCGCTCCATCGGCAGGATTTCCTTCTTCGCTTGCTCGGTCAGCTCCACGCCTTCAGCACAAACCCGCACCTCGCCCCACTCCGGGCGCAGCTTGATCACTTCTTGGTAAAAAGCGTAGGCGATCTGGCGACTGCTGCTCACAAAGATCGCCTTGCCCGCCACCGTGGAGCCTTCCTCGACACGCTTCTCGTAGTGTACCACGAAATCCGCCGCCAGCGCTTCGATGCGTTGCGGATCGCCGAGGATCGCGCCCATGTTGGCCATCGTCTTCTTGCTGTCTTCGATCGCGTAGTCGCTTGCTCCGGCGTCGGCGCATTTATCGTAGTATTTTTCGATCTCCTCCAGCTTGCTGTTGTCCAGGATCACCTTGGCGGCCCGGCCTTCGTAAACGATGGGAACCGTGATCTCGTCGGCCACCGATTCGGTCATGGTGTAGGCGTCTACTACCTCGCCGAAGACATCCAGCGTCGCATCGATCGGCGTTCCGGTGAAGCCCACGTAGGTCGCGTTCGGCAGCGAGTCGTGCAGATACTTGGCAAAGCCAAAGGTCCGCTTCACCCCGTCTTCCGTGATCTTGAGCTTCTGGTCCAGATTCACCTGGCTGCGGTGTGCCTCGTCCGAGATGCAGATCACATTGGTGCGAGCCGTCAGCAGCTCCGTGTCCTCGGTGAACTTGTGAATCGTGGTGAGAAAGACCCCGCCGCTGTTGCGCCCCTTCATCAGCTCACGCAGGTGATCGCGGTTTTCCACACTGATCACCGACTCATCGCCGATGTAGCCCTTGCCATTGGTGAACAAGCCCGAGAGCTGATCATCCAGATCCGTGCGGTCGGTGATCAGGACAATGGTCGGGCTCGAGAGATCCACGCTCTTCATCAGCAGCCGCGCCAGAAACAACATGGTGTAGCTCTTGCCGCAACCCGTCGTCCCAAAGTAGGTGCCGCCCTTGCCATCGCCTTCCGGCTTCATGTGCTGCAGGATGTTCCGATACAGCTTCGTCGCCGCGTAGTATTGCGGATAGCGGCACAAAATCTTCTCCTCCTTGCGAGAGGTATCCGGCAAATAGACAAAGTTCCGAATGACATCGATCAGCCGCGTCTGGTGAAACAGCCCCTGGATCATCGAGTAGAGCGAATTGATCCCGTCCTTCTCGATCAAGTCGCTTCCGTCCGTCTTCCGCCATGCGTAGAAGAATTCATAGGGTGCGAAAAACGAACCCGCCTTGTTGTTCACTCCGTCGCTGATCACGCAGAACGCGTTGTATTTGAAAAGCTCTGGGATGTCCTTTTGATAGCGCACCGTCAGCTGCTTGTATGCCTCGTAAATCTTTACCTCCTCGCGGATCGCGCTCTTGAATTCAAAGACCACCAGCGGCAAGCCGTTGATGTAGAGTATCCCGTCTGGAATCCGCTTCTCAGAACCATGGATCTCCAGCTGATTGACAATCTTGACGATATTGCGGCTCGCCGTTTTGTAAGCCGTCGGCTCCTCCGCCACGATCGTCGAAACTTCACTCGGGCCGGGTTCTCGAAAAGCGACCAGCTCCGAATAATCGATCAGCTGCACGTAGAGATCCTTCTGGCTGCGGTCCTCGCGCTTCAGTAGAAATCCATCCGAGACCATCTTCATGACCGCCCGGTTGCTCTCGTAAAGATCCGCCGCCGAAAAACCCAGCAACTGCCGGATCACCGCGTCGATTTCGCCCGGCGTGATTCCGTCCGCGGCGTACTGCCTCTCCAGAAACGCCCGCAGGTCTGCTTTGATCAAAACCTCCTGCGGCTCGCGCTCGATCGCCGCCCCGAGGACATGCGGATATCCTTCGGCTCCGAGGTGTTCAATGATCGCGGCTTCGAGTTGGGTTTCCGTGAATTTCATTCGGGCGAGTTCTTTCTACTGGCTTCGAGTGCCTTCAATGCCTTCTCGGTATTGGCGATGAAATGCTTCTCGGCTTCGCTCGGTTCGGAGATCCGAGCACTGCGAAGCTTTTCGTACTCGTCGTGAGCTTTTTCCAAAGCCTGATCCCGGCTGATCTGTCCGGCGTGGGTGAGCAAGTCCCGGCCCGTCATGGTCAGGAACTGGTGCAAACGCTCGACCCATTCCTGCATCGTCATCGGCACGCGGTTCATCGCCTGAATCTCGGCCAGTTCGAGGTAGGCGGAGACGATGCGGTTCAGGAGATTGAGTTCCTCTTCGTCGAGGTAATTCTTCGCGACTTCGGTATCCCGTTTCAGCAGCTTGCCGCCGGGGAAATTGGTCACGCCCATGTTGGGAAGGCTGGCATCTGCGCGGCCATGAATGATCTCGGCGGCGGTGTGGCCGTGCGCGGCCCAGTGGAGCTGGTTCTGGACCTTGGCGAAGAACTCTTTCGAGATCTCTGCATCCGGGGCGTGGTCGATGCTCGTGGCAAAGATATCCAGCACCTTGCGCCAAAAGACCTTCTCCGAGGAACGGATATCCCGGATGCGCTGGAGAAGCTCCTCGAAATAGCGACCGCCGCCTCCCTCCTTCAGACGCTGGTCGTCCATCGTGAAGCCTTTGATCAGGAACTCCCGTAGGCGCTCAGTCGCCCAGATGCGAAATTGCGTTCCCCTAAGCGATTTGACCCGGTAGCCGACCGAAATGACCACGTCGAGATTGTAGAAATTCGTTGGTTTTAAGGCAAATTCGGGATTTCCGAATTTCCTCATAACGCGCTCTTCCTGGAGCTCACCTTCCTTGAAAGTGTTCTTGATGTGTTCGTTAATCGTCGATCTCGCTTTGCCGAATAGCTCGGCCATTTGTTGTTGGCTGAGCCAAACCGTCTCGCCGTCCGTCTTTACCTCCATACGAAAGCCCTCATCCATTTCCTCATAGAGCAGGATTTCCGAAGGTGGAGGAGGATCGTTCGAATCTAACATGTTTAATAGAGGAATAAGTAAAAAGGAAGAGTTCAATGAATGGCGACCGGGAAATCCACCGTGCGGCGGCCTTCCTGCCGAACTGTTTCCATTTTGGAAATAGTTCCCTTTTCGTTGAGTTCTCCAGACTCAAAGATGTTTTTCAGGTGCTTATTGATCGCGGGCACGCCCACCGCAAACAGCTCGGCCAGAGCCCGTTGCGACCTCCCCTCATCCCTTCTTCCCCCAAGGGGAAAAGAACCTTCATTCCCAGATTCCCCTCTACCCTTGGGAGAGGGGCTAGGGGTGAGGATGCGCTCTCGTTTCAGATGGAATCCATCCGAAACGAGGCGCATGATCGCCTTGTTGCTCTCGTAGAGATCTGCCGGGGAGTAGGCTTCGAGCTGCTTGATCACCGCCTCGATTTCCTGCGGCGTGATGTGGTCTGCTGCGTATTGCTTGGCGAGGAAGGCACGCAGGTCGGCCTTGATGAGCACCTCCTGCGGTTGGCGCTCAATCGCCCCTCCCAACACATGCGGATAGCCCTCGACTCCAAGGAGTTTGATGATGGCTGATTCGAGTTGGGCTTCGGTGAACTTCATTCGGGCTTGTCTTCCTTAGAAAGGTTTTCGAGCGCCTCTATCGATTGAGCGGCACCTTGTTCTTCCAACTTGAGGCGGCGACGTTCGGCAAATTGGTCGTATTGGGTCTTGGAGGCTTCATCGGCAGCTTTCTTGGTTTGCTTGCCCGCGTCTGTGAGGACGCGGCGGTCGTTGAATGCTAGAAATTCATCGAGCTTGGTGCGCCAGTCTAGGAGGAAGATCTGTTTACGGCGTTTGGCTTGGTCGAAGGCGAAGTCGAGCCACATCACGACAATGCGATTCAGTTCGTCGATCTCGTCTTCGAGGAGGTAGTTCTTGGCCACGGTGACATCGGTTTTGCGGACAATCTCACCCTTCCAGACCGTCAGCCCCATGTTGGGTTTGGAGGCGTCGGCGCGCTCGGCGATGAGTTCAGCGGCGGTGTGACCAGTGGCGGCGAAGTGGAGTTTATTTTGGATGATCTGGAAAAATTTCACCGAGTCTTTTTGGGACGGTTCGTAGTCGGCAGCCAGGCTGAAGATCTCTCGCACGCGGAGGTACATGCGCCGCTCGCTGGCACGGATGTCCTGGATTCGGGCGAGGATTTCGTCGAAGTAATCGGGGACGGACGAAGTTCCTGAAATGTCAGGATTCTTGAGGCGCTCGTCATCCATGGTGAAGCCCTTCACCAGATACTCCTGCAGCCGGGTGTTCGCCCAGCGCCTGAACTGGGTGCCACGGGCGGATTTCACGCGGAAACCAACGGCTAGAATGGCCTCTAGATTGTAGAATTGGACGTCGTAGGACTTTCCATCAGTGGCAGTTGTCCGGAAATTCCGGACAACTGAATCGGGCATCAATTCGCCCTCTTCAAAGAGGTTCTTCAGGTGCTCGCTGATGGTCTTCTTCGAGCGGTCGTAGAGTTCTCCAATCAATGCCTGTGAGAGCCAGATTGTTTCATTTTCAAAGCGACACTCGACACGGGATTTTCCGTCCTCGGTGGTGTAGAGGAGGAATTCGCCACCCGGATTGAGGGCACCATCAGTAGGTTGGGGCGTGTTCAAATCATCACTCATGATGCATACCGGAGCATTTGTTCAGCTTGCGGAACACGGATTTCGCCGGGATTCGGTTCCCGAAAC
>JBLHKS010000354.1:0-4885 GCA_047620505.1 Verrucomicrobiales bacterium | reverse complement strand
AATAGACAAGACGTCCGTCCTTCAGGATGGCAACTGAGCCTCCCGGAATCTCCCGTCGCTTCATGAAGGCCGAATAGGCATCATCGACCGACTCCATGCCTGGAACAGTTGCGCCGCTCAGACGGGGTTCAGTAGCAAAGCAGGTGAATGCCGCCGCTGTCAGGGCTACGAGACACAGGAAGCATTTCATTTTGGAGCGTGCTCAATAAATTAGAAGAACGTCAATCGCCAAGTTGTCGTGATTCGGGGGAATCGGGTCTTTATCGGTAGACGACCCAGTGGAAAACGTGCCACACAGTAAATCACTATGCCTCGTCTTCGGCTTGTCTTCGCCCTACCTCTAGCGCTCTCGCTGTTTTGTCAGGTGAGAACCACGGTTGTTGCCCAGGATCTTTCGGAAGAGGACCGAGCGAGGCTGATGGTGAAATCGGAAGACCTACTCGGTCAATTGCGCCCTGCGATGCATCAACTGGATGCCAATGCTGTCCGGATGACGCTCCCGGGCCCAACGCCAGTGGGCTTGGTTGGAGATCAAGTAGAGGTCATCAAGATTGCCAACAAGCCAGCGTCCGTGGCAGAGCCATTCTCGATTCCGGGCGTTGTGGCGGAAACCTGGCCTCCGGAGCGCAAATCAAGCGTGGCCAACAGTGCCGATCTGAAACTTTGGCAACCCTTTTTCTCAAAAGTTCAGACGTTTGCTGAACCCCCTCTTTCCCCAAGCTCCGCCCGCCCGTGAACCCACCCCTGAAAATCAAAGTTCCTACCAATAATGACTCTGGACTGGAGCGTGACAGATCGATTTTAATCTGCCATCATCATTCAATGTTCCGTGTTCTCTTTGCCTCGCTGCTCCTCGCTTTATCAGCTCACGCCGAGTTCCGTGCGGGGGCCGCCGCCGAAGATGTGACACCCACCGAATGGCCGCTCGCGATGCGCGGCAGCTTTCGCCCTCAGCTCACTGAATCCGCGCACGATCCCCTCCACTCCCGCGCCGTCGTCTTTGATGATGGGAAAACCCGGATCGCCATCGCCGTGGTCGATAGCTGCATGGTCGGCCGGGATGTTCTCGACCGCGCCAAGGAGATCGCCGCAGAGAAGACCGGAATCCCGACCGAGCGCATTCTCATCTCCGCGACCCACACCCACAGCGCGCCGTTTGCAAATGCCTCGAATGGCACGCCGGAAGAACTCGCCTACCAGAAATTGCTCACCGCGGGTATCGCCGAATCCATCGTCAAAGCTGCTGCCGCGCTCCAGCCAGCCGAATTCGGATCGTCCGGCCAGGATCTCCCCGACGAGGTCTTCAATCGCCGGTGGTTTCTCAAGGCTGGAACCATGCCGATGAACCCCTTTGGCAGTCACAAGGATCTCGTCAAAATGAACCCCGGCAGCGGTCCGCACCTGATCAATCCTGCGGGCCCGACCGACCCCGAGGTCGCCACGTTTTCCGTCCGCGATTTGAAACATCGTCCGCTCGCCCTCATCGCCAACTACTCGCTCCACTACGTCGGCACTATCCCGGATAACCAAGTCTCCGCCGATTACTTTGGCGAATTCTCCAGACTCATCGGCGTCCGTTTGAGACGACCGGTGGACTCGGGATTCGTAGGCATTCTCTCGAACGGAACTTCGGGAGACGTCAATAACATCAATTTTGGTGAGCGTCGTCCACCGCGCGAACCTTTTGAGCAGGTACGCCAGGTCGCTACCAAAGTCGCCGATTCCGCCTTCCGCGCCTATGCTTCCATCGATCACCGCAGCGATGTCACCCTCGGCATGGTCGAGCGAAAAATCACTCTCAAACTCCGAAGCCCCACCACCAAGGACATCGAGCGTTCGAAGCGCTACCTCGCCGCCGAAGACGAGAAATCGGTTCCGCCTTTGGGAAAACATTACGCCCGGAGCATCCTCAAACATGTGAAGCTCGGTAAGGCCACTGAGATTAAGATCCAGGCTGTCCGCATCGGCGACCTCGCAATTTGCACCTTTCCCTTCGAGGTCTTCGCCGAAATCGGGTTGGACATCAAAGCGAAGAGCCCGTTTGCCGACACCTTTGTCATCGAACTCGCCAACGGCGCCATGGGCTATCTTCCCACCGAAGAGCAGCACGCCCTCGGCGGTTACGAAACCTGGCTCACCACGAGCAAGGCCCAAAAAGACGCCGATAAAATCATCACCAAAAACCTCGTCGAAATGATGGCAGAACTCGCCTCCAACAAGTAGGAGGCGTTCACGAATCGACGCCGCGATGATGATCAGAGGAGCTGACTCGCGCGTAAGGCCAAGCGAATTCGGTGGAGACGATTGAAAGATGTGGCGAACATCGTGACGCCGCAGACCTTGCTTGCCTGGCATTGGAAATTCATCGCGAGGAAGTACGACGGGAGCGCAAAACGAAGCGGCGCCGGTCGCCCGTGGACCGTGGAGGAGCTTCGGCAATTAGTGATCAGGATGGCGGAGGAGAACAGGGGCTGGGGTTATACGAGAATTCAGGGCGGATTGGGAAAGATACGTTAAATCGATCAAGGGCGAGTGTCTGAATCGAAAGATCTGATAGGGGAGGAATCGCTGAGACGGGCCGTCGATCAGTTTATCAATCACTAACACCGGGAGAGGAATCATCAGGGATTGGGGAACAAGATAAAAGATAATCCGCCCGGAGTCTTCTTCACGAAGTGGAGGTGAGGTGAAATGTCGGGAGCGCTCGGACCCGGCAACGAACCACTCACCAGGATCCAAGTACCGGCGGGATCAAATAGGCGATCCGGCAAGTAGGCCGCGTAGGAGCGATCGGGAGCAAAGGTGCGCTGGAACTCGCCCGAGGCAATGGCATCGGCGTAGTTGTCTCTCAGGCGGCTAATCTGTGAATCCGTGGGTGCCAATTGCTTGATGAGAGGTCGTATCAGCTGTTGCAGTTTCTTCAGGTTCTTACTGTAAATGGGATTCCCGTTTTTTTCTGCCACCATGTGGAGGCGGTCGGCGACGGCCCAGAGATCGTGTTGCATCAGGGAGCGTTTTAACCTCTGAACCCCCTCTTTCCGCAGGCTCCGCCCGCCCATGAACCCACCCCTGGAAATCAAAGTTCCTACCAATTGAGAGCCAGCACATCGTCATCGAAGTGCCCGATGCCTCCCTGGCACTCTTTCCAGATGCAGATGTCGCAGTCTTTCCTGCGATGGCTGGTCAAGTGGAGGGGCGCATCGTGAACTTGCCACTGGGACTCAACTTCACCCAACGAGCGGACGGACGCGCCCTGGTGCAGTTCAATACTAGTCCGGCAGTCGGTGAAGATCACTTGCAAATCGAAGGCGAGCTTGAGCCCATCGTATTGGGGAACCTGTTGCGTATCGAGCCCATTGGGTTCCCGGAAGTGGCGTCGCTGGGTGGGGCTATTCGTGTGACTCGGACTGAGGATCGTCCTGCCATCTCAGTGGGAATCTTGCCCGCCCGCATCACTTTGCTTGGCGGGCTCAAAGGTCGCATTTTTGGTGGCGATCTCGATCAAGAAAACCTCGATACGAGCAATGTCAGGGGCGTGCTCAATGCTCTCGATGAGACACGTCCATTCACCTACTCGTCCGTCGAGGGCCAACCATGGAGCGGCGTGATTCGCCTCGATGGAAACCTGGAGATACGCAATCCGCTAGACTCAGCGGGCCCAGTGCTCTTTGCCGCCGCGACCGCCACGCAGAATGACGTTCCTGTTCCCTTCATCGCAGAGATCGAGGGCGTGGGCGCTAAGGAATTCGAAGTGCGTCTTACCATTCCTAACGGAGTCACGTTCACACTCTTCCCAGGCACGGATCAAGAGGCTAGCTTCACGGCGGGCAGCAACTCCGCCACCTGTCTCTTCATCCATTCGGATGGTCGGGTCTACTTTGATAGCGGCACGCAGGATCTCGATTTGCCTTTTGAGCTTGGCTCGGTTCGCGGTCGTGTTGAACTGGGCTATCAGCCTTCCAGTCGCACACCCATTCTAACACACAGCACGCCAGACACGTTCACGGCCAGCTTGGGCAGTTCGGTCACGCAGACGATCACGGTTACGAATAGCCGCTCAGGGATAAGTCAGCTCGTCGTCGACGCATCCCTCACAGATAGCGAACATTTCAGCGTGTTTCCGTCACGAGTGATCGTGGGCGGTGGGGAATCCGCCGATCTCACGGTGCGATTCAGCCCGCGCTCGGCAACGATCACTTCGTCAGACTTGGTGCTGGAGAGCAATGCCTCCGCAAATCCACGCATCGAAATACCGTTCGCACCTGCGGTCACAACGAGCTCAAAAATACACGTCGACACGAAGTCGATTGATTTCGGCCTCTCGCCGTTAGGCATCGCGAAGAGTCAGATCCTGCGCGTTTCGAATACCGGCGATGCGGACTTGCTTGTTAGCAGCGTCTCCCTTTCAGCAAGTGCTCTTGGTTTCACTGAAGATGCCGCGACTCTAGTGATTCCACCTCTGGGATCGAAGGATATCGCCGTCTCCTTCCAGCCAAGGAAGAACGGCACAGTTAACGCCTCGCTGCGTATCAACAGCAATGCGGGCACGGCCACCGTCACTCTGTCAGGGCGCGGTGGAGATCGTTTCTGGTATCGTCAGCGTCGCGGCACCGGAATCGATTCTTTGCAAGCCATCGCCATGAAGCCTGAGATCGCGGTGTCTCCAATCACAAGCGCTCATGCGGCAGGGGCATTCGGAAATCATCTCACCACCAGCACTTCTAACGGTCGCGCCTGGACACGTCGAGGTATCGCGGGTATGCCGCGCGCTTGATGGGATCGCGACTCGCCGATCCTCTCGCCGGGATCGAGGAGCTTTCGGGCTTCGATATCTTCGCCGGCGACGGCCATTTCCATGAGGCGGCCTGCCACGACCCGCACAAAT
>JBLHKS010000353.1:0-4888 GCA_047620505.1 Verrucomicrobiales bacterium | reverse complement strand
AGCGCTCGCCGTATCGCGGGGAGGCGAGCAGCTTCTCCACCAGCTTCGGGTAGGCCGCAGGATCCTCGTCAGCGGCGAATGCGTCCGCCTCTTCGGGCGTCGGAGGCAATCCCCACAGGTCGAAGTACAGCCGCCGGATCAGCGTCCGTCGGTCGGCCTCGACCGCCATCGTCAGCCCGAGTCCGGTGTGTTTGGCGCTGATGAATCGGTCGATCGCATTCGTCGTCTGGTCGTCGGGAACTGCCGGCTTCACCAGAGGCAGTAGCGACCACCAGGGCCCTTCCTCCTCCTCGACCTCCACAGCCCAGCTAGAGCCTCCGGCCATAAGGGCGAGCAGGACATAGATGGAGATCGAGGTAGATAAACGAAACATGGCGTTAGGGGATTTGGACAGGTGAAACATGGAAAGACGGAACTTGGCCATAGGGGGATCCTAGTCCTGATCTGCTCCAAGGGCATCCCCCATGCTATCGCGCATTCGCGTGAGTAGTTATTTTGTGTTCGTCTCCCCCCAACCGTCGGATCTACTGTTCTCAGAGTGCTACCCACGACTGCCCGATAGCCTACTTCTTCGTGGCCTCCTTCAATTGAAGAAACGCGAACAACAAGCCGCTCACCAAACGTCTCCTTACAATTAGCCGATCAACTCGTGGATCACGCCGTTGCCCTCGAACCCGGTCAGACGCTGCTCTAGGCCATTGTGATACCAGGTCAGTCGCTCGTGATCGAGCCCCAGCAGATGCAGGGCGGTGGCGTGCAACTCATAACTGTGAGTGATCTTGTCTGCGGCTTTGAATCCCAGCTCATCCGTGCTGCCGAAACCGACCCCAGGTCTGACTCCGCCCCCGGCCATCCATGCGGTGAATGCCCCTGCATTGTGATCGCGGCCCTTGCCTCCCTGGGCGCCTGGCTGGCGGCCAAACTCGGTCGTGCAGATCACCAGCGTCTCGTCGAGCATCCCCCTGGATTTCAGATCCTTTAGCAGCGCCGATGCGCCGCGGTCGAGCACCGCGCCCCAGTAGCCGTGGTCGCGGACGATGTCCTCGTGGCTATCCCAGTTCGGTCGAATTTTCTCCGCCGTGGTGTTTTCCGCGCCGCAGTAAATCTGCACGAACCGCACTCCACGTTCGACGAGCCGGCGAGCGAGCAGACACTGGCGACCGAACGGGCCGGTCGCAGCGTGTTCGATATCGTAAAGTTTGCGTGTGGCTTCCGATTCGCCTCGCAAGTCGGTGACCTCGGGTGCTGCGAGTTGCAGCCGCGCCACCATCTCGTATGCCTTGATCCGCGCATCGAGCTGACTGTTCCCGCCACGCGACTCGCGATGCTCCAGGTTCAGTTTGCGCAAAAACTCCAGACCAGCTTCGCCGGCGGACGCGTCTGCGCCGGGGAATTTCTCCGGTGGGAACAGATCGGCGATCGCTTGATCGGGGTTCGACATGTCGAGCGTCGTCGCCTGGTGTTCGGCCGGCAGGAACCCGGCGCCCCAGTTGATGGTCCCGCCCGGAGGCAGACCACGGACGTCTGGCAGGACGACAAAAGCTGGCAGGTTCTCCGCTTCGCTGCCGAGCCCATAGGTTACCCACGATCCCATACTCGGGAATCCTGGCATCGTCTGTCCGGTGTTCATCAGGAAATTCCCGGGTCCGTGCAGCGCCGTCTCGCTGCGCATCGAATAGATGAATGACATGTCATCGACGCAGGTCGCGAGCCCCGGCAGCAGATCGCTGATCCATCGGCCGCTCTCACCGTGTTGACGAAACTTCCAATAACTCGGCTGGCAGTTGCCCGGCTTGGAGGCAAAGAATTGCAACTTGCCGCCCGGGTCGAACGGCTGGCCAGCACGCCTTTCCAACTCCGGCTTGTAGTCGAAGGTATCGACATGGCTCATGCCGCCAGCGCAAAAAATCTGGATGACGCGTTTCGCTTTCGGGACGTGATGGAGAGGAGAAGGCGCGGCGCCCCGGCTTTCGCCAGTCAGCAGCGAGGCCAGTGCCATCCCGCCTAAACCACCACCCGCGCATTGCAGAAAGTCGCGCCGGCTCACTGGCGAACGAGCGATACCAGGACAGCGTGTGTTTCTAGTCGACATAGATAAATTCATTCGCGTTCAACAACGAGCGACAGAGAGCAAAAAGACTCTGCTCCTCGATGAGATCGGTTCCCAACTGGAGCTCAGATGGCGAGGACCCTCGGCCGAAGACCAAGCGGAACGCGTGCCTGACCTGCTCGCCCGCCCCGGTTCCGACCCCAAGTTCGATCCGCTCCGCCAAGTAGCGCGACTGCCGCAGCATGAAGTCGTTGTTGTAGAGAGCCAGAGATTGCAGCGGGGTCGTCGTCGTCAGCCGCTTCGGCGTGAAATTCGCCGGGTCCGGGCAATCCAAGGTGCTTAGGAATTGATCCGGCGTCGTGCGCACGACGTAGCGATAAATACTGCGCTTCCACAATTTCGGCGTGTCCGCGGTAATATAGTTGTACTCCGGCGCGTAGGCTTCTCTATAGGTAAAGTTCTCGTAGCCGGGTCCGCCGCGCGCGCGATTTATTTTCCCGCTCACCATCAGCACGGAATCGCGGATCGTTTCAGCTTCGATCCGCCGCAGGTTCTGGCGCCACAGCAGACGGTTGTCCGCATCGATTTTGACACCTTTCGCATCTTCCGCGTAGCGCGAGTCTTGCCGGTAGGTATCGCTGAGCAGGATCCTCCGGTGGATTTTCTTGAGCGACCAATCCGAACGCTGCAATTCGGCAGCCAGCCAATCGAGCAACTCGGGATGTGAAGGTCTGCCACCGCCGAAACCGAAATCGCTCGGCGTGTCTACGATCCCCTGGCCGAAATGCCAGTGCCATAGCCGGTTGACGATGACGCGCGGGGTAAGCGGGTTGTCCGGATCTGTGATCCAAGCCGCCAGCGCAGCGCGGCGCTCGCTCTCGGTAGAATTTGCATCACCGAGTTCTGGTCCGAGCATTGCCAGCGCCGACACGGCGCCCGGCGCCAGCGGATCCCCAACCTCCTCCTCCGGATCGCCGCGGCGCATCACACGCACCTCGGGCATCTTGCCCTGCGGCACGATTCCGTAAACTTGCCCCGATCCCATCGCGCCGATCTCGGCGTCGATCTCGCCGACCCGCGCACGCAACTTCGCGAGGCTCTCACGCTCAGCCTCGCTGAGTTTCGCCGCGCTCAATCTGATCACCGGATTCCCAAAACCGACCTGATCCATGCTCATCCCGTTGCCCCCATCGGACGAAATCAGGGTGAGAAAATTCGCCCCATCCGGCAGCGGGATGTCGATGTTTTTCAAGCCGTCGGCACGCTTCAGCTTGCGGAACTCCGCCGCCTTTTTCCCGTCGATGAAGACCCATGCGTCCGCGTAGAACTGCTCCGACTCTTTTCCAAAGTAGCCGAGCTGCGCCGTGAAACGAAGCCCGCCTGCCCCCATCTCATCGCGAAACTTCGCCAGCGCGAAGCTGATCCCTGCATTCGCGTGCAGGCCGAGCAACGAATCCTGTGCGCGCGCGAAATCGATCCCGCCCAATTTCGGCGAGTGTTGAGAATTGACAGGTCCGTTGCGAATGATGTCCCAAGCCTTGCCCCCATTGCGCGGGAGATCGCCGGTGGTGATGCCAGTCGATGAAAGTGGCACCGCCACGTCCTCGCCCCCGTTCGGAATCACCACTCCATCGATGAACGGGTTCGCGGATACAACGAATCGATTTGGCTCGATGTTCGCCAGGTAGCCGATCCGCTTCGTCTCCACTTTTCCGGTCCGGGCATCGATGCCCTGGTCGGGTTCACCATTGCCAGTCCCATCGCCACCTCCGACGACATCCGCAAGATCCCGCGCTGGCTCGAGGCGGTTGATCTCTTTTAGCAAGCCTGTCCGCTCAGCCAGCAGTCGAGCGCTCTCTCCCGCATGGAACTTGCGATCCGCACGCTTCACGCCGACAAAAACGGCCGTCAACTGGTAGTATTCTCGCTGCGAAATCGGGTCGAGTTTGTGGTCGTGACAGCGCGCGCAATTCACGGTCATCGCCATCGTCGCGGTCATGACCTGGGTCGCCATGTCGTCCAGATCAAGTGTCCGCGCCGCACGCCTCAGCAGCGGGCTCTTGGTCTCCACCTGGCCAACGAAATCCCACGGTCCGGCCGCTAGAAAGCCAGTCGCGATCACCGCATCGGCATCCCCGGGCCATAGCACATCACCCGCAATCTGCTCCTGCAGAAATCGATCGTAAGGTTTGTCGTTGTTGAACGCATCGATGACGTAGTCGCGATAGTGCCAGGCGTTTGGCCGACGCCGGTCGCGCTCGAAGCCATGCGTGTCCGCATAGTGCGCAATATCCAACCAGTGCTGCGCAAATCGCTCACCGAACGCAGGCGCAGCCAGCATCTGGTCGACCAGTTTCGCGTAGGCGTCTGGATCGTTATCAGCCACGAACGCTTCGACAGCTTCAGTCGATGGTGGCAGGCCATGCAGATCGAAAGAAAGTCGGCGAATCAGCGTCCTGCGATCCGCCGCGGGCGACATGGCCAGCCCGCGAGCCTCGAGTCGCGCGCGCACCAAAGAATCGATGCTCCGGGCACCTTCATCCTTGCCGAGATCCTCCAGCGCTTGCCAGGCCCAGTGTTGCAGTCGCTCGTCTTCATCCGCCAAGGAGTTGGGCTTCAGCATGCAAGCGAGCAGCCAAATTCCAATCCACAGCGTAGACAAACGAAACATGGCGTTAGGGAATTTGGACAGGTGAAACATGGAAAGACGGACCCTACTTCTTCGTGGCATCCTTCAATTGAAGAAACGCGAACAGGTCGCGGATCTGCTGGTCGGTCAGAGCATCGAGCAAACCTTCGGGCATTACCGAAATGGCGGCCCGGCTCTGGTCGGCGATG
>JBLHKS010000352.1:0-4955 GCA_047620505.1 Verrucomicrobiales bacterium | reverse complement strand
GATTGGACTCAACATCGGTTGAAGCATAATTGGCGAAGTGCAAACCAAGTCATTATCGCCGACATGAATAGTGACGGACGGTTAGACATCGTGGCGGGGGCTGAGCATGGCAGCAACGAGGTGCGCTGGTGGCGAAACGAAGGCCCGCCCTGATAGCGTGTTGAAAAAGGAACCATTGGACCCGCGATTTGGCACCCATCATAGGCCCCCATGGTGGCGCGGGAATGCGGAAAGCTTAAAATCGCTAAAGCGTTCAGAGAATCGGTCCATTTTTCAGACGATCTGGAAGATTTGCCACTGCTACTCTCTGTAATCAGCCGAGGCTCAGGCGCGGCATGCCAGTCCGAACGTATTTCTAGATCGGCTCGCTTCGTCCCCCCCCCGGCTAATGGTGACTCGGGCGCGGGAGGGCAGAAAAGGAAATACTTGTCAGTCAGCGCTGGTGTTTCGGTTGGCGATTTGCCAAGGTAAATTTTCGACAAGTGCCGGCGTGATGAACCCCGAAAAGGAATCCCCCTCAATGCTTAGCTCTGCCGCCAGTACTCTCGATCCCGCGAGGAACCCGGTGTTGGCGAATCTTCCCGAGGAAGCGATGCACGCCCTTCTCGACCAGGCGGAACAAGCGCATCTCAAGGCGGGGGAATACGTGATGCGAGAGGGCGATGCCTCCGACCCTATTTTCTTCGTGATTGAAGGAGAAGTGGCCGTGCTCAAAAATGGAGTGGAGATCGACCGCCAGTCTTCGGGTGGTGTTCTCGGAGAGATGGGAGTTTTGACAGGGGCGCCACGCAACGCCTGCGTTCGCTGTCTTACCGATGTTGTCGCGCTACGGGTAACGGCCGGGGAATTTCACAAGGAAATCGACAAACACCCCGCGGTCCTTCGAACCATGATCGGTAACCTGGTGGAAAAGATGCAGGGCACTCACGGGATTCGAGTTGAGCAGGCCAACAAGTTGGAACGCGCTCGGGACATCATGCTTCGGTGCGTTTCCCACGAAGTCCTGGACCGGGTTTTTGATCAGCGCTCTCCGCAGGAGTTGCTTGAAGGCCATCTCCAATTCGCATCGATCCTCTTTTTCGATATCCGCGGGTTTTCTTCCCTCGCGGAACACATGGCTCCGGAAAAGCTGCTTCACGCGCTGAATGCGCACCTGGAGGTAATTATCGAGACCGTTGCTGCCCATGACGGGGTGATCGTCAATTTCATTGGGGACGCCGTCCTCGCGATCTTCAACTGTCCAGTCACGGTGGAAAACCCGACGGGCAATGCGTTGAAATGCTGCCTCGAATGCCACCGACAGATTGGCGAACTTCACAAGAAAAGGGGACCGGAAGGGCTTGTCTGTTTCGATGTCGGCGCCGGGTTGAACTGCGGAACTGTGGTAGCCGGTGCAATTGGATCTGAGAGGAGATTCAGTTACAGCGTGCTGGGCGACGAGGTCAACCTGGCCGCCCGGATCGAAGGGTTAACCCGCCATTATCCGATTGAGATTGTTTTCTCGGAGTCGTTTAACGAGAAACTGGGAGACGATCGTGAAAACCTCTTTTTTGATCGTGTAAAAGTAAAGGGGCGGGAGACTCCGCTAAATCTTTATACCCCCTGCGAAATGGAAGGGGAGGAAAAGGAAGGCTTCGCCCGCGCGAGGGACCTTTACCTGAAAGGGAGCTTTAGCGAGGCCCGATCCGAGTTCACGAAACTGAGTGGGCAGTTGGCAGTGTATTTCGAGAATCGTTGCTCCAACTTGGAGGCACGGGAGGGATTGGACTGGCCGGGTTATTTTTCCTGGGAGATCAAGTAAATACTCCGCCAATTCGTGGATCGGCTTGATCACCAGTTCGGGCGCCGACGCTGCATCCAATCTACGTGGTCATCGCACAGATCGCGTGCGAGCGGTTCTCGCCTTGGCTGGCCGACAATGTCTGCGCCTTCTGGATCACCGAAAACGCACACTGACTCAGGTCCGCACAAAGCGCCCCGGCCTTCGGGTCGGGGCGCTGCCTCTTTTTTAGCTATCGGACGACCTCAAAATTCCAGCCTGAAGATCTCTACCCGGCGATCCTGAGCCAGCTGTTGCTCGGAGGCCTTGTCAGGAAAGTTCGCCTGCGATTCTCCATGTCCGACCGGTACAAGTTGTTGGGAGTTGACTCCGAACCCAACCAACTCGGCGACGATGGCGATGGCGCGCTCTTGTGAGAGTTGTTGGTTTCGAGTTTCGGTTCCTTCCGCCGAACTGTGGCCTTCGATCACAAACATGTGATCCTTCAGCGCGGGATCTTTGAAGGCTGCAGCGAGTTTGGCGATTTCGACCTTTGAATTCGGGTCGGCAAAACCGGTGCTGTTGACCTTGAAGAGAATGCTCCGCCGAGTCACCTGAGAAGCCGGGTCTACAGCGTAGCTGACCTCATAGACTTGCGCTGTTTGCTGCGCGGCTGAACTGTTTTGCTTTCGTGGCTCGGCGTAGGAGCCGTTGTCTGCAACTTCCTTGACTTCAACCGCGCCACCCTTTTCGGCGACCTGAATGTTCTTTGGAATGCCGCGACTTTTGAACCGAATTTTCCTGGTTACGGTTTTAATGTCAGCTGCAGGGCCCCTGGATTTAAAACCCCTCGTTTTGAATTTCGCCTTGCCTTCAGGGGCGGATCCGTTGGTCGGAGCTTCTTGTTCCGCGCCAGCGGCGCCCTGGAGTTTCTTAACTAATTCATCCCTGGTTTCCTGAGCGCGGAGTTGAGTTCCGATCCCAGCGATTGCGATGGTCGTGATGATATGGAGCGTGTGTTTCATTTCAGTAATCAGGTTAGATGTTATTCGCTGAGGAGATATCCGATTCGGGCTTCATCGATCCTCGCGGGCGTCGGATCTTTGCTCGATTTTTCGGAAGCCTGGATCGCTTTCGGAATTCCACGTGTCGTGAAGAAATCCTCGCGTTTCATAACTTTGAAATCGCCCGCGACTTGTGCACCACGCGCCGCGAGGTTTCGAATTGGACGTTCCGAAGCGTAAATAACGATGTGCTCCGGACCGCCCGGTAGCGTCGTTTCCCAGGAAATCTCCATCGCCACGCCCGGGCGCAGCCGTCCGTTCTGCCCCGTCTTTCCAGGGAAAAGTTCGGTCACGTGATCGTCGGAGCTGAGATGAATCGCGCGAACGAAGGTCTCGCGGCTCGCAACAATTTCCAACTCAGCGCGCTGACCAACTTTGAGGCGCGGCTGGATCGAAACGTCCAGTTTTCCGCCCCCCGAAAGCAGAATTTGTTTACGGGATAGCTCTTCCCGAGAAGTCGGACTCAAGATTTTTTCCTTCTGTCTCTCGCCAACGGGATCAAGCTTCCCTTTTCCAAATGCGAGGATGAAGTCTGACGAATTTCGGATCAGGTCTGCGTAGCTCTGCCCACCGAAATCTTCGTAGGCCAAGGGCTCGAAAGGATAGAGCGAAAAATCGAGCGCGTAGGCGATGCTGATGTAATCGCGCAGGACCTCTTCGCGCCGCAACGGCAGGCCCAGCTTCACCTGATTCGCCAGAACGGCGATCCCCTCGGTTTCTCGTGCCTCGTCCTCGAGCCGTTCGACGAGTTCCTCGTAGCTCATCCCAAACTCGGCGGCGAGTTTACGCGCTGTCAATTCTCCGCGAAAATCATTGTAAAGACCGATCACCGGCTCTGTCGCTCCGCGAAGCTTGCCCGTTGCTTCTGTTTCAGCTTCGACAAATCGTGCCTCATCCTCTCTAACGACTTTCTGAAGCTCTTCTTTATCGACATAAAGCTTGTCGAGGAGCCCCCCTTCTCGGAAATCCAGGGTGTTGGACTGTTCGACCAGCGGGCGGATCTCATCGAACATCGTAGAAATGGAGCCCTGCCGCGGCGGCGATTTCATGCCTTGGTCGTGGCAAGACATGCAGGAAATCCCATTGATGATGGCGTTGTCGGCACGCTGTTTGTCCTGCACGATTTCGGTCGGCGCCCGGTCGAGCCGCGCTCCTTCCGCCGTCGCGAGGAGGTAGGCCTGAAGCCCGTTGGGAAGGTTAAAGATGACCTCGCCGCCGGCGTGCTCGAAAATGTGATCGTGATTCTCGGTCAGATGCGCTTCGAGTGGGCCCAACGGCGCGCGCGCCAGATTCTGAGTTGGCTTCGGGCTGAGCGGTGAGAAATCGTAGCTGATCCAGTAAGCGCCGCGATACGCGCCCAACACATGCCGCTCGATAAGGCGGTTTGCCCCGGAGACCCCCGAAAACTGGAACCCGGCGCGAATCGCGTTGCCTTCCTGGAGATTGTGGACTCGGTCAACTTTCAGGGCCTGTTCGAGCCGCTGCATCGCGCCTTCGGCACCACCCGGCTCAACTCCAAGCACGCGATTAATCAATTCGTGATAAAGCGGCGGCTGCGCCCCGGCGAAAGCGAACCAATCCGCCCGAACGTAGGCCATCGCGGTTCCAGTCGCCTTTTCGATCGAATTCTCTCTCTGATTGTCGATCCCGAGGATGCCGTAGGGATAAAAATTGATCATGTAATCCCAGTCTTCCTTACTCCATTCGTAGTCGCGCAAGTCGATTCGGTAGACCGTTTTCGCCTCGTCGATCGGTTCCGGAAGGGAGATCGAACTCGAAGCGGAGAGACTGTTGATCAGTTTGCTGAGCGCACCGCGGTGACTGTTGAGTTCATTATCCGCAACGAGAGGCGTTCCGTCTCCCTCGGCGGCATTGTAGAGGTTTGTCAGGGTGAAATAGCGCCGGAACTGCTGTTCGTCCTCCGGGGCGTCACGCAGGTCCTGGTCGATCACCTCGATCACATCGTCGTTGCTGATTATCTCGCGTTTCGCTACTTCGCTGCGGCTCGTCTCGATCCACTTCTTCAAGACCGCGATCTCATCCTGGTTCAGCGGACGCCGGTAACCAGAATCACCCGGATCGCCTTTGCTTTTAGGCATCCGCTCACCATCGTCGCCAGGCAAAGCCACCCG
>JBLHKS010000351.1:0-5003 GCA_047620505.1 Verrucomicrobiales bacterium | reverse complement strand
CCAGCCGCCATTGGTAGCTCCCCGAGGGCTCTTGGCGGCTGGAAGCCACCACTACAAAGCCCTCGCCGCCGCGGGGTATCAGACCCGGAAGCTCCAAATCCTAACGCTCAATTCAATATGGACGCGTTGCTAATCCACATACAGAAACTCGTTCGACATGAACAAAGACTGAACCACAAGCGGCCACGCGCCGATTTCCGGTTGATCCATGAATTGACTGATCTGTCCGCGCTCGCTCAGGTCCGGCATTCGGCCTAACACGCGCTGAAAAAGCGCATCGATCCGCTGAACACGGTTCTTGTCTTCAAACTCAAGATCCTGCGTCAGCGCTTTTGATCGAGCGACAGCGAAACGGCTGTTCATCGTGAAAAGCGCCTGCGTCGGAACGATATTTTCCGTCCGCTTCGCGATCGTCTGGCCAGGCGTCGGGAAATCGAAATTCCTCAGCGTCGGATCGAGGTTAAACCCGTTGATGAAGCCGTAAATGCTGCGCCGCCGAGTCGCTTCTTCTCCCCAAAGATCGCCGGAACGGCCGCGCATTCTGGTGTCCAGCTGACCTGAGACGAAAAGGAGCGAATCCCGCAATTCTTCGATCGTAAGCCGCTTCCGATTCGCGCGCCAGAGCAGCTTGTTTTCGGTATCGATCGCCGCCGCGTCTGCGCGATGCGCGCTCGATTGCTGATACGTCCGAGAGGTCACGATTTGGTCGACCAAATGCTTCGTAGACCAGCCGTTTGAGACGAAATCTGCCGCGAGCCAATCCAGCAGCTGCTGGTTCGTCGGTTCCGCGCCTTCGAGGCCGAATACCGAAGGCGTATCGACGAGATAGCCGCCCATCAGCGCGCCCCAGACCCGATTAACGTAAACCCTCGCCGTCAGCGGGTTCTCAGGATCCGCAATCTTGTCTGCTAACTCAAGTCGACCGCTGGATTCTTCCGGAAACGGCTCCTGTTCGGAATCGAGAATTTTCAAAAACCGGCGCGGGACGATTTCGCCGCGATTTGCAGCATCGCCACGGATTAAAATCGCGGATTGGATCGGCTTTTTGCCCTCGAAAATCCCAATCGCTTGGACAGGCCCGCCGTCGTGCGTGGTTAGGAGAAAAGCCAGTTCAGTCTGCTTGATCGTGTCGGCCACAGATCGGTTGTTTCCTCCCTTTTTCTTGTTTCCAGCCTCTTTGATCTTCTTATCGATCTCTGTGCGCTTAGAATCGTAGTCAGCGACCACTTCTGGCGAAGTTGTGTAGCCGGAAATCGTCGGATGCTTCTCCAAATCCCAAGGAGCAGGCCGCTGAATCGAACCAAAAACGCCAACCAACGAATAATAATCCGCCGTCGGGATCGGCTCGAATTTGTGGTCGTGACAACGAGAGCAGGCCGCAGTCAAACCGAGGAATCCGCGAGTCGTCGTGTCGATCGCGTCGTCGATGAAATCGCTCGATTGCGCTCGATGCGGGGAAACGCCGAGAAAACCGAGCGCAGCCAGTTCCGAAGCGTCTTTCGCCAAACCCATGAGGTCAGCCGCGAGCTGTTCGCGAACGAAAACGTCGAACGGCTTATCTTCGTTGTAAGCCGCGATCACATAATCTCTGTAAGTGAACGCGTAAGGATAATAGTGCGGCGTTTTCGTGTCAGGCCGGTAGGTGTTCGCCGTGTCCGCGTATCGCGCGACGTCGAGCCACATTCGCGCGAAGTGCTCGCCAAACGCGGGCGATTCCAGCAGCTGCTGGATCGAATTCGGCTCAGTTCCGGGCGGCAAACCGGTCAAATCATAGCTAAGCCGCCGACTCAGCGTTCGCTCATCCGCAGGCGGAGACGGCTTGAGGCCTGCTTCGGCCAAACCCGCGAAAATGAACGCATCGATTGGGTTTTTCGCCCATTCCGGATCGTCGATTTTCGGCGGCGCGACGGCGTCAACCGGCTTGAACGCCCAGTGCGAAGCCGCCTGCTCGAAAATCCATTCCTGATCGCCAAGTCGCGAAAATTCCGTGTCGCCCATGTCGTCTCCCGGACTCGGCGCGCCACGCCGAATCCATTGCTCAAGCAGTTTTCGCTCGTTCTCCGGCAGCTCCGTTTTCGGCGGCATTTGAAAGTCCTCATCTTCATAACGAATCGCGGTCACCAGAAGCGATCCCGCGAGGTCGCCAGGAACGACCGCCTTTCCGTTGTCGCCGCCTTCCAGCCAGCCAGACGCTCGATCCAGAAGCAGCCCGCCCTTCTGCTCGCCCGCCTCTTCCGAATGGCATTCGTAACAGCGCTCGATCAGAATCGGCCGGATCCGCCGCTCAAAAAATGAACCGCCGCTTTCGTCCGCAGGCGCAGAAAACCCGGCCAGCGGCAGCGCGAGCAGGGTCAGAATCAGCGAGAATCGGAGGATCATCACTTTCAAGCACTAAGCGCTCACTGCGCGTCTTTCAAAGTGGATTTCAGCCTCGTTATCGGGCATGGAAGGGGATGCAGAATCAAGTCAGGCGGATGGATCTGCCCTCCGCGATCGTCACCGGCGGCGGTTCTCGAAATCAGCTCGGGAAACTCGCCCGCGAGCTTGGCGCGAGCCGCGTGCTGCTCGTGACCGACCCGGGCGTGATCGAACTCGGCTTCGCAAGCGAGGTCGAGCGGGTTCTGGCCGAATCAGGCCTCGATGTCCGGGTTTTCTCCGATGTCCAGCCGGATCCGACCGATCGAAACGTGGAGAGCGGGGTTGCCGAGCTTGCTGAGCACAAATCCGACCTCGTTATTGCGTTAGGCGGCGGCTCACCGATCGATACCGCTAAAGTAATAGCGATCCGAGCCGCCAACCCGGCTCCGCTGCCCGATTTCATGGGTCTCCACAAAATTGCGAACCCCGGCGTCCCGCTGATCGCCGTCCCGACGACCGCAGGCACTGGAAGCGAAGCCACGAAAGTCGCCGTGATCACCGACAGTTCCGCGAGTGCCGACGGCGGCCGAAATCGTCGAACTTTACGAGGCCGCATGGTAAAAAAATCGCCCGCCACGATCAGCGGCTCCCGCACTGGGTAAGGATCGCTGATCGAGGCGAGCGTTGGGCGTTTCCTTGGGCGGCACAGCCGACGAACTGGATAACAGTCAGCTCTTTCTCTGCTTTGCCACGAGTCACGCGCCGGAGTCTTTAACATATTGGCTTCGACTCCACGACGCGCGGGCGTGAACAAAAAATAGATAATTTTCAGCGGTTAAAAGTTGCAAAAAGTGTCGTAAATTCAGGCAAATCGAATTGCCTGCGGTTTTATAATTTCCATAAATACAGTTTTTGCAATAATTGTCAAACTTGAGTTTCGACTTCTGGGCCGAAACCGGGCAGAATCGGTTTCACCAGTCGCAATCGAGCTCTGAAGACCAGCTGCTCGCGATTTTCGGGAGAAGATCGTGGGCTTGCGGCGGCGAAAGATCCGGGAAAACGGAAAGAACCCTCGCGAGCGCAGCGGTCACCAGCGGAGCGGCAAAACTGCTCCCGGTTTTCACCTGCTCATCGCCACCAATCCAAGCAACTTCGACGTCCTCGCCTCGAGCCGCGAAGCTGACCATTCTTCCGGGCCGATGAAAAATCTCGGCGGTCTCAGTTTTCGCGATTGAGACGCTGAGAACGCTCGCGAAATGAGCTGGCCATTCGATTTCGTTCTCATCCGAATTGTTGCAGGCCGCGACGACGTGAACGCCCTTCAGCCAAGCCTCATCCGCCCATTCTTTGTGCGGAAGAATGAACTTCGCGAGGCCTTTGCAGCCGAAACTGCAGTTCAGAATTTGATAACCGCGCCGAATTGCCTCGCGGATCCCCGCGCAAATCAGCGCCGTTCGCGAAAGACTCCGCGCGTCGATCGTCCGGAAACTGCCGATCTCCGCTTCGGGCGCGTTTTCGTGGATGATCCCGGCGATCGCCGTCCCGTGACCGTAAACATCGCCGCCTTCGCCTTCCTTGATCGCGATTCGCCCGTTTTCCTCCACGACACCGACCGAATCGGCCAGTTTCATCGTCTTGAGACGTGGGTGATCGGCTTCAATTCCAGAATCGATCACGGCGACGCGAATGCCCTTGCCTGTGCCGGTTCGCAGCGCGTCGAGGGCGGCTCCGGTGGCGATCATATCTCGAGGTCAAGAATTCGCGTTAAAATTCGATAATTCAGCAACCGCTCCATCGCGGACGAAAGCCGGGTGATTCGGCTCAAATTCGCAGCGGTGAAGATCGGTGGATCCGGTGCCTCCAGCGAATCCTTGAGCTTAACGCAGCTGAGCACCCCACGGAGTTGCCCGCCTGCGTAAAACGGGGCCGCGATCATCGAACAAGTTATCTGAGCAAGCTCCGAATCGATCCTTTTCGAGTGCTGTGCGTTTTTGTAGACCTGATTCTGGCAGATCGATTTCTCCGACCCGAGAACAAGGCTGATCAGCCCCTCGTTGAGCGGTTGCTCGCGTTCGAGGAGCCCGTTATTCGGCTCAGAATGGCAAACGACGAGCTTCGTTCGCGCTGCGTCGGCCAGCCAGATCGAAGCCGAGTCCGCTTGCAGCGCCGCGATCGTCACCGATACCATTTCGCGGCCGACCGCACCCAGCAGCTGCTCAAGATCTTCCGTCGTCAGCCCGTTAACGGCTTCGACAAGCCGCTGCTCGATCGCAGCCGAGTGCTGGGCGAGAACCGGGTCGGGTTGGATGGAGTTTGGCATCAGGAATCCGTCCGAAATGGGGTCGCAGGCAAGCCGTCCTTGTTGAAAAAATTCGGCTTCTCCGGGTTGCTCATCCAAGCGTAACGAACGGCGGTTGGATTTGGGACGGCTGGGCTTTTCACGGTGAGCGTGTTGCCGTTGATTTCGATGTCCTCCGTGACGAAAAATGAGCCATCGATATCGCCGATCTCGAAATACTTCAGCGGGCCGTCATCTTTTGAAAACAGGCCAGCTCCGATGTGATCGAAAGTCAGAATCGCGGCTCCATCGTGAAAGGTCACGCCCGTGTAGACAGGTCCTGAGTAAACGATTTCCTCGCCGTAGG
>JBLHKS010000350.1:0-5056 GCA_047620505.1 Verrucomicrobiales bacterium | reverse complement strand
ATTTCGAGGACGGTGAAATGATTCAGACCGTAACGAAAAGCGAATACGGCAGACTTTTTAAGGTGGAGATTTCCGAATCGTTAAAAGTTCGTGACTGGCTTACGTTCGTCGACGCAAAATACGATTTCATTCAGCACCCGGGTTATATCCAAGTTGTTCGAACCGATACGATCGAATCTCGGTTGAAGCCGAGATGGTATTGGTTTTGGTTTGAAAAGCAGTGCGTTCGGCTTGAACACCGATTTGTGATGCTGAGTATGAAGGAGAAAGCCGAAAATGGGGATTCCAACGAACTCGCTGCAGCCCCGTGATCGCGGAGGTGTCCAAATCAATTCCGACGATTCGAATCGCATTGCGCTCACACCTCGGTAGTTTGGCCGCCCAACTCGCGCCTAACCCATGCCGCAATTCGAACATCAGCGGCATAAAATTCGATCTAGCGCCTCCGCATCGAGTGAATTGATCTTGGCCTGCGCGCCGATGCGCAGCAACATCAACATCTCTGGAATCGCCCGAAGTGCCAGTGCGAGCGGGATCAAACGGCTGATTCTGACCGGCAACGCGAAGCTGATTAACAAAATCGCACGAGATGGTGCCGACGCTTTGTCGGTCGAAGTTCACCGGAGTCTCGAGCCCGTTTTGCGTGGTTTTCGCGAAGCAGGATTTCGGTTGGTCGGGCTCGAACAAACCACGAATTCGCAGGATCTGAACCACTACGCGTTCCATCCGAAAAGCGTGCTCGTAATCGGGAACGAACGCCTCGGTTTGACCGATGAAATCCTCGCACTGCTCGATGACGTCATCGAAATCCCGGTCTACGGACTCCCGCACAGCTTCAACGCTTCGTCTGCAACCGCGATGGCGCTTTACGAATATCGTCGGCAACTCAGCGCCGGTTTACGTCCGGAATAAGGCTCAATGAGCGGACTCGATCACTTTTCGATAGACCTCGCGCGCGGCCTCTAGCTGAGCCAGAACTCCGGCGCGACGCCGAGGATCAGGCAGGCGACCGTGGTCATCAAAATCAGCTTCAAGCCGGTCGATCCACTTCAAAAAATAACGGGCCGAGTCAGCAGATCGCCAAGGGTTATCGCCGACTTCAAATCGCACAACGTTGGTGTGCGCCGACATTCCGCGACCAAAAATCAGCCGATTCTGCGGCCCCTCGGCTCGAAGCGCGAGCCATCCGCTCTGAGGGATTTCGATCTCGCCTTCGAACGACAATTTGGTTCCGTTGCCAACCGGCAGCTGCTGGATGACTTCGCCGTTGAAAACGAGTTCGACTTTCTCCATCGGAAAGTATGAGAGTGCTTCGGCTTTGACCCTGACTTTACCAGAATTTTCGAGTGTGATCGAGCTTCCTGGCTTCTGGCCATCGACCTCGAGGAAGACAACCGGGCCGTTGGTGATGAACGATCGGCCTTTGACCTGGGCGTCGATCCATCCGTCGTAGGTCAGCTCATCATCGAGGTAAGCGTAGCACCGTGCCCAACCCGGCGGGTAGCTCCGGACTCGATTCAAAAAGCAATCCGTACCTGCCGAAGCGACGACGTCGAAACCGCAATTTAGAAAGTGATACCAGAGCTGGATCGAGCCCGGATAAGTGTTGCCTGCGATGTCTAACGCATCGATCCGACCGAGCGCGACGTCGACCGGCGAGCCTTTGGCTGCGTAGGCCTGATCATAGAGATCGAGCGCGTTGCTGGCGGGATGCGTGTAGCTGACGATTCCTCCTCGCTCGCGGGTTGTCGCCGCGATATCGGCGTTCGTAGGAACGTCGTAAGGGTTGGTCGTGGCGTCGAAACCGGTAAAAATCGGCTCAGTTAGAGAGGTCAGGCGCGAGAGAGTCAGGTGGCCCCAGAACGTGGAGCGAAATTCCTGATTCCAGTAGACGATATTGGTGGGCGTGGAGACCGGATCGAGTCGGCCGAGGAAGAATTCGCGATCGAAAACCGCGTCGCCATCGGAGTTGCCGATCACGGCGTTGCAAACGTTAAGATCCTCACCCTGACATTGTCGTAAAATCGTATCCGGCGTGTTGTACCATTCGCCGTAGCCGTAGTTTGCGTGAACGTGGTTTTCGCCCGAAAACCAACCGCGTTCCCCGAGGTTGACCCAACGCTTCGGCTTAATTTCGACCTCGGTGTCCGCGCCAACCGTGATTTCCAGTTTCGTCGGTTCGAACTCCAATCCGCGCGTCGCGAGAATCTCGTAGTCGCCGCTTGGAAGCACGAAATCGCAGCCGTTTGAGTAAAAATGACCGAGCACGCCGGTCAGTCGATAGAGGCTTCCAGGCGGCGCGAAAAATTTTCCACCCTTGCGCTTTACCGAAAGCCGAACCACGCCGCCATCCGCGATTTTGATCCGCAAACGCCCATCATAAGCCGGTGGCTCCAAGGAAAGCGGGATGTGCGTTCCCGAAGCCAGATCAACCCGGATTACCTCGGTTGAGCCGCTCTGATTCGTCGTGTAGACCAGCGGACCACCAACCTTCCGCGAAACCGATGGCCTCTCCTCGTCTGCCTGACCGAACGTCAATTTGTAAGAATTTCGAAGCGGCTTAGTTTCCAGATCGATCTTCCAGACGTCGTTGTGAGTCGTCCCGCGATCCGTGACCGCGAAAGCGTGCCGCGTGCCCGCGTCCCATTCCAGATTGTAGATCCGCGCCGGCCAGTCGACGACTTTACGATTGTTCGATCCGTCAGCCTGACAACGAGACAAAGCCGCGCCCGGCCCGTAGCGACCGCTCTGCTGATCAAGCTGGTCAGCGTGAATCGCCCAGAGGATTTCCCGACTGTCTGGCGAAAGCGCCCATGACAAACCCTGGCGTCTTTGGTCTTCGATCTCCGCTTCCAAGTTGACCTCGGTCGTCTCGCCGGAATCCAGATCAAGCCAGCTTAGCTTCCGCGGTGCCTGTGCTTTGAGCAATCCCAGCATCTTGTTCTGCTCAGCATGCCAGAAAATCTTGCCGTAGCCGTGGATCGGATTCGGCAGCGGAATGTCCTTACCAGTTTCCGAGTCGATCACGAAGAGTCTTCCCCCAACAAAATGCGGCGACCGAAAAAACGCGATCTTCTTTCCATCGGGCGACCACGCCGGCTCGACATCCCAGCCCTCGGCCTCGGTCAAAACGCTCATCTCACCTCCCGACGCGGGAAACTTGACGATTGCCCCTTGATAGGATCCGGCGATCCACTCGCCGTCGGGAGAAATTCGCGTCTGAATAACTCCGATTCCGCCCCAGCAGCTGCTGGCCGAGACGAACACCAGAAGAGCCGCGATCGGAAAAAATAGTCGGTTCATGCCAAGGAGTCTGGCACAGGCGAACTCCCCCCGACAAGCCTTCATCGCGATGCTCTCTGGACAAAAAAACGCGCCAGCCGCAGAGCAACCGACGCGTTAGAAAACGTTTGGCCTTCTCAGCTTACTCGGAATCTCCGCAGGGCTTCTTCTTCCAGATCGCAAACACCGCGCCTTGCGGATCGCTGAAAATCGCGAACGTGCCCATCGGAATCTCAGTCGTTTCTCTGATCACCGTCGCGCCAAGCGATTTGGCCTTTTCCAACTTTGCCTCCACGTCATCAACGAGGACGTAGGACAGCCAATGGGACGGAATTTCTGGCATCGGAGATTTCATCATCCCAGCGACCATGCCCTCTGGACCTTCAGGGCCATTTGCATCCCGAAACATGGTGTAGACCATTTCGCCCATGTCCATTTCTTCGGATTTCCAGCCGAACAACTCCGTGTAAAAGTTCTTAGCACCCTCGGTATCGGATGTGATCAATTCGTTCCAGCAAAACTGGCCTGCGGTGATTTCGCTCATTATTTTAGTAATATTTAAGTGTTAAAAATAGAACAATCCTTGGGCATCTGCTCAGGATTCTCCGTTTGCTAGAGTTTGGAGAATCTCGGCGGGAACTCAATTCAATTTGGGAAACAAAAGTGATTGGCGAGCCTGCTTTCCCTATTCGGAAGTCAAAGCCGCCTTTTCCGTTTTGCCCACGGTGTGAAATTAAGTCTGGAATTTTCTCCCCGACGGGACCTGCCTAACGGAATTCCCCCGAGTATTCAAGTCCGGAACCTCACATCAACACAACGCCGATTTTGCTTTGTCAGATGGGTTTTCCAGGTAATTTCATCTCAGATTTTCCCAATCAAAAAGCATGAAAGCAACTTCCCGACTTCAACTCATCACAATCGCGATTCTCGGCTTTGGCACCCAGCAGCTGCTGGCGGCTGACGGCGACTGGCCAAACTGGCGAGGACCGACTTTTAACAACGTCGCCCCGGCCGGTTCCAGCGCGCCTACCGCCTTTAATGAGACTCTCAACGTGGCTTGGAAAACGGACATTCCCGGCCGTGGACATTCCTCGCCGATCGTCGTCGGCGACCGCGTGATTTTGACCACAGCCGACGAGAGCGCGCAGGTGCAATCGGTGATCTGCCTAAGCCGCGAAACCGGCGAGCAACTGTGGAAGACCGACGTCCACACCGGAAATTTCGAAAAGAAAATTCACAAGAAAAACACTCACGCCTCCCCGACTCCGGCCTGGGACGGCGAACGATTGATAGTCTCATTTTTCAACGGCGGAATGGTCAAACTCACTGCGCTTACCTTGGAGGGCAAACAAATCTGGCAAGCCCAACCGGGTCCCTACCGCGGAAAGTACGGCTACGGATACGCCGTCTCGCCGCTGCTCCACGGCTCGAATGTGATCGTCTCCTCAGACTTCGCTGACGGCGGATTTCTCGTCGCATTCGACCGCGCCAGCGGCAGTGAAACCTGGCGAACTCCGCGAGCAGGCACGACCAGCTACTCATCGCCGATCATCACCAAAGCCGGTGGACGCGACCTCGTCGTCATCAGCGGTGACGACAAACTTGCCAGCTACGATCCAGCGACAGGCCAGCCCGTCTGGTCAGCCGCCGGAACCACAAAAGCGACTTGCGGCACAGCAGTCTGGGACGGCGATCTGATCTTCGCCAGCGGCGGCTACCCTCAAAAGGGAACGATCGCTGTGAACGCACAAAGCGGCACGGTCGCCTGGAAAAA
>JBLHKS010000349.1:0-5082 GCA_047620505.1 Verrucomicrobiales bacterium | reverse complement strand
CTTACCCTTTACAGCCAGCACTCGTCGTTGTTCATCGGTGAGGAGTATGCGCTTCCTTCCCATCTTCTCCATCAGTATGCGGATCTGCGCATTCTGGAAGTCGATCATTTCCTGTTGCTGGCGATTGACCCAGCCTGCGAGAATCAGAGAGAAGAGCTGCCATGGTTGAAGAACGAATCTCATCGGATCGCTATTACAGAAATAGGAACGAATAATCGAGGCTGAGATCAAGAGCCTCAACTGTCATCCGGCACTGATTTTCAGGGCGTTGCGTTTCGGCTGAGTATTTTGACCATACGCCCAGTAGAGATGATCACGCCAAAATCTCATCAATCACCCGGCCGTGCACGTCGGTCAGGCGGATGTCTCTTCCACTGAAGCGGTAGGTGAGTCTCTCGTGGTCGATTCCTAACTGATGTAGAATCGTTGCGTGCAGGTCGTGCATTTCGAGCCTGTCCTCGATTGCTTTGTATCCCCACTCGTCGGTCGCGCCGTAGGTGACGCCGGGTTTGATGCCGCCACCCGCGAGCCACAGGCTGAACCCGTACTGGTTGTGGTCGCGGCCAGCTCCGCCTTGGGCGAAGGGGGTGCGGCCGAACTCTCCCGACCAGACGACGAGCGTCTCGTCGAGCAAGCCGCGTTGTAACAGATCGCGCAGCAGGCCGGCGATTGGCTGGTCGACTGCTCGGGCGTTATTGCCGTGGTTGTCTACCAGGTTGCCGTGCGCGTCCCAGCGCTGGTAGCCATTGACCATCGGGATCGTCAGCTCGATGAAGCGCACGCCGCGCTCGATCAGGCGGCGCGCGATCAGGCACTGGCGCGCGTAGGTCTGGGTGTGATTGTATTTAGCTTCGAAACCGTAGAGTTTTTTGGTCGCTTCACTCTCACCGTCGAGCGACATCAGTTCCGGGACGGCTAGCTGCATCTTGGCGGCGAGTTCGTGGTTGGCGATCGCTGATTCCAGAGCCCCTGCGCCACCGGCAGCCCCGCGGTTGAGTGTTTCTGCGAGCCGGCGTTTGATCTCTTGAGCGTGCGCCGACTTCTCGTTTGGCTTCACGTTGGCCAGAGGAGTGCCGAGCGCGTTGAGCAAATTTCCGCGGTAGGTTGCTGGGAGGAATCCGTTGGAGAAATTGTCGAGCCCGCCGGACGGGATCTGACCGCCGTTGAGGACGAGGTAGCCCGGCAGATCGGCGTTTTCGCTGCCCAGTCCGTAGGCTGCCCACGCGCCCATGCTCGGGCGTCCTTGGAGACCGCTGCCGCTGTGCAGGAAGTAGTTCGCGCTGGTGTGTTCGGGGAAATTCGAAGTCATCGAGCGCACGATCGCCAGCTCGTCGGCAAGCTCGGCGACATGTGGGAACAGATCGCTGATCCACGCTCCGCACTGGCCACGCTGTTTGAACTCCCACGGAGATTTCATCACTTTGCCGACCGCCTCGAACTGGGTTCTCTCGAGTTTCCCGATCGCCTTGTGCGGATCCTCGCCGTGGTGCTTCGCCAGCATCGGTTTGTAGTCGAACGAGTCGACCTGTGAAACGCCGCCCTCCATGAAAAGGAAGATGACGTTCTTCGCCTTCGCAGGGAAATGGGACTGGAGCGTCGACGCGGATGTCCGATGGCCGAATAGACTACCGAGCGCCAGCCCGCCGAAACCAAGCGAAGCTTTTTGCAAGAGATCGCGGCGGGAGATGGGTGAGTGTGCGGGATTCATCGTCATTTCACGTAGATGAATTCGTTCATCGAGAAGAACGAGTGACACAGGTCGCGCCATGCGTCGTGGGAGTTTGGATCGCCGTTGTATAGGTTGCCGAACTCGGTGAGGGACTCGATGCAGGCGGCGAGTTCGGCGTCGGATGGTGGGCGGGCGAAAGCTTCCTCGAACATCCGCCGCACGCGGATGGGAGCGCTCTGATCAGGCATCTGCCGCTGGATGCGATCGGCCCAGACGCCTGCTTGCTCGTAGAGAAACGGATCGTTCATCAGCGCCAGCGACTGCGCGGCGACATTGGTGACATCGCGCTTGCCGACGCTGCTGAACGGTGTTGGAAAATCGAACGCGAGCATTAGTGTCGGCAAGAAATTCCGCCGCACCGAGGTGTAAATCGAGCGTCTGCCGGCGCCGTCGAGCGGGCCGCTCTGTGCGGGCCGACCGCGCCCGACGACGAACTCGCTGAGGAAGACCGGCACTGGTTTTCCGCCCATTTTCCGGTCGAGGCGGCCAGAAATCGCCAGTGCCGAATCGCGGATCACCTCCGCTTCGAGGCGCCGGATCGGCATCCGGTGGAGGAGTCGGTTGTCCGGGGCGCGCGCGTCAAAGTCGGCAATTGCCGCAGTGCTCGACATCGCAAACGTCCGCGTCAGCACCAGGCGCTCGACTAGGGATTTGATCGACCAGTGGTGAGTCTCGACGAACTCGATGGCGAGGTAGTCGAGCAGTTGCGGATGCGTCGGGCGCTCGCCGAGCCAACCGAAGTTGTCGGTGGTCGCCACCAGACCGCGTCCGAAGAGTTGGTGCCAGACGCGGTTGACAATCACGCGCGCGGTGAGGGGGTTCTCTGCGGAGGCGATCTGCTGCGCGAGCTGCAACCTGCCTGAGCTTGCGGTGTTGATCAGCCCAGTTCCGAAAGCATCCGGCAGTTGCCGCGGGGCGGGATCGCCGGGGCTCTTCGGGCTGCCGCGATCGAGGACGTTTTCGTTCACGCCATTGCCGCCGAGCCACGCGACGGCGGTGTGTGATTCCCACTTTACTTCCTCGTGCAGTTGTTCCAGCCGCTTAAGGTAGTCGCTCGCGAGATCGGATGCCTTGAGGCCCGAATTCGCCAGAATCCAGCGGATGGTTTCCACATTTTTCGCGTCGGGGTTTCCGTCTGCGAGGTCGTCGAGTGCGGCTAGCAGGCCCTGGCGATCGATCTTCCGCGACGGACTCCGGCTGATCTCAGGTTTCGGACCCTCGACTACCATCAGGATCTCAAACGGCTCATTGCCGACGGCGCCAAATTCGAAGTGCGCGCGCAGGCCGGCGTAGCGCTTGAGGTTGTGCGTAACCCACTGCGGTTGGTCGGCGTTCTCGACTTTGAATTCTCGCACCAGCGTGCCATGCAGTGGCCCGGTCACCATGATGTGCTGGCTGACGGCCGCGTAGACCTTGGCCTTGCCGCGAATCAGGTAGTGGATTTCGCCACTCTCGAGAGTGACGGTCGGCGTGCGGATCATTTTTCCGGCGCGCGGCACGCCATCGAGAGATCCAGAATCATTCTCGCTGTCGATGACCTTCAGGCCGTTCCAAAACGGATCGCGCTTTGCGCCTCCGTAGGTGGCGATCTGAATTGGCACCGCGTCCGGATCCGAACTGATCGAGAGTTCACCCCGCAAGATCGCCGTGCTGCCGAAGGTAGGACCATCAGCGAGCCACGGGCTGCTGTCCTGATCGGTGAAGTCGGCGATCTTACTTCCCCTGACGACGATCTGCAAGTCTGATGGGATCTCCGCGCTCTCCAACGCAGCCATTTTCTCACGCGCCGCAGCGGCTACGGCTGCGGCGAGTTTCGGTCGGAACTCTGCGCGCAGGGCGTCTAGCTTCTGCGCAACTGTGCGGTTATTCGCCATCGATTCGAAGCGCACTTGGCGGTAGCTCGAGCTCAAAACGAATCCGGCCAGGGCATAGTAATCGCTCTGCCGGATGGCATCGAACTTGTGGTCATGACAGCGTGCGCATGAGACGGTGAGCCCGAGAAAGGTTTTGCTCAAGACGTCGACCTTGTTGTCGAGGCGGTCGCATTCGTCCTGTCGGATATCGACTGGAGAGTGCACCTCTTCGCCGAAGAACGGCCAACCGGTGGCGAGCACCGATTCGTTGATTCCCGTTGTTGGATCGACTCGCGGTTTCTCCAGGAGATCGCCAGCGATGTGCTCGGTCACAAAATCGTCGTAGGGCAGATCCGCGTTGAACGCGCGGATCAAGTAATCTCGATAGTGGTAAGCGTTGGCGATGGTGAAGTCGGTCTCGTGCCCACGCGATTCTGCGTAGCGCACCAGATCCATCCAGTGCCGTGCCCAGCGTTCACCAAAGTGTGGCGACGCGAGTAGGCTCCGCGTCGCCCGGCGTTTTCTATCTGGCGAGGTGTCGCCGTCGAAGCTCGCCATCTCGGCGATGCTTGGTGGCAGGCCGGTGATGGCGAAATGTGCGCGGCGCAACCAGAGTCGATCCCTCGCCGCCGGTGCCGGCGCCAATTTCTCAATTTCGAGGTTCGCCAATACCCAAGCGTCGACCGGATCGATCTCCGAGTCGGGATCGAGAGCAGGTGGCAGGCTGCGCTGTGGTTTCTCCCAGATCCACGGCAGTCGGTCTTTGAGCGTATCGAAGTCGAATTTCTCCGCGCAGCTAGTCCGGGCTGTGCCGACGAGCGTCGCTGCGAGAATCAGGAGGGTGGCTGCAATTCGCATGGATTGAGGAATCCAGTCTACCCAAGTTCGAAATAAATGACATAGCAATTGTGCCTGTCATCAAGGCGAGGAGTGTCGGTGTTCATTGTGGAACCGCTTCCTCTTACTCTTAGGAAATTTGATTCCCGGGGGCCGGGCTCGTGGGGCTGCCAATAGGATTTTCGACCATCAAAGACTCCCGTGGGGCGAAGAATCGTGGATTCAGCTGAAGCGGCGATAGATTCGGATCATGTTCATCCATCCCTTACTGTCCGAAAACTCGAATCGTCCACATTTCATGCTGCATCCCGGTGGTAATATCGCAGCAATCCGCCAATCCGCTCGCGGCTGATTCACGAATTTCCGAACAAGTCAGTTCCGAAGCAAATCATCGTAAGATGGCGATAATTCGACCCAAGAGAACGGGCAGTGGACGTCGGTTCAAACTAGTCTCTGGGGCTACAGTTATGTGCTGCAATCCGCTCATCCTGAGGTACGCCGAGTATTTTGACCTTACGCGGTGTCAAAGGTGCCGCGAAGATGGCAAAAAAAACGGGAGCGGAGTTTCCGATTCTTCTCGATCTGGGCAGCGAGGCAACCGCGGGCTACAGCACCAGTGGATTTCATACCTACGTGATTGATAAGAAAGGTATCGTCAGAAAA
>JBLHKS010000348.1:0-5106 GCA_047620505.1 Verrucomicrobiales bacterium | reverse complement strand
AGAAAAACCGAAAAACCGGCGCGCTCTTGATTTTCGACGAACCGACGACCGGCTTACATTTCGACGACGTCGCGATGCTCCTGCGCGTCTTCCATCGGCTCGTCGAATCTGGGGACAGCATTCTCGTTATCGAGCACAACCTCGAAGTTATCAAATGCGCCGATTGGCTCATCGATCTCGGCCCGGAAGCTGGCGCGTACGGCGGTGAGCTCGTCGCCGAAGGCACGCCGGAGCAGGTTGCTGCCGTCAAAAATTCGCACACCGGCCAGTTTTTGCGCTCGATTCTCGCAGGGCCTGACAAGATCATCAAATTCCCGAAACCAGCAGCTGCTGGCCGAAGTTTGCGCGCTGCGGAGGCGCCATCGGCTTACAAAGTTAAGCCAAAATTCGACAACGCGATCCAAGTCGTCGGAGCTCGCGAGAACAACCTCAAGGACATCGATCTCTCGATCCCGCGCGACAAAATGGTCGTCATTACCGGCTTATCTGGATCGGGAAAATCGACCCTCGCCTTCGACATCCTTTTCGCCGAAGGTCAGCGCCGTTTCCTCGATTCGATGTCGACCTACGCGCGGCAATTCGTCGAGCAAATGGAAAAGCCGGACGTCGATCACGTCACCGGCTTGCCGCCGACCGTCGCGATCGAACAGCGCATCTCGCGCGGCGGCGGAAAGTCGACCGTGGGGACCGTGACCGAGGTTTACCACTTTCTTCGACTGCTCTTCGCCAAGATCGGCGTGCAGCACTCGCCAGCGACTGGCAAGCCCGTCGTCGTTCAGTCAGCGAGCTCGATCGTTACTCGAATCCGCAACTCCGCCAAGACTGGCAAGGTCAAAATTATGGCTCCGTTAGTCAAAGCGCGGAAAGGTTTCCATACCGACGTTGCCAAGTGGGCCGAGCGGCAAGGCTTCGAGCAGCTGCTGGTCGACAAGCAGTTCAAGCCGGTCGCGAATTTCCAGAAACTGGAGCGATTCAAAGAGCACACGATCGATCTCGTCGTCGCCGAGATCGACAAAAAGACCAGCCCGTCCGTGGTTCGCGACGCGCTCGACCGCGCGCTGAAAATCGGCAAGCAGACGGCGAAATTTATCGATCCGAAAAACAATATTCACGTCGCCAGCACGCGGATGAGCTGCCCGGAATCCGGCCAGAGTTTCGAGGAACTCGATCCGCGAATGTTTTCCTACAACTCGCCGCACGGGTGGTGCATGAACTGCCGCGGGTTCGGCGAAATCTACATCAAGCAGACACTTAGAGATGACAAAGACGCCGAGTCTGTTCTCGATGCTGAGCTGCGCGAGGAGCGGCGCCGAAACTGGGCCGAGGAAGACGAGCTCGTCATCTGCCCGAATTGCCATGGCGGCCGGCTCAACGAAATCGCACTAAATGTGCACGTGGCAGGATTCACGATCGACCAGATCGCAAAACTCAGCGTCTTCGATGCGCGCGAGGCCATGAGTGGGCTGAGCTTCACGGGCAGGGACAAACAAATCTCGCGCGACATCATTCCGGAAATCACTCAGCGGCTCCGTTTCATGGAGGAAGTTGGCCTCGGCTATCTCCAGATTGATCGGTCCGCCAAGACGCTCAGCGGCGGCGAGAGTCAACGAATCCGGCTTGCGGCGCAGCTCGGCTCGAACCTGCGTGGCGTGCTCTACGTGCTCGATGAGCCGACGATCGGCCTGCACCCTCGCGACAACGTTCGCTTGCTCGACACGCTCGAAGCGCTTCGCGGAAAAGGAAACTCGTTAGTCATCGTCGAGCACGACGAAGAGACGATGCGGCGCAGCGATCACATCATCGATCTTGGGCCCGCAGCTGGTCGGTTCGGAGGCGAGGTCTCGGCGGAAGGCACGCTCGCGCAAATCAAGAAGAACAAGAACTCAGTTACCGGCCGAAATCTCAAAACGCCGATCCCGCACCCGATGCGCGGCGCGCGGCGAAAACTCCCCGCGAAGTCCGCAAAGGAAGGTTGGCTTAGAATCGATGGCGCCAGCGCTAACAACCTCAAAAACCTGAATCTCCGCGTCCCGATCGGTCGCCTCACCGTGGTCTGCGGAATCTCTGGCAGCGGCAAGAGCAGTTTCATGCGCTCTGTCCTTCAACCGGCCGTCAAGGCGACCCTGCCAAAGTCAAAATTCAAGCCTGCGGAGAAAACATGGAAATCGATCAAAGGCGTCGATCAACTCGAAGCGGTCTACGAAGTCGATCAGTCGCCGATCGGCAAAACCAGCCGATCTACGCCCGCGACCTACATCAAAGTTTTCGACGAAATTCGGAAACTTTTCGCCCAACTGCCCGACTCGCGAGCCCGCGGCTACACGGCGAGTCGTTTCTCCTTCAATACCGAAGGCGGCCGCTGCGAGACCTGCAAGGGCAATGGTCGGATCAAGCTGGAAATGCTCTTCCTGCCGACGAGCTACGTTCATTGCGAAGACTGCCGCGGGATGCGCTACAACACCGCTACCCAAGAAGCTCTCTACAACGGCAAGAGCATTGGCGAGGTCCTCCAGATGAGCATCGACGAAGCGACCGACTTCTTCGAGGCCAGCCCCAAGATCCATCGAACGCTCAAGTTGATGCGCGAAACCGGCCTCGGCTATCTTCAACTCGGCCAACCGAGCCCGACCGTTTCCGGTGGCGAGGCACAGCGAATCAAACTCGTCACCGAGCTGACGCGTGGCGTCGGCCGAAGCCAAACCGCCAGGCTCAGACAGAACCGCACGCCGAAATCGCATCTCTACCTGATCGAAGAGCCGTCCATCGGCTTGCACATCGAAGACGTAACCAAGTTGCTCGACCTTCTGCATCGGTTAGTCGAAGATGGCGCCACGGTCGTGGTGATCGAGCACAACCTCGACATCATCGCCGAGGGCGATCACGTTATCGAGATCGGCCCCGAAGCCGGCGAGCATGGAGGCCATCTCGTCGCCGCCTGCACGCCCGAGCAGCTGCTGGCGGTGAAGGAGAGTCGGACGGGGCCGTTTTTGGCGGGAACGCTCAAAGACGTAAAGTAGAGCCGGATGGCCGACCCGAAGAAGCGCCATTTGCACTGCGCCGGATGCGGAGATCCGGTTCTACGGCCGCTACGGCTTGCTTCAGGCAAATTCTAATGAGATGAGAGGAGATGAACCCCGTCATCGAAACCCTCTCTCGCCTCGTCGAGATCAACAGCATCAATCCCGAATGGGCTGGCCCCGGCGAGCGAGAGGCGGCAACGTTCGTTCGCGAATTTTTCGAGCGCGCTGGGATTGAAGTCTGGGAAGAGGAAGTTCTGCCGAATCGCCCTAACATCATCGCCAGATTGCCGGGCGTGAATCCGGATCGCCGAATCGTGCTGGAGGCTCACATGGACGTGGTGTCAGTTGCCGACATGACGATTCCGCCCTTCGAGCCGCGAATCGAAGACGGCCTGCTTTACGGGCGCGGGTCGTGCGATACGAAAGCTGGTTTGGCGGCGATGATGCAGGCGATGGTCGCGCTGAAGGAATCCGGGCAGACGCCGCCGTGCGACATCTGGTTAGGCGCGGTGGTCGACGAAGAGCACGCCTACCGGGGCGTTGTGAGCTTGATTGAGACGCTGGAGAAGACGGGCCCGACACCGGAAGCGGCTGTGGTCGCGGAGCCGACTCAGCTGCGCGTCGTGCGGGCGAACAAAGGTGCTCTGCGTTGGAAAATCGCGACTCGCGGGGTGTCAGCGCATAGTTCGAAACCGCATCTCGGCAAGAGCGCGATCACGGCGATGGCGAAGGTCGTGCTGGCGCTGGAAGCGGATGAGCAGCTGCTGGCGAAACGCGAACCGCATCCGCTGGTCGGTCCGCCGACTTGCAGCATCGGGGTGATCGCGGGCGGGGCGCAGGTGAACTTCGTGCCGGAGCATTGCGAGATCACGCTGGATCGCCGGATGCTGCCGGGCGAGACGGCTGAGGGCGTGATCGCTCACTACGAGCACCTGCTGGATCGTGTCCGCTCGGAAAACCCTGACATTGACGTCAAAATTCAACCGCCGTACCTCGCTGACGAAGCGATGGAAACACCGGCTGACGCTGAAGTTGTGAATGCGATGTCGCGCGTGCTCGCGGAACTCGGCCACGACCCGGAGCCGTGCGGCGTTCCGTTCGGGTGCGATTGCTCGAAGCTGTCGCGTGCAGGAATTCCGAGCGTGATTTTCGGGCCTGGCTCAATCGATCAAGCCCACGGGGCAGTCGAGTTTGTCGAGATCAAGCAGGTGGAAGCCGCGTTCGAATTCTACAAGCGGTTCTTGATGGAGTTCGGCTCGGACTCAGCCGCTTGAATCAACCCTCGGATGTAGCCGAAAGCGAAGAGCCTGCCCTGCATCGTGTATCCGGGTTCGCCGTCTTCCTCGCCGATAAGCTGAGGAACGTGGTCAGGACGGAGCGGGCCGTCGAAGCCAGCTTCGCGCAACGCTCGGATCGCGGCAGGCATGTCGGTCGGGCCGTTGTCGTGAAAGGTCTCGACGAACGATTCAGCTGTGCCGCGGACGTCGCGGAAATGGACGTATTTGATGTGCGGACCGAGACGCCGGATCGAGTCAAGGACGTCGACGCCCATCGCAGCGAACGTGCCCTGACAGAAGCAAATTGCGTTCGCCGGGCTCGGCACGATTGAAACGAGACGCTCAAAATTTTCGACCGAATTCATGATTCGCGCCTTGCCGCGAAACTCAGCCAAGGGCGGGTCGTCTGGATGCATCGCGAGGGTCACGCCGGCCTTCTCAGCAGCGGGGACGAGGTTGTGAAGCAGGCGTTCAAGATTCTCCCAAAGCTGCTCAGCCGAAATTTGGACGTCGTCGATTTCACCGGTGGTTTCACTCAACGAAATCGCTGATTCGACGTCTGCGAGATTGAAAGCGGTCACCAAGGCACCGCCGCGTTCTGGCGCATCGAGCCGGGTTCGAACCCAGTCGGTTCCAGCCATGAAATTGTAGCAGAGAATCGGCACGCCGACTTCGCCCATGTGCGCCAGCAGCTGCTGGAGCGCCCGGATTTCCGCGCCGTCGTGATCGCTGCCGAGTTTGATTTTCTCGATTGGAAGAAAGCCCTCAATCGCAGCCAGCTGAAGACCGTGCGATTCAATTTTTTCTTT
>JBLHKS010000347.1:0-5168 GCA_047620505.1 Verrucomicrobiales bacterium | reverse complement strand
CTCAAAGTCAGCGAGCGAACCGCGCGCGGTGAAATCGTCACTGGCAACGTTCGAGTGGACGGCGAAGTCGTTCAGCAGCTGCTGGCGGACGTGACGCGGTTTTCTTGCGTCGAGTTCGATGGCGAGACGATTCAGGCGGCTGTCGAGCGGCTTCATTTTATGCTGAACAAGCCGGTTGGCGTCGTCAGCGCGACCGTCGACGTGGAGCATCCCACGGTGCTCGACCTGATCGAGCATCCTGACAAAGCCACGCTGCATCTCGCCGGCCGGCTTGATCGCAGTTCGACCGGGCTGGTCCTGCTGACAAACGACGGGCGCTGGTCAGACTCCTTGATGAGCCCGGAGCGCAAGGTCGCCAAAGTCTACCTCGTTGAGACGGACCGACCGATTCCGGAGTCCGCGGTCGAGCAATTTGCCGCTGGGTTTTTCTTCGAAACTGAGAATCTCACGACGCGGCCCGCGGAGCTCGAACTCCTCGGCGAGCGCAGCGCCCGGGTGAAGCTGCGCGAAGGCCGTTATCACCAGATCAAACGGATGTTTCACCGGATCGAGGAGATCCGCCTGATTTCGCTGCACCGCGAGCGGATCGGCGAGATCGCGCTTCCGGAAAATCTGGATTTCGGCCAGTCGCGCGCCCTGACAAAACCAGAAATCGCTTCCGTCAGCCTGCAAGATTCCGAGTCAGCATGAACTCGTTGCCTTCGGTGTCGGCGCACATCGCGAGGTGCGGTGGCTCGTCGTTTTCCGGCTTCGGCTCACGTAGCAGCTGCCCACCGGCTTCCGCGACTTCAGCGCCGCCCGCGACGACGTCAGCGACCTGAAAACTCATCCCGGTCCAAGTCCGTTTACCCTCGCCGCCGCCGTGGATTCCGATCGTCGCGCCACCGATCTGGAGTTCGGCGATCGCATCATTCTGGCGAACGACCTCAGCCCCGAAAACAGTCCTATAAAACTGGATTGCCCGGTCCATATCGGCGGACCAGATGATATATTTTACGCGTTCGACGATCATGCGGCCAACTCTGGAACCTTCCGTCGAAACGACAAGTCCGTACGCCAAAAAGGCGCGGGTAGCGATCCGCGCCTTTCTGGATTTTTGTGGGGGTCCTGGGGTAATTCGTTAGCGCCGATAAATATCGACAGCAGCGAAAACGTTGCGCCGGAGCTGACGGCCTTTGGCGATGCGGACGCTTGTCCGCGGCCGCAGATGCGTGTGAAACGCGAGAGCGTCCTTGTGCATGTCAGCTGAGCCGGCGATGGCGATTTTTGCGGGCACAATAAAGTAGATGATCGTTCCGCTCTGATCGCGAACCGAGATTCTACGTTCAGACCAGCTCGAATCGACGATCACGCCGTCGACTGCCGGATCTGCTTGAGCGAAAGCCGCAAAACCCAGAACTGCGCCCGCCACCAAGGCGATCTTGATCGCTCGGAGGAGGTTGGAAAAACGGTTCGGGTTCATTTTGAGGAGGGGTTGAGGGAATATTCTTTGGTTGGGTCTTGAAAGACTGGAGAACCGCACCCGTTTGCGAAGTTCTTCCCAGTTCTTTTAAGACGACCTTCAAATCACCGTTCCCGAAGGAATCACCGCGCCCTTCGGCACGACAACGATTCCATCCCGAATGTAAAAATTCTCACCATCGACGTTTTCTGGTTTGCCTTCCGGATCGATCACGACGTTGTCGCCGATCCGCGCGTTTTTATCGATGATCGCTTGGCGAATCCGGCAATTCCGGCCGATGCCGATCGGCGGAGCGGCGGAGTCGCTGGCAGGCTTATCTGTTTCGTAATAATCCGCGCCCATGATGATCGCGTCCTTGATCGTCGTGCCGTTTTCGATCAGCGAGCGCACGCCGATGATCGCCCGCTCGATCGTCGCGTCGGTGATGATGCAGCCATCGGATACGATCGCCTCCTTGATCATCGCGGCGTTGATTTTGCTCGCAGGCAACAATCGTGGGTGTGTGTAGATTCGGTTCCGATCCGCAAAGAAATCGTATTCCGGAACGATCTTCGTTAAATCCAGGTTCGCATCGAAGAACGCCTTGATCGTCCCGATGTCTTCCCAATAACCTTGGAACGTGTAGCTGTGAACGTTCTGATTTTCGATGATCGTCGGGATGATGTGCTTGCCGAAATCAACGAAGTCGTTGTCCAGCGCGTCCTCCATCACCTTGCGATTGAAAACGTAAATCCCCATCGATGCCTGAAAGCGTTCGGCGTTTTCATCGATCCCATTGGCCTTCAGCAAATCGGCCGGCATCTTCAATTCCTCCAGCAGCGCGTCCTCCTGTGGCTTCTCGACGAAACGCGTAATTTTGCCCTCCGAATCGGTGTGCATGATCCCGAATCCCTTGGCGTCCTCGCGCTCGACTGGAAGTGTCGCAATCGTCAAGTCCGCGCCGCTCTCGATGTGCTTCGTCATCACGTCGGTGAAGTCCATCTGGTAAAGCTGATCGCCGCTGAGAATCAGAAAATACTCGTTTTTCGGCCGCATAAAGTAGCGCATATTCTGACGAACCGCGTCAGCCGTGCCCTGATACCATTCGCTGCCCGAAGGCGTCTGCTGCGCCGCGAGAATCTCCACGAACTTCTCACCAAAGTGGTCAAATCGATACGAAGCGTTGATGTGCCGGTGTAGCGAAGTGCTGTTGAACTGCGTCAGCACGTAAACCCGCGACAATCCCGAATTGAGGCAGTTGCTGATCGGAATATCGACCAATCGATACTTCCCGCCGAGCGGCACTGCCGGCTTGGAACGGTCTTTGGTTAACGGGAAAAGGCGGCTTCCGGCCCCACCGCCCATGACGATGGAGAGGGTGCTATCAAGAGTGCGCTGGAGTTGCTGGCGGTCCATTTTTTACAGGTTTGGTCTATTTTTGATCAACTTATGGAAATTATTGTATTCGCGATAAATTAAACTATGCTTTGGCTTCTTATCTGCTTCTGTCAGTCCCCCAAAATCTCAAATTATTTAAGAAGTCTATGTGCGGAATTATTGGATACGTTGGAAAGAATGAAGCTGCGCCGATCATGCTCGAAGGACTGCGCCGGTTGGAATATCGCGGTTACGACTCCTCTGGCGTTGCGCTCATTAATGACGGGCAAGTCGAGCTTCGCAAGTGTTCCGGTAGGATCGATAATCTTCAGCAGCTGCTGAACTCCCAACCTGCGAGCGGATTCTCGGGCGTCAGCCACACGCGGTGGGCGACGCACGGGCCGCCGACTGATGAAAATGCTCACCCCCACATGGATCACAGCGGCAAACTGGCGCTGGTTCACAACGGTGTCATCGAAAATTATCAAACGCTGCGTGACGAACTTGAGGCCAAGGGTCATGTCTTCAAATCTCAGACCGATTCCGAGGTCCTCTGCCACCTCGTCGGCTGGCATTTCGATCAACTGAAGAAAGGCGGAGTCAAAGAGCGGCTCGTCAACGCCGTCCGGCAATCGCTCAAGCGCGTCAAAGGCACCTACGGCATCGCCGTCGTCCACGCGGACGCTCCAGATTACATAGTCGGTGCCCGACTCGGCTCACCACTCGTCGTTGGGCTCGGTAAAGGCGAAAACTTCATCTCCAGCGATGTCGCAGCCCTCGTCGCTCACACTCGGGACGCGATTTACCTCAACGACTACGACTTGGTCGAACTCGGTTCGGATGATTTCCAGATCAGCTCGCTGCATAACGGCGAGAAGTCTGACTTCGAAGTCAAGCACGTCGACATCACCCAGGAAGACACGGAAAAGGGCGAATTCCCGCACTTCATGCTCAAAGAAATCTTCGAGCAGCCGCAATCGATCGCCAACGCCTTCCGCGGCCGGATCTACCGCGAAAACTCGACCGCGATGCTCGGCGGGCTCAACATGAACCCGCGCGAACTGCGCCACATCGACCGCGTCGTCCTCTGTGGCTGCGGCTCCGCATTTCACGCCGGCATGGTCGGCGAATACCTCATCGAAGGCCTCGCCCACATCCCGACCGAAGTCGAAATCGCCAGCGAAATGCGCTACCGCAACCTGCCGGTCGACAAAAACACCCTCTTCTTCGTCATCAGCCAATCCGGCGAAACCATCGACACCCTCGCCGCGATGCGCGAAGGCCAGCGCAAAGGCAACCGCGTTCTCGGCCTCGTCAACACCATCGCCTCGACCATCGCTCGCGAGTCCGACGGCGGCTCTTACCTCCATGCTGGCCCGGAAATCGGCGTCGCCGCGACCAAGTCGTTCACCTCGCAAGTCACCGTCCTCACCCTGCTCGCGCTCTGGCTCGGCCGGATGCGGAACATGAGCACGATCGACGCTCATCTCGTGATCGATGAACTCGAATCGATCCCTGACAAAGTCACTGAGATCCTCAAGCTGAGCGACCACATCAAGTCCATCGCCGAGAAGTACATCGACTCCGAAGCCATGCTCTTCCTCGGTCGCCAGGCCAACTACCCGATCGCAATGGAAGCCGCGCTTAAGATGAAGGAAATCTCCTACATCTACGCCAGCGGCCACGCCAGCGCCGAGCTGAAACACGGCATCATCGCCCTCGTCAAGCCCGAGCTACCCAGCGTGTTCATCGCGCCCGACGATCACATCTACGAAAAGAACATCTCGAACATCGAAGAGGTCAAAGCCCGTGGAGGCCCGGTCATTGCGATCGCCACGCAAGGCAATACCGAGATCGAGCGCATCGCCGACGACGTCATCTACATCCCGCCGGTCTACGAACACCTCAGCCCGCTCCTCACCGTGATCCCAACGCAGCTCCTGAGCTATCACTTCGCCGTCGCGCGCGGCTGCGATGTCGACAAGCCGCGGAACCTCGCCAAGAGCGTCACCGTCGAGTGATCCCATACGAAGATCGTAGATAAGGGTCTCCGCACCCGCCGCGAAGCCACGGCAAAAGATCGCGGCTGTGACCGCGCCCGAATGCGGAGACTCGGGACTACGAGAATCCCACGGAGTTACTGGCGAATTCCGCTACGACCGACCCAGCAGCTGCTGGCAAATCACTCTGCGGGCTCGGATTCGCCGCTTCCACTCCGGTCCCTGAGGTGCGGTAGATTCCTGGACCAGTGGATAACCCACTAACTAAATGAAGAAGACGCGAAAACGATTTACCGAAGAGTTCAAAGCGCAGGCAGTCGAGCTGGCCAGATCCGGCCGTGGCGTACCTG
>JBLHKS010000346.1:0-5179 GCA_047620505.1 Verrucomicrobiales bacterium | reverse complement strand
AACACTTCAAAGGCGACGAAGCGAAGATCCTCTCCGCCGGAATGGACGTCCGCGACACAGGTGGCCCCGTGCAGATGACTCAAGTCACCGGCCTCGACGCTGGCTTTGGTGATGACGCCGGTGAAGTGGATTTGAACTGGGATCCGATCCGTGGATCGAAGAGTTACGAGGTCCAACGCAGCCCCGACCTCGTTACCGCCGAGAGCTGGACACACGGTGCCGTTTCAACCAAGAGCAAAGCAACACTGAATGGTTTACCGACCGGAACGCGTTGTTGGTTCCGCGTCCGCGCCGTCGGCGCTAATGGCAATGGAGCATGGAGTGATCCGGCGACGAAGATTGTTCCGTAAGAAGGGGAGAGGGATTAGGGAGTAGGGAGTAGGGATAAGGGGCTAGTTTGTTAAGCGCCTTATTAACGCGGATAGCATTTTTTGAATCTCGATGTTCAGCTCGACGGTTGGACGAAGAGAATTTGAACCTATGAAGTTAAGGCGGCCGGCGATTTCAAGTTGGGTATCGAGCTCAAAAGCGGAGCCGCGCGCAATTTGAACAAAGGCATGCGCAAAGGGACGGACCTTTAGTCGCCGCTATCAGCCGCGATGTCGACGGCTCTCCAGTCGTCGATCAGGAGCATTGCGCAACTTCGACATGCGATTGCGCAAATTGGCGATTGTGAGATCGCGCGGATCGCTCAGACTTGATCACTCCTCTTTATGACCCCCCCGCGATCTTAATCCTCTCTCTGCTTGCTGGCTCCGCTTTGGCCGAACCAGAATCGTTTCCGCTGGTGGCTGGGAATCGGCAGGCCATTATCGTGGGGCGGGCCGACACGCTGGTTCAGGGGATCGAGCGCTGCACGGGAGTTAAACTGGAACAGGTCCCCGAAGCCCGCTACCAACCGCAGGCTAACCGATTCCCCATCTTCGTGGGCGACACGGAGAAGGCCCGGCAGCTGCTGGCCGATGACATCGCCGATCTCGATGCGGAAGGCTACATTGTGCTGGTGAAACCGGAGTTCGCCATTCTCTATGCGAAGAAATCCTCCACCGATACCGGTAACCCGATCTCCTGGGCTCAAGGTGATTTTCTGCGCCGGTTTCTCGGGGTCGATTGGTTTCTTCCGGGTGAACTCGGGGAGCACTTTCCGACTCACGAAACGGTGCTGATCTCGCCGGGCAAGTGGGTCGCGAATCCGGCGTTCAAACATCGGCACTGGAGCGGTTACGTTGGTAAAGCTGGACCGTCCTGGCGGGTTCGCGCTTCAGGCGGCGGCGGACGCTACCGATATCACCACAATCTGTTCAAAATCATCAACCCGAAACTCCACTCGGACCACCCGGAGTATTTTCCGGTCATCATTGCAAAGGGCGATACCGAGACCGAAGGACGCGGCGTTCATCGTCCTCTCAAGCCCGGCCAACGCTTCGTGCCTCCGGAGAATCTCACGACTTACTGGCAGCCCTGTACCACGAATCCCAAGGTCGTCGAACTGACGGTTCAGGCCACCCTGAAGCATTTTTCCGAGAATCCAGGATCAGACAGTTTCAGCCTCGGAGTCAATGATTCGGGCGGTTATTGTCTTTGCGAAAGTTGCCTTGCCGAGTCGCCCGAAGGCGTCGATCCGGCCAGCGACGAGGCGAATGGTTACCGCTTCTATCGCTACTACAACAAGGTTGCGGAACGTGTCGCGAATACTCATCCTGATGTTCGGTTAGGGTTCCTGGTTTACGGAGATCTCACCGACTGGTATCCGGAAAAACTCCATCCGCTACTCATGCCCTACCTCACGATGAGCATGGCCGATCGCTGGGACGAGGCGTATCGGGAGCGGCAGAACGAGCACATTCAGCGCTGGAGCGGCATCGCCTCTCAGTTTGGGATTTATGAGTGGCTCTACGGTTCCGGATTCCTCATACCGAGGATTTATCTTCGTGAGTTTGCTGATGGCCTGCGTCAGGCGCATGCCGCCGGCGCGGAAGGGTTCTACGCCGAGGCCTACGCGAACTGGGCCATGGACGGCCCGAAACTCTGGGTCGCCGAACAATTGCTCTGGAATCCGGATGAGGACGTGGACGCGTTGCTGGATCGCTGGCACGAGGGAATGTTCGCGGAGGCGGCCCAGCCGATGCGCGCTTACTTCGATTATCTCGAGGAAGCCTGGCGCACGCAGCAACCGTCGGATGATCGGCGTGGCGGCTATCGGTTGCTGGGAGCGCAGTTCAAAGGTCAGCAGTTTACCGATGTCTTCAGCCCGGAAAAGTGCGATCGCGCCTGGCAGCTGCTGGAGACGGCGGAAAGAGCCGCGGATAACGAGTTGGTTCGGAAACGGATCACGTATTTCAAGACGGCGTTCGGCGCGACTCGGCTGGCATCGAATCGTTATGCCTCCGCCGTTGCCCTCGATGCGATGTTGAAACAGGAAGATCGGGAAACGATCTCGCTGACACAGTGGTTCGAGCGCCTCGAAGACTGGCAGCGTTTCGGTCCCCTCGACCTCTACATGGAGCAACTTCGGGAAGACGCTCCCTACGCATTTCACGCCTTTAGTCAGGCGCAATACGTGAAGAACTTCCGGCCATCGTTCCGCGATTTCGACACAAACACGATGGCCTTGCCTCACATCATGCATCAAGTGATTGCCGAGGCCCGGAAGGGGCCCAGCATCCCGGTAAATGCCCGAGAGTTGCTCGCGTCCAGTCACGCTGTGCTCGAAGGCGTCGTCGATTTTCCGCACTCCAACCGACTCGTTCGCAATCACGTTTCCAATGCGGTAATGACCGTTGAGCCGATGGCAGGAGAGCCAGGCCTGGATGGCGAGATCGAACCTGCGTGGGGCGAACCGTTTTTCGATGGTGAGTTGGTCAGGTATCCGTATTTCGACCAGCGCGACACCCGGCGCACCCGGATCTGGTTTCGTCATCACGGTAATCGGTTCTACGCCGCTTTCCGGTGCGAGCAGGACATGGAATCCCTGGCCGATTCCTGTAAAAATCGCGATGAAGTCGTCCTGAATGAAAAAGGGATCGTGAAGCCGGGAGACGGCGCGAGAGATTTTCCGTATCTGCTTGGCAACGACGTCGTGGGGCTCGTGCTTCCCGGCAGGCAAGTCGTCATCGTCACCGCGGGCGGCGGCATTTTCGATGCCAGCAGTTCGGCCTACGGTTACCGCGCGGACTGGAATGGCGGTGAGGCGAAAGTGGCTCGCCAAGCCGATGGTTGGTCGGCGGAAATCGCCATTGATCTCGGCGAGCAGGCAGAAGCGTTGCTTCGACAAACGGGTCCGATTCACGGATTCAATTTCTTCCGCGTCACTGGCAACGTTCGCTACGCGTGGACTCCCGCCACGCCCCGCCGTTGGTCGATTCACACCGGAAACACAGGATACGGATTCCTCGAACAAGATCTACGACCTGATCCGTAATACGCTCCAATTCATCAGATTCCATTTCGCGATCATCGTTACTCCTTTTTATGAAAACCACCGCTATCTTAATCCTCTCCCTCCTTGCTGGCTCCGCTTTGGCCGAGCCAGTCGACATTGGCTCACGTCGCGAGCTGTTTCTCGACGATTTGCTGATCGGCGAACTGAAGGGAGTCGAGCTGAAGCTCCACGAACCCAAACTTCTGCCCAAAGTCAGTCCGCCCCGGCCATCGGGGCACTACGCGACCATGATGAAGGACGGCGACACCTTTCGATTCTACTATCGCGGCGACAAAGTTCCCGGGATGCACTGGCGCAATGGTTGGGGCGACTACCACGCCAACGAAGTCACGCTCTACGCTAAGTCGAAGGACGGGATCACTTGGACCGAGCCGGATCTCGGCGTGTATGAAATCGACTCGATGCCCAAGGGAAATGTCGTGCTGGATGTCACTGACGACACCTTTCTCGTTACCCATAATTTCTCGCCGTTCGTCGATGCACGCCCCGGCGTTCCGGATAACGAACGCTACAAAGCGCTCGGCGGCGGGCGCTATCCGGCCGAGAATTGGGGAGCGTGGAAGACTCCAGACGAACGCGCTAAGCTTCGCGAAAAATACGGACCGGGTGGCTTGAAAGCCTTCGCCTCGGCCGATGGGGTCCACTGGAGATTGCTGAAAAAGGAACCCGTGCTCAACGAAGAGATCGGGAACTATGATTCGCAGAATGTCGCCTTCTGGTCGGAAGCGGAGCAGCAGTATCTTTGCTACTATCGGTGGTCGGGGAACGGTCCGCGCGCCATTCGCCGCTCGACCAGCAAGGACTTCCTCGAATGGACGGAGCCGGTCGACATGGAGGCCAACCAACCGGGCGAACATCTCTACACCAGCGGCACCCATCCGTATTTCCGCGCGCCGCACATTTACATTGCGCTTCCGACCCGCTTTCAAACCAATCGCGGTTCCATCACCGACATCGTTTTCATGTCCACCCGGCCGGGCAGTCATCATTACGATCGTCCGTTCAAGAATGCGTTCATCCGGCCCGGAGTCGGGTCAGACGGTTGGGGCAATCGCTCTAACTACATTGCGTGGGGCGTCGTGCCGACGAGTCCGACCGAGATGTCGATGTTCATGTATGGCGGCGGCCACTACGTCTTGCGGACGGACGGCTTCATCTCGGTGAACGCCGGATTTGAAGAAGGCGAGTTCCTAACCAAGCCCTTCAAATTCTCCGGTGCCGAACTGGAGATCAATTATTCGACCAGCGCCGCTGGAATGATGCGGATTGAAATCCAGAATCCGGAAACCGGCGAAGCCTACCCCGGATTCTCGCTCGACGACTGCCGCAAAATCTGGGGCGACGAGATCGCCCGGATCGTAAAATGGGGCGAAGGCGCCGAAGGCTCCACCGATGTCAGCGCGTTAGCCGGAAAGCCGGTGAAACTGCGATTTGTGATGAACGAAGCGGACGTCTTTTCGATCAAGTTTAACAATGAGTGATTCGATTTCGAAACTAGGAGTCTGTCGGGCTTAAATAAATATGGAAAGACCATGCGTCTGCCCGGTTGTCCGAAAAATGATCAAAATAGCACTTCAAAAGCGCCAGCAAAGCCTCCAAAACCGAGCATGATTTTTAGGCTCTTCAGGGATTTTCGTGGCAACTATCTAACGGAAAGAGATCTAACTTTGCGCAGAAAAACATGATTCGAATGCGGTAGTTGGCAAAGGACCGAAATCCGCGCGCTGCTGACTTCAG
>JBLHKS010000345.1:0-5185 GCA_047620505.1 Verrucomicrobiales bacterium | reverse complement strand
CTCAACAGAAATCGGGATTGCAGGTTTGCCGCCGATGGGCGGAGCTCCAAAACTCCAGCACAAGGTCTTTCACGGCCCGATGGCGATGACTCCAGATGGCGTTAAGTTCTGCGCTTACTACATGATCAGCACGTTGGATCTGTCTGACTTCCCAGAGGTTGCAGAGAAAGTGAAAGATGTCTTCGGGGACAACGAAGCTCTCGTCATCAAAACGACGATGGGACTTTCCGGACCGAAGAGTATCGAAATCGAGGTTCCAGCAGCCACGTATTCGATGCCTGGCCCCGGCGGCCAGATGACCTTCGATTTTGGAGGAATCGAAGGAATCATGACGGATTACTTCGCCTTCAATTTTGAGGAAACCACCGGCAAAATCGACATCGACGTCAAGAAGCTCACGGTCTCCGCTGAAGACGGAACGAAATTCCAGTTCGATGGCGCGACGATGACGTCTGAGGCAACTAACGCGAGGGGTGAACTGCTTCTCGCAGGCACGGGGAGCGTGGTTGTTCCTTCAATTACGATGAGTTCGGAAGGCCAGACTTTTCGGATGAAGGGCTTCACCGTTGAATCCAACCAAAGCGAAAATGGCGGTTCGATCTCGGCAGACGGATCTATTTCGTTCGACGAAATTACGGTCCCACCAATTTTCGGAGGCGACGAAGTCGTGCTCAAGGATGCTGCGCTGAAATTCGGTTTTAACGGACTGAGTGTCGAGGCGATCGAGAAGCTCATGGCAGTCCAGAAGGAAATGGTAGAATCCGGCGGCGTTCAAGGTTTCATGGGTGATTCAACCGAATTGTTCGGACCATTGTTCGAATTGATTCAGCCTGGTGCTGGCGCGAAATTTGAAGCAGGCCTTGGTCTGTTTGAGATGGGTCCAGTGAAGGTCGTAGACGCGAAAGTCACCTACGAAATCGGCGAAAAAGACGGAAACGTTGGAGCTTCCAATTCTTATTCGGTCGCCAGCGTGAGTCTTCCAGATTCCCCGGACATGGCACCTTTTCAGGAGATGCTCGCTGATGGTGCCAGCGTTTCCACTGAGATCCACGGACTGAGCACAGCTGCGATCCAAGAATTGATCGGCCAAGGAAGAACCGTCCTCGAAGCCACGATGTCAGGAGAGTTCAATGGCTCTGGCCCGGACGAAGAGACGATGATGAAGTCGGCCATGGACATCATCCAGAAAGGAACCGGATTCGGAGTGACGGCCAAATTGGGCGACAATTCGGCCGATCTTCTCGTGAATTACGCTTCGTCGGAAAGTCTGATGGAACTCAAGACGCTGAAAGATCTGGTTTCCGCACTTGCGGGCCACCTTGAGGTCAAGGTCGACCGCTCTTTGATTCCCCCGGACGCTAACGATTTTTTCGCTCCACTGGTCGAGCAGAAATTCATTATTGAAGGCCCGGATTTTTACAGCACGTCGATCAAACTCGATAATGGTAATCTGAACTTCAACGGCAATGAAATCAAAGCCGAGGAGTTCCTCGGACCGGGCGCAAATCAGCCGTTGCCTTGGGCAATGCGCGGAAGCAGCCCTCCGGTGTTTTAATCATCGGAAGTTGATTCGAATTTAACAAAAAAGGCGCTCGTTCCCATCTGGGGCGAGCGCCTTTTCTTTGAATCGAATGTCAGTCAGTCGGCGGCAAGCTTCAGTTGTGGAAGTCCTTGCCTTGCACGGTCGCTTTGACGTAGCCAGCGCGAATCGCGTAATCGCCAAACCGCTCGCCGTCTTTCCGCTCGCGCGCATAGCCGTTGATGATCGGCCGCAAAGCCTCTTTCACCTCAGAGCTGCGGATCGAATCCCGGTAAAGCTTGCTCAAGCGATCTCCGACGAATCCGCCGCCAAGATAAAGATTGTAGGTTTCAGGTCCGCGCCCGACCAGGCCGATTTCCGCGATGTAGGGCCGGGCACAGCCGTTCGGGCAGCCGGTCATCCGGATCGTGATCGCATCCTGCTCAAGACCGGCTTCTTCGAGGACCGAGTCGATTTCGGTGACGAGATCCGGTAGGTAGCGCTCGCTTTCCGCCAGAGCCAGGCCGCAAGTCGGCAGCGCAACGCAGGCCATCGAATTCAGCCGAAGTGGAGACTGAATGTGGCTGTCGGCGATCTTGTACTTCGCCAGCAGCTGCTCGATTTCTTTGCGCTTACCCGGGCTAACGTTCGCGATAATCAAATTTTGATTCGCGGTCAGGCGGAAGTCGCCGTCGTGAACTCGGGCGACCTCGCGCAGGCCGGTCAACATCGGGCAATCCTCGGTATCGAGGACCCGACCGTTCTCCACAAAGAGCGTGAGATGCGAATTCCCGTTTTCATCGTCGATCCAGCCGTAGCGATCGCCGTTGTGATCAAATTCGAATTTCCGAGGCTCGCCCAATTTGTAGACGAGCCGTTCTTCGACCTGATCGCGGAACCAGTCGAGCCCGTGGTCATCAATCGTGTACTTCAGTCTGGCGTGGATGCGCTCCGAACGATCGCCGTAATCCCGTTGAACCGTCACGATTTTTTCCGCGACGTCGACGACCTGCTCAGGCGTGCAAAATCCCAACACCTCGGCCAAACGCGGATACGTTTTTTCGTTCCCGTGCGTCATCCCCATTCCGCCGCCCACCGTCACGTTGTAGCCGACAATTTTCTCATCCTTTACGATCGCGATGTAACCGAGATCATGAGCGAAAATATCCACGTCGTTGCTCGGCGGAACCGCGACGACAGTCTTGAACTTGCGCGGCAGGTACTGCTTCCCGTAAATCGGCTCAACGACGTCGGGCTCCTTCGTTACTTTGACTTTTTCGCCAGAACCATCATCCAGCCAGATCTCATGGTAGGCTTTCGTGGCCGGAGTGAGGTGAGCGCTGATGTCCGAGGCCACTTTCAGCACTTCGGCGTGAAACTTGGACTGATCCGGATTCGGATTGCACATCACATTTCGATTCACGTCGCCGCAAGCCGCGATCGTGTCGAGAAGACTCGAGTTGATGTCCTGAATCGTGCGTTTCAAATTCGATTTGATCACGCCGTGAAACTGAAAAGCCTGCCGTGTCGTCAATTTGATCGTCTGATTCGCGAAAGTTGTCGCCAGGCTATCCATGTCGAGCCACTGCTGCGGCGTGCAGACTCCGCCAGGCACGCGGACGCGGATCATGAACGAAAAGGCGGGCTCCAGCTTCTTTTTCCGGCGTTCTTTGCGGATGTCGCGATCGTCCTGCTGATAAATTCCGTGAAATTTCGTCAGCTGCGTGTCGTCAGCCGCCAGCGCGCCGGTGGTCAGATCCGCAAGACCATCGATCAGCGTGCCGCGAAGAAAGTTGCTCGAATCCTTGATCGACTCGTTTGCATGGAGGTTTTCGAGATCAGTTGCGTGGTTCGGTGCGGGAGAAGTTTTCCGCTGAAGGCCAGCAGCTGCTGATTTCGATTTTTTGTCCTTTTTGTTCCCCATGATTTTAAATCACAATTAAGTTGCGTCGTTTACTCAGGATTTCTACTCTGTGCCAGAATTGGTCAGTTGCAACCCCTCTTTCCGTCATCGGAACCTCGATCTCCAGCAGAAGTGAAACTCCCCCTGAAACTGGAATACGCCTGCCGAGTTTTGATTCAGCTCAAACCGACGTTCCTGTCCGGCGAGGTCCGGCGGGTCGAGACTCTTGCCGAGAGCGAGAAGATTTCATCCAATTATTTGGTTCAGATTCTAAATGAACTGCGCACCGCTGGGCTCGTCGAGAGCCGCCGAGGTAAAAAAGGCGGCTACATTCTCGCTCGCGACCCGGCAGACATCACCCTGGGCGATGTCGTTCGAGCGACGGAAGGCGTTTTTCTCCAGCTGAACAACTCCGAGGAAGGCGAATCGAGCGAGTTGATCGCAAACGTCTGGCGCGAGATTTTCGCCAAAGTCGACGCCGAACTCGATCGCCTCAGGCTGAGCGAGATGGAGGGCGAGGCGGCCGAGATGTGGCACATTTAGCCGGATCGACGAACGAACAGTTCCAAGACCACATAATTTCCTCGCCGAGACGGAATGCCGCGCTAGATTCGCGGTTCGTTATGAAGGACCCCTCCGAATCCCAGTCCTCTCAATCCCGTTTCGGCAGAATCTCGATCAAACGCAAACAGACTGCGGTGATCATGATCACAACGGCGCTCGCGCTGATTCTAGCCTGCACGGGATTCTTCGTTTTTGACTACATTTCGATGAAACGGGGCTTGAACGAGGAAATCTCGACGCTCTCCCGAATCATCGCTTTCAACGCCCATTCGGCAGTCGAGTTTGAAGACCCGGAGGCTGCCAGCGAGACTCTCGCCGCACTGAAGGAACATCAGCAAATCGACGCAGCAGCGATTTACACCACGGATAATAAGCTTTTCGCCCAATACATTCGAGAAGGAATCGAAACCCCGCCAGTTCCGGAATTTCCCGACAAAAAGGCCGAAGAATCGGACTTTTTCATCCAATGGCACGACATCGGAACCGAGGCCGAAGAGAATCTTGGTTGCGTCTATTTGCGAGCCGGAAAAACCGTGTTTCGAAAGCGTCAGGGCCAATATCTGACGATAGCAGCTGCTGTCTTGCTCGTTGCGTCGCTCGGCGGATTCCTGATTTCAGCGAAGCTTGGCCGGATCATCGTCGACCCGATCACAGAACTGGAACAGGCGGTGCAAAAAATCGGCGATGGCGACTACAGTTTGCGGGCGATCAAGCATAGCGATGACGAGCTTGGGCATCTCGTGGACGGTTTTAACGAAATGGTCGGCGAAATCCAGAAACGCGATCAGCAGCTCGCCGAAATGGCGCTCTTTCCAGAGCTGAATCCGGCGCCGGTCGTAAAAATGGACAAACGCGGAAATATTCTCCTCGCGAACCGAGCTTCTCGAGCCGTTTTCGGCGCGGAAGAATTGATTGGAGAATCCTGGTATAAAATCTGCCCTCCAGGCGATCACGACGCCCTGGCCGAAGCGGTTGAAGCCTCCAAATCAGGCCCGGGAATCGCCCAGCAGGAGATGAAACTCGGCGAGCAGAGTTTCCTGATGACTTATCAAGTCGCTCCGAATGGAGATTTCGTGAACGTCTACGGAGCCGATGCGACCGACTTGCACCGGACCGCGATCGAGCTCGAAAAAGCGCGCGAAAAAGCCGAAACCGCGAACCGCTTCAAAAGCGAATTCCTCGCCAACATGAGCCACGAG
>JBLHKS010000344.1:0-5187 GCA_047620505.1 Verrucomicrobiales bacterium | reverse complement strand
AAAAGTATCTGCGCGACGTTTATTGATTCGACGCGGCGGGCACCTCGATCCAATCAGAGTAGAAGTGGACCGAATTCGGGCCGATTTTTTCGCGGAGTTTTCGGCGGTTTTCCTGGCCCGGAAAATGACGACTGAGCCAGTGTAGAAAGTTGTCGAATCGGCTCGGCTCGCGAAATCGGCTCAAGCGGATTCTGAATTCTCCAACGCCGGTCAATTTTTTAACGTCGTAACTGATCGCGATCGAACTTTTCGACGCCAGGCTGATGGTTCGTCGATTTCCTTGAAGGATCCAGGTTCGGTCTGAGCCTCGGATTTCAGCAATCGCCGTTGTTCCCTGAATCAAGGCGGGCGTCTTCCCGGTATTTGTGATTTTGCACCACAATTCAGGGCCGATTTCGACAATCGAGATCTTTACGGTCTCGCTCTCCGAAAGGAACGGCACGATCAACGCCGCCGGAAGTATCAGGAGCAGAATCACGCCGAGGCGAATCCAGTTTCGTCGTTTTCGGCGGCTCATTTCGCCTTTTCCTGATTCAACGCTTGCCATAAAGCCGTCTCCTCCCTGAAGCTGCGCGTTCTTCAGCAATGAGCACAAGCCAAAACCCGAACGAAGCTCCAAAAACCTCGGCCGCCGTGGCGGATCCGTACGCACTTTCCCCCGACAGGATTGAGGAACCGCCGACAAGTCTTGGAGGGAAGCTCCGGCATCTCGGTCCCGGGTTTATTCTCTCGGCTTCGATCGTCGGCTCAGGAGAGCTGATCGCGACGACGGTTCTGGGCGCTCAGGCGGGTTTCATCTGCTTCTGGGTCGTGATCGTGAGCTGCCTTGTGAAGGTCACGCTTCAGCTTGAGTTCGGAAAGCACGCGATTCAGTCCGGCGAGTCGACTTTTGCGTCGTTCAATAAATTGCCTGGCCCGAAAATCGGTCACGCCAACTGGTCCACGTGGGGCTGGTTCGTGCTGATGCTCCTGAAATTTCTCCAGGTCGGCGGGATCGTCGGAGGGGTCGCGATCATCCTTCAGCTGATAAAACCGATTACGACGCCGGGAGCAGTTGCTGGCAGCGCAGGGGCCGATTTACCCGTTGTCTGGACGATTCTCGTCGCGATTTCGGTCTCGCTGCTGGTTTTTCGCGGCTACTACAAATTTATCGAGAAGGCCTCGATCGTCATGATCGGGTTGTTCACGCTGCTGACTCTCGCAAGCGTCTGCGCGCTGCAAACGACCGACTACGCGATCGGGTTCGCGGAGATTGCCTCTGGTTTCACGTTTCAATTGCCGTCTGAGGGCTGGATTTTGATCGCAGCGATTGGCGCATTCGGAATCACCGGCGTGGGCGGCGATGAAATCATGACTTACAATTATTGGCTGCTCGAAAAGGGCTACGCAGCCAAAACCGGGCCGCGTGATGATTCGGAGGCTTGGACTCGCCGCGCTAAAGGCTGGATCAACGTCATGTACTGGGACGCGATCGTTTCGATGGTGGTTTACACCGTCGTGACTGCTGCGTTTTACATTCTTGGAGCCGCCGTTCTTCACGCCAAAGCGATGGACGAGGCCGATAAGATGGTCGAGGCCGGCGAAATCACGAGAGAGCAAGTCACGGACAAAGAAGTTCTCGCTGAATTAATTCCCGCGAACAGCGACCTTGTCGGGACTCTCGGAAATATCTACACCGAGACTCTCGGTCCCTGGGCCCAGAATGTCTTTCTGGCCGGGGCCTTTATCGTTCTGTTTTCCACGCTTTTTGCGGCTTTGGCAGGGTGGACGCGGCTGTATTCAGATTGTTTTGGCAGGATGGGTGCCTATGATTTCGATGATCCTGTCAAACGCCGAAAATGGGTTGCGGGTTTAGCTTGGGCGATCCCTGCGTTGTGGGCTTTCGCCTATCTATTTGTGGGTTTTGTCTTCGGGAACTCGCCAGCGACGATGGTTTTCATCGGCGGAGTCGCGACCTCTGTCATTCTTCTAATTGTCGTCGTTGCGGCGATGCATTTTCGATATCGACGGCTACCCGAATCACTTCGGCCTGGCCGAGTTTACGATGTCTTTCTCTGGCTAAGCGCAACGGTCATCGTCGGGGCCGCAATTTATGCTCTGGTCGTCAAATTGATCAGCTGACGAAATCTCCGAAAACCAGCGAATCGAAAATCAATTGAGAAAATCGTCAAAGAAAGGGTGGACTTCCCCCCGAGAATTCGCTAAAAAGCTGGCCCTCTACTCGGAAAACCCTGTAAGGAAACACGAATGATACTGCGAATCGGACTGGGAAAACTCCGGACCGCGAGGCGCTTTTGGGCTGCCTTCGCGATCATGCTGTCGTGCGCCGCGATGGCGGGGACATCGACGTGTTTCGCTCAGGAAACCTCCTCTGTGCAACCGCTGGATGCCGCTTCTCGCCAGGCGATCAGCGAAGTTGAAGCTGCGAGTGCCGATGCGGCGATCGCGCCAGTTCGCGCACCGGCTCAAGCCGTGGAGGAGCCGGCGGCTCAGCCGAAGCGCGGTTTTTTCAACGGTCGATCCAGTGGGCGATCCAAAGCGGTAAAAGAAGAGCCTGCGCCGAAGCAGGAGACCGGAATCGATCCAAAAACCGGCAAACGTTTCCTTCCTTCCTTTCAATTTGATCCTGGCCAGGTTGATTCCGGCCTCCCGGTTTCTCAAGTAGGTGAACCTTCGATGCCGAGCCCGAGTGGACAGCCCCTTCGGCAATTTCAGCCGAGTGGGCCTCCAGGAATGGGCGTGGTTAAGGCGGATCCCAAGCCGGTTGCTCCCAAGCCGGTTGCTCCCAAGGCGCCGAAGAAGCCTCGAAAATCGGCACCGGTGGATCCGATGCAGGCGGCGCTGCGCGGCGAAACCGCTTTCAATCCGAAATTCGGTCCGCCGAAGTACAATCCCGAAGCCGATCCTTCGGTGATTCAGGATGGCGAGATGGCGACGACTTCAGGAGCGCAACTTTCTCAGTTCACGCCGACGGGCCCCTCTGAATATGGGAAGACCGCCGACTCGAAATCGAAGCAGTCGAAGCCAGCAGCTGCTGAGACCGAGGCTGAAAGTGCAGCTGGCAAACTCGCCAAGCGAAATCAGGGTTGGATGAGCAACAATGATGCTCGGCCGTTGCCGAAGCTTGATATGGGTTCGATCGAGCCTGCGGATTCGCCAACTGGTGAGGTTACGGGTTCTGCCCAATTGACTCAGTTCACGCCGACTGGACCGCCGGATCTTGGTCCGTCCGCCAAGCCTGCGCCGAAGTCGAAGAAGGCCGAAGTGGGGCCAGCTGAGGATCCGAACGCAGCAAAGCGCGCCCAGTTTGCGAAGTATTTTGAGACGGAGCACAAACGGCCGCTGCCGACTCTCGAGGTCGATTTCGCACAGACTTCAGGGATGGTTTCAGACGCGAGCGCAGCTGACGGCGGGCCTTTCACTGAGCTTGCGATGGGACCGTCGGTTGCTGGGCGGCCGATGAAGCATTTCGACGCTGTGCCTCCGGACGTGCCGATTCAACTTCGACCAGTTGAAGTCGAGCCGATCGATCGTAAGCGAGGACGCGGCAAAAAAGGTGCCGAGGAACCTCCGCAGGACAACACCAGGCGCGCCTACGATGAGTTTTACGGGATGGAGTCGAAGTTCGCGATGCCGACGCTCGAAGCCCCGGCAGAGGTCTGGGAAGAAGGCGACAAGGTTTTCATCACCGGAGCGCCTAAGACGGCGAATGGTAGGCAGTTGACCCCGTTTGGGGGAGCGACGGCTCCGGGCATGCCTCGGCCGACTCGGCCCGGTGGGCTGATTCCTGGTCTGAAAGGGGAATACGAAGCAGATTTCAGTCAAATTGCCGCGAGCGAACGGCGTGGCGCCGATGCGATGCTCGCAGAGGTCGGTCCGCCAGAGGTCATCCCGCCAGAAGCGCCGATGATTGAAGTTGTGCCTCCGGAGCCCGAGCCATATGTCGAAGTTGCCGCTGCGCAGCCGGACGCGCCGACGTACCTTCCGCCAAATCAAATGACCGGGAACGACCTCGATCCGCAAGGATGGCCAATTCCAGAAACGCCGATCGAAAAAATCGCGGCACGAAGCGTTTTTGCCGTTGCGCAACGATTGGCGGGTCAAAAGCCGGTTGTGGGGCAGCCGAGTTTGTTTCCGCCTGAGTTGATGCCGGGCGGCGAAGGTGAGCCGATGCCGGATGGCGATCTGGATCTTCCTGGTTCTGAGGCTCCGACTCTCGACGAGACTCCAATCATTCCGGATTTGCGCGGAATTCAGCTCGCTTCGACTTGGAGTAAAGGGCAGAACTCAGCAGCTGCTGGCGGCGAGGGAGAACAGGCCAGCACCGAAGCAACTGGGGTTGAGTCAGTCGAAGGCGGCGCAGTCGCGGAAGTTGGCCCGCCCAAGCATTCGACCTTCAGCGACAACCTGACGATCGAAGGTGATCTGGAGGTGCCGGACGCAGTCCAGCAGATGTTTGCCGAACAAATTGGCCAGCCGCTTTCACTCGCTTCACTCGATTCGATGTTGCGCGAAGCGATTGCCGGTTACCAGGGGTCCGATATTCCGGTGGTCGATATCTCAATTCCTGAGCAGGAAATCACCGACGGAATCCTCAAGCTCGACGTTCTCGAGGCTCGGTTAGGTCGGACGATTGTTGAGAATGCCGAGGATGGCGGAACGACGGAGTACACTGAGCCGGAATATCTCATGACTTCGATCGGCGCCGGATCTGGCGATAAACTTCGGAGTAGCGAGCTGTTAAACGACGTTGCCTGGCTTAACCGTTACCCTTTTCGTCGAGTAGACCTGATTTACGCGCCGGGCCAGCAATTTGGCGAAACGGATGTGATTTTGCGAGCGATCGAGCGCAGACCGTGGCTGTTTTACACAACGTTGGACAACACCGGTAACGATTTGCTGGGCGAGTATCGAGCTTCTGCGGCGATGACTGTTGGATCGCCGTTCGGGTTGGATGATCACCTGATGGCTTACGCTTACAGCACGGATACTGACCTGGAGCACCTCCAATCACATTCGTTGGCCTACACGATGCCGGTTTACTGGAATAAAATCCGGCCGGAGCGCAATCAGCGGAATATGCTGACGATCATCGGTGCGTTCGCCGACGTTCAGTCGGAGCAGATCATTGACGGGCAGATTCTGGCGCTCGAAGGCTTCAGCGGACAGGCGAGTATGCGTTATCTG
>JBLHKS010000343.1:0-5198 GCA_047620505.1 Verrucomicrobiales bacterium | reverse complement strand
CTGGGTTCCTGCGGCTGGCGGCACGATTCGCTGGCAAGTCCCGGGGTCGACAGACGCGGTTGAGATCGCAGCCGATTTTCGGGAAGAGGCCAGTGTGGAGCGCTCAAACTCGGCGGGAAAGTGGCCCACCGCCGAAGCACTGTTTCATCTGGCGAGCCGAGAAATCGGAGCCGGTGAGTTGGTTTCGATCACAGAGGACGGCGAAGTTGTTCAGGTTCGAAGCGAGTATTTCGAGTTAGCGAAACTCGATCAGGAAAGTCTCAGCGCTGTGGTTTTCAAGCCCGTTCAGATCAAGCCGCGCGGGTTCAGCGATCCGGGATGGCGAGTGCTTTCCGAGGACCCAAAATTGGTCACGATTCAAAAAACGGCTGCCGGCAAAGTCACGATCAAACCTGGTGGATCAATTGGGCACGCTGCGTTTCTTCAGGGAAATCGGATCGAATTCAAACTCCATGATGTCGAGCGATACTCGACTCTCAAAGTCCGGCTTTTTTGCGCCGACCCGGAAGATGTGGGCGGCTCGACCGATCTGGTTTTCTTTTACTACAACGATCGAATTTACATCGCCCAACAAATTCGGGGACAGCGTGGGGTTCGAAATCAGCAGCAGGTCAACATTTCGCCAGGATCTGCGGTGCCGGTTTCGATCGAATGGGACGACAAAATGACGAAGGCGACGATTAACGGCGTCGTTCTTGAGATTCCAAAAAACGACGAGGCTCCTCGCGGCGGTCGCGGAGTTGTGTTTGAGCCTGGCGACATGTGGAATAATGGTTTGCGCGCGGTCGCGTTTTCTCACTTGAAACTCGAGCGCGAGCCAGGGTTCACCTGGTCGCCGCCCGTTTCGGCTGAAGTTAAAGAAAAGGCGCTCTTCATCCCTCGATTCCGTGCAGAGCGACCGCAACGGCATGCTCTGTTCGCGGCTAACGGAGATGTTCTTCGCGGAACGATCGAGACCGCAACTGCGAGCCAGATCGCATTTCGCTCCGGGCTTGAAACGATGACAATTGGTCGAGATCGCGTGGCGGCGGCAATTTGGCTAAAACCGGCCGAAGAAGAGGCTGACGCGGATGATGAGCCTGCGGCTGAACCGGTCGAAGGAGAGGCTGACGCGGATGATGAGCCTGCCGCTGAACCTGAAACGTCGGATGAAACCGGGCATTGGATCATCCTCGGAAACGGGGCTCGATTTCATCTTACGGTCGACGATTTCGGGCCAGAATTTCTGGCAGGCCGCTCCGATCTTCTCGGCAAATGTCAGCTTCCGGTTGATCAAATTTATGCGATCTCGCCGACGACTCCGAACGTGGATCCGGCTTCGCTCGCTTTCGCCGATTGGCGGCTGAAAAAGGCTCCATTCCCGCGAATTCCGGGAAATGAAGGCGATTCAGAGGGATCGATGGAAGGCCAGGACGCTCCTGAGTTTTCGCTCAAGAATCTGGACGGCAACGCGATCGAATTTGACGAAGACGCCCCAAAAATCGTCGTCCTGGATTTCTGGGCGACCTGGTGTGGACCCTGCCATCGATCGATGCCGGAGTTGATCGAAGCCGTGGCCGAGTTTCCCAAAAAAGACGTCAGGCTGATCGCCGTGAACCAGGGCGAAGCCGCCGCTCGGATCCAGGAGTTCCTTGAGGCTCGAGAATGGGGTGATCTCGAAGTTGCGCTCGACCAGAATCAGAGCGTGGGCACGCAGTTTCAGGTCGAAGGCATCCCACACGTAGTCGTGATCGGTACCGACGGGAAAATTGCGTTGGTCGAGACCGGATATCGGCCCGGCGGGAGCGAAGCGGTCGGAAATGTGATCCGGCAGCTGCTGGAGGTCGAATCTCAATAAATCACTCGATAGACGAGCATTTTGAGTAGCTCGCCTTGGAAGCTTTTGACTTCGTCTCCCGATTCCCACCAACGATCTGGCCGGAGAAATTGAGTCGAGGTTACGAAGCAGTCACAGCCCGAATGTTTACCGAAAACCCAGTCGACGCGGCGGGTGTGGAACTGGTTTGTGGGGATTAAAATTCGTTTCGCACCGGTTTTTCGGGCCCAACGCGCGACTTCATTCGCTTCATCCCGAGTGCTCGTTACCGAAGCTGGCAGAATCTCGATCGCAGACGCCGGAACGCTGCCTTGGCGCAGGAGTTGATAGGCAGTTGCGTGGTGCGGTTTCGTAAAATCGATCACTTCGAGGCGGTTAGCTTCAATTTCCCAACGATCAGGCGGCGCGAGGACCAGAACGCGTGGGGCCAGCCCCTTTCGATAGAGTTCAGCCGCGTCAATCGGTCTAAAAGGAACGCCACCGCCGAGAACGACGATGGCGTCTGCGATTTCGAGTTGATCTTCGATAATCCATGCCTCCCCAACTGGGCGAAGCAGCGTTTCGGGGAAGAAAATCGGGAGAAAAATCAGGCCAGCGAACCCACGAAGCGTCCATCGAATCGCCTGCAATCCGGCGCTCATTCCGGCAGCAACTGCTTAACCGGTTCGGCGGGATTTCCACGAACGACGGTCCCTGGAAGCACGTCTTTCAGAACGACGCTCCCCGCGCTGACCACGCTGCCGGTGCCGATAGTGACGTCTCGACCGATGAAGGCCTGCGCCGCGATCCAAGAGCTGTCTTCGATTCGGATCGGACCGGTTTTCATGTCGAAAGTCTCAGCACGAAAGTCATGGGAACCCGTACAGATAAACGCGCGTTGCGAAATGCAGACGTGCGAGCCGATCTTTACATAGCTGAGGCTTAGAATGAGCGTTTCCTCGCCGATCCAGACGTGATCGCCGACGCTGAGCTTCCAGGGAAACGAAATGTTCACCCGCGGTCGGATCACGAGGCCGCGACCGACTTTCGCGCCGAAAACCCGCAGCAGGCAGGCTTTGAGTTTAGATGGCCAGGGAAAGCGAGATTGGAAGAAAAGCCTCTTCGTTAGAATCCAGATAGCCTCCTTAAACCGGGAGGCACCGCGGTCGAAATCATCGTTCTGAAATCGATCGAGTCGGATCATTTTTGAGTCCTCTTTTCATCGGTTTCGAGCTTTCGATTCAGAACCAAATCGGACGAAGGTTTTCGTAAAATGGGGATCACGAATCGAGCGTAAACGTATAGCGCAAGACAGGGTAGCGCCGAGACTGTGACCCACATCGAACTGCGCATCGCTACAGTCGCCCAGAAGAATCCCGCCACATAAAGCAATAGTAAAGTTTGGTTCCCGGTAACCTCGCCGAGTCGATTCCATGCTCCACAGAAGAATCCTAATACGAGACCGAAAGCTATGACGCCAAACAATCCTCCCGCCATATAGCCCTCACCGACGAAAGTTGCCGCGATTGTTGCTCCTTGAATTCCAAGCACCTCTTCCAGCATAATTGTCAGTTTTTCCGGCTTTCCGGGCCAGAGGGCACGCGGAATTGGATGGACTAAGCCGTGAATCACAACTTCACTTCCCAGATAGTCATGGCGCTTCGGAAAATACTCCGAAAGGGCTGAAATCGCCCTCAGATTGTTGTCGACCATGAATTCAAGATTTGATCCAACGCTCAGTTCTCGCTCTACATTCTCGATTTGAGTGCCTGAAAGAATTCTACTGACGTATTCACGCAATCCAATTCTTCTGAACTCGAGAGTGAAAAAGGAAGCCGCAATTAATATGGTTAAAGCTGGGGTAACAAGTAAAATGACTTTGTTCAGAGTCAGCCGCTTCATCGATAACAGGAGGGCGGCAGAAAATGTAATTAAATGAACAGCGAAGACATAGCGTGACCCTTGAGAAAAACCGCTGAAAAAGACAAAAGCCAGCATCGCAAGGAGGACGGGCATCCAAATTAGTGGCAAAGTCTTCCAGCGACTCAGCAGCATTGCTCCCGCAGGCGGAATCAGGTAAGTCAAAAGATTGAGTTCATAGAGTAAGGCGCTCCAACTGCCTACTTGACCGCGTGCCCAATCCTGGGCAAATCGCGGGTCGGTAAGCTCACGGAAAAGCGCGATCGGACTGAATCCGACGGCTATCACCATGTGCAAATGCCCAATTATGAAACAAAGAATTGTCATCGCAAAAATCTCCGTTTGAGTCAGTTCGGGAAGACTTGAGTTGGACTTTCGATGAGGGTTGAAGGGGACCAAGGAACGACCAATCGTGAGGGCAGCCATTCCTAGAATAACAAGTGCCAGGCCAGTTTCGACTGCCGAAGAGCTGACTTGTACGTCCAGCGCAGGTTGAGTGATCAGGAACTCGGCCAGGGTCAAAAGGTAGAACGCAGCGAGCGCAGCTGCATCGATTCGGATCATTCGGCGCAGCCCAATTTGCTGGATTTCAACGAGGAAACTGGCGATGAGAAATCCGCCTACAATTCTGGCCACTCGTGAGGCCATTAGGCTGGGTAAATCCGTTTGGATGGTCGCATAGGCAATGAGCAAGCCGAGCAGCAACACAAAATTCCCGGCCGCAGTCGGCCTCATCGAAATTCTTGCGTCCTGGATCGAAGCATTGGTGTTGCCTTGGTCAGTCATGCAGGATCAAGTAGGCCAAAATGAGGAATCGCAGTATCAAAGTCGTTCACTTGATCGAAAGCCTCTCGCAAAGCAACCACGGCGTGATTGAAGCGGCTTTGGCGACGTCGACGGATTTGAAGAATCGACATGGCATCGATTCTGAAGTTTGGGCTCCGGTTTTGCCGGGCGACCCCAAGCCCAATCTCAGAACGGCGGCTCTTTTCCCGATCGATCCCTCGCGAGCGAGGTCCGCGATCGAAATGGCGGGCGATCGAAATCTGAATCCTACGACAACTGTGGTAGCCAGCCATGGATGCTGGCAGTGGCCAACGAGGACCGCTGCAACTCTTCGCCGCGCTGGTTTCAGCTGGGTTTACTCGCCCCATGGGATGCTCGAACCGTGGAGTCTCGGACAAAAGCGCCTTAGAAAATGGATCTTTTGGAAAATGATCGAAGGCCGCCGTGCTAAGCTCGCCAATGTCGTCCGGGCGACCTCGACTCCTGAAGCCAAGAACCTGAGTCAGCGGTTCGATCAGGTTGAAATGATTCCTCATGGCGTGGAGTTGCCAACCGATTCAAATTCAGCAGCTGCTGGTGGGACGGATCCGGTTCGAGTCGTCTTCATGGGGCGGCTTCATCCAAAAAAAGGCGTCCTGCCACTGGCACGGGCTTGGCTAGCTTCAGAGCTCGCCAATCTGGCTGGATTCGAGTTGGT
>JBLHKS010000342.1:0-5228 GCA_047620505.1 Verrucomicrobiales bacterium | reverse complement strand
GCGTTTCCTTGTTTCGAGCGCCGTCCGCGCGATTATGGCCCAGCGCCTCGTCCGCAAACTTTGCTCGGTCTGCAAACAGGAGGGCGAACTTTCAGAAATCGAAATGCGCCGGCTCAACCTTGATTCTCAGCAAATCGCATCCGCAAAGGTTTTCGTCAACCACGGCTGCAACAAGTGCCGAAGCACCGGTTACAAGGGTCGAATGGGCATTTTCGAGATTTTCAACCTCGACGAAGAGGGCAGCAGGATGATCAACGACGGACTCAGTACCCCGCAGCTGCGAAAACGAGCCCGCGAACTTGGAATGCGGACGTTGCGCGAAGACGGCGTGCGCAAAATCCTCGCCGGCGACACCACTGCGTCGGAAATCGTTCGCGTCACCATGGCCGACGCCTCCTGATCAGCACCCAGCTATATTTTCATGAATTCTTCGACGATTATCGATCTTTTGACCAGCCGGGAGCTGATTGACGCAGCCCAGGGTGAGGAGCTGCTTGAGCTCAGCCTGAGTAACGGCGGCGACGTGATCCAGACAATTTCTGAGCACAACATTCTCAACCCCGATGCTCTTTACAACCTCATTGCCGAAGACATCGGCGGAGTTTATTTCGACCTGACGAATTTCGAGCCCGGCAAGTCGGTTCTCGATGTTCTTCCGGCGGGAACAGCTCGCCTGCATGAAGCTTTGCCGATTCAGATCGACGAAGGGGCACTTTACATCGCGCTCGCGGATCCCCTTGACCCTAATATTCTGGATGATTTGACCCACACGCTCCCCCATCAGGAGCTGCGAATCGTCGTAGCCGAGCCGGCCCGGATTCGCGAACTGATTGAGCAATGTTACAACCAGGAAACTGATGACGGTTTTGACGACATTCTTTCGGAGTTGACCCAGCTCCAGACGGAAGATGGGCTTTCTGCAGACGATCTGGAGTCCGATGCCAACGCCGCTCCGATCATTCGTTACGTCGATCTTGTTCTCTACCAGGCAATCAGGGAAAGAGCCTCAGACATCCATTTTGAGCCGTTCGAAAACGACTTCAAAATCCGTTACCGCGTTGACGGAGCGCTTTACGAAATGGCGCCGCCGCCGCCTCACCTTCAAGTTTCGATCACATCTCGAATCAAGGTCATGGCGAGCCTGAACATCGCTGAGCGACGGGTTCCTCAGGATGGACGAATCATGAAGACGATCGGCGGTCAGCCGGTCGACATGCGGGTCTCGACCCTACCGACTCAGCACGGCGAATCGGTCGTTCTCCGGGTTCTTGATCGCAGTTCTGTCCACCTCGACCTCGAGAACCTCAATCTTCCTGACTACATCGGCGAATACATCGAGGAAACGATCATCAAGCCGAATGGTATCTTCATCTGCACGGGCCCCACCGGGGCGGGCAAGACGACCACGCTTTACGCCTGTTTGCGGAAAATCAACACCATCGACTCCAAGATTCTCACCGCAGAGGACCCAGTTGAGTACGATATTGACGGAATCATCCAGTGCCCGATCAATGAAGCCATCGACCTGACTTTCGGCCGCGTTCTTCGAGCTTTCCTTCGTCAGGATCCCGATCGCATCCTCGTTGGGGAGATGCGTGACCTTGAAACCGCGCAAATCGCGATCCAGGCATCCCTGACCGGGCACCTAGTTTTCTCGACTCTCCACACCAACGACGCTCCTGGAGCCGTGACTCGATTGATCGATATGGGGTGTGAGCCGTTTCTGGTCGCCGCGACCGTTGAAGGCATTCTCGCCCAACGACTTCTGCGGACAATCTGCCAGGATTGCCGAGTTCCCTATCAGCCAAGCGAGGCGCTTCTCGCAAAAATGGGCCTCAGGCCGGAATCAATTGGAGGAAACCAGTTTTACACCGGTGCAGGCTGCGATACCTGCAACGACACCGGCTACAAAGGCCGCCAGGGACTGTTCGAGCTGCTCGACATGACCGATCCAATTCGAGAAATGGTCACCGAGCGAGCTGCGACGGTGAACCTCAAGCAAAAGGCGGTCGAGCTGGGAATGCGGACCCTTCGCGAAGATGGCCAGCGCTGTATTTTTGAAGGACTGACGACGATTGAAGAGGTTCTGAAATACACTTAATCAGCCCCAGAAAGACCCTCGACAAATTCATTTGAATCGCCCAAAATCGCGAAAAAGCTTCCCTTCTCTGTAAATTCATTGTAAACACAGAAAACAACAACTGGACATGCCCAATTTTGAATACATCGCTCTGGACGCCAGGGGACAGGAAACCACCGGATCGATCACGGCGGCTAATGAGGCGGACGCATACACTCAATTGCGCCGTAACGGACTCTACCCGACTAAGGTTGGCGAACAAGGCAAGGGCGGCGTCGGAGCCGGGGCCAAGCGTAAAGCCCAGAAATCGCAACGCGCGCGAAAGGCCAGCGGAAAACGGGTTTCCGGGCGGGTAGGCGCGAAAGTTTTGATGCTTTTTACTCGGCAGTTGGCCACTCTGGTTGACGCGGGACTCCCCTTGTTGAAGGGCCTCACCGTTCTGGGTGACCAGGAAAGAAACAAGGTGATGGGGAGCTGCATCCACAGTCTCGCCGATAGCGTCCAGACGGGCTCAACTTTCTCTGAAAGCCTTGGTCAGCACCCGAAAATCTTCAACAAGCTTTACGTCAACATGGTCAAAGCGGGCGAACTCGGCGGTGTGCTCGAAGTCGTCCTCAACCGACTCGCCGAATACCAGGAAAAAGCTCAAAAACTGAAGAATAAGATCATCGCAGCCATGGCCTATCCGGTCATCGTCATGGTCATCGCGATCGCGATTCTCGTCTTCCTGCTGGCCGTCATCGTTCCCAAATTTGAGCAGATTTTCAACGACATGCTCAACGGGCAGCCGCTGCCGCCGCTGACCCAAATGGTCGTCAACGCCAGCGGATTTGTCGGTGGAAATCTGCACTGGCTCATCCTTGGAGTGATCGGCCTGTTTGCTCTCTGGAAAGTCATTTCCGCTTCGAAGGCGGGTCGCAGCGGAATTGACCGCATCAAACTGAACATGCCGATCTTTGGCGCAGTTCAGCAAAAAACTGCGATCGCGCGTTTTGCCCGAACCCTTGGAACCCTCGTCCATAGTGGAGTTCCAATTCTCCAGGCGTTGAACATCACTCGAGAAACCGCGGGGAACACGATCATCTCTAATGCGATCGACAAAGTCCACGAGGCAGTCCGTGAAGGTGAATCCATCGTTGCGCCGCTGGAGGCGAGTAAAGTGTTCCCTCCGATGGTCATCAGCATGGTTCAGGTCGGGGAAGAAACCGGACAGCTACCAGACATGCTCATGAAAATCGCCGATGTTTACGATGACGAGGTCGACACCGCGGTCGCCGGTCTGACATCGCTGCTCGAGCCCCTCATGATCGTCTTTCTCGCGGTCGTGGTCGGCACGATCGTGTTCGCTCTTTTCCAACCGCTTACCAAGATCATCACCGGCATGAACGATCAACAGGGCTAGCCCCTGCCGGTCGACGGCCGCTCGGACGCCGAAAAATCTGCTTGCTTGATCTCCGCCCGAACCACCCATCAAAGGTAACCAAATAAGTTAGATGAAAACGACTCTTCCCCGCGGCCCTCGGGCCCGCATCCGGCACACCCAAGGTTGGACACTGATCGAACTTCTATTCGTGATGCTCATCATTGTCCTCCTCGCGGGCCTCGTTGCCGCCGCAGCTGGCCCCGTGAAAAACCGGATCGCCCGCTACCGAACGCAAAACCGTCTGGAAGCACTCCAAACTGGTCTCACCGCGTGGAAAACTGATAACGGCAGCTTTCCGATCTGCGAAAAACTCGAAGATGGCGGACCGCTGCTCTACAAGTGCCTCTTCGGGGACTTTAACGGGAACGCAATGCCTGACAGTTCGCCAAATGATGAGAATGACTCACAGGTGAAAACCTACATGCCCAAGCTGTTGCCGCCGAAGTTTGATAAAAACGGAACGCCGATCGGCACCACATTGGTGATGCCATTAGGAGACTCCTACGCAGCAGTCGACGTCTGGAATTCTCCGTTTTTCTACATGAATTTTAAGCCCAACACGAACGCAGACGTCCCGGACGGCGGCGGTCAATACAGCCGGGGTTCTTACGATCTCTGGAGCCTTGGCAATGACCCGAATCGGGGAGACGAGAATCGAGCGATGTGGATTAAGAACTGGTAACCGGTTCGTTTTTTCCCCAGCAGCTGCTGGTTCCCGCGAGAAATCCCAGAAGGCGCGTAACGCTTGGAAGCTGATTCCTTTTGGGCACGCGCACGGTTTCCGTGATTGAGATTTTCACGAATTCCGCTTCCACGTGAGCAATGCTCGCTAAAATCCCCGGATGCCGGAATTGCCGCTACCGCTCACCATTTTCGTCGTCACCAAAAACGAGGAAAATAATCTCCGTCGCTGTCTCACCAGCGCGGCAGATCTGGCGAGCGAACTCGTGGTCGTCGATTCCGGCTCCACGGACGGGACCGAAGCCGTGGCACGCGAATTCGGAGCCCAATGGCATTTCCAGGAATGGCTCGGTTTTCGCGAGCAGAAAAAAGTCGCGCTCGCTCTCTGCAGCCAGCCTTGGGTTCTACTGCTCGACTCCGACGAAGAGATTTCCGCCGAACTTCGGCCAGAGCTGATCGCATTTCTCGAATCGGGCGACCTCGACGAATTCGACGGCGCTGAGTTTCCTCGCCGAACGGAATTTCTCGGCCGCTGGATCACTCACGGCGACTGGTATCCGGATCGCAAACTGCGGCTTTTCCGCCGAGATCGCGGAGTCATCGGCGGCGATCCGGAGCACGAAGTCGTCAAAGTTCCCGGCGCAGTGAAACGGATGAGGGGCGACCTGAATCACTATTCGTTTCCCACGATGCTGAGCTTCATAAGTAAGATCGAAACCTTCAGCAATGCGTTTCTGGAAAACGAAATCGAACGCGGCCGTCGCTGGTCGCCGATCCGAACCCTGACAAGGCCCTTTTGGCGATTCTTCCGGGGCTACTTTTTGCGGCGCGGATTTCTCGACGGCTTCCCTGGATTCTGGATCGCAATCTCCGTCGCCTACCTCTCTTTCATCCGCTACAGCCGAACCTACGAGCATCAAAAAAACGAGGAGACGGCGGAGTGAAGCTGGCGCTGGTTCACAAACAGATCGGCGGTGGCGGCGGTCTGGAGAAATATTTCGCCGGGCTCGCCCAACAGTTGCTGGAGGCCGGGCACGACGTCCA
>JBLHKS010000341.1:0-5335 GCA_047620505.1 Verrucomicrobiales bacterium | reverse complement strand
CAGGAAGCCGTCTACGGGCTCAAAGCTTTCGGCTTTTCCGACACAGCAGTCGGGCGAAATCAGTTCATCGAAAGGCTGCATGATCGCCGCCGCCTTGAACCCCCGGAAACGGTCGGCGTCGGCGCGGTTGCCGGGCAGTCGCCGCACAGCTCGCTACGTCGCGGCTGGTACTTCGGTTCGACAGGATTTTGCGACGAATTGAATCGCATCATTCGAGAAACCGCCTCAGCAGCTGCTGAGAACAGCGAATCCAAATCAGGAGACGAGCTCGCTGGGAAAATCCTGCAATTCGGCCTTCTGAAACTTCAGCTGACCCCCGAAAATCTCGCGACGCTTCCCAAGAGCGACTGGCGCAAAGCTCTGCTCGCAAACCTCCTGACGCGGCACACGACGGTCACGCTTGGTTGGGTAGCCCAGCGCCTCAAAATGGGATCGCGGAGCGGTGCCTGCCGTTGGGCGAATCGGTTTGAGCGTGAACTGGGCTCAAATCCCGAACGCGCTCGCGACGCCGAGCGAATTCTCGCCTGGGCCCGAGCGGATTTGAATTGAGGCCACTGGTTTCGGCTCGCCCGGGTCTTGGATTTGCGATAGAATCCTCCGCATGACCCGTTTCCTTTTATCAATTGGCTTCTGCGTGATCATTCTGGGCTGGAGTTCGATTTGCACCGCGCAGAACGACGAAAATCTGAGAAAAGTGCTGATGGACACGATTCTTCCGAGTGTCGATCTGGAGGACGTTCCGCTACCCGAAGCGCTGGAATGGTTCGGCAATCAGATGCTCGAACGGGCAAGTTCCAAACTGACAATCGAGGTGATTCGGCCGGAGGATCTCGGAAGACCGGCTGAAGACGCGCCGAAAATTTCGCTACGGCTAACCAATGTTCCGGCGATCGAAGCTCTTCGATATATCACTGTTGTTGCTAGGATGGATTTTCGACTTTGGAATGGTCGAATCGTCATCCTTCCGATGGGGATCGTCGCTGGAGAAAAAACCCTCCACATAAGAGAAGCGAACGAGGCACTAATCTGGCGACTCACGGAACTTGGTGTCCCCACTATCGACGAATACGAGGGAACCCCCAGCGATCCGGATGCGAGAACGTTCTTGGATACGTTTCTGTCCAAAAATGCGAGCGGAGGTAAACTGCATCCAGTTGACCTGAGCCCGCTCGGACTCAAAGCACAGGTCCCCGGCGAATTCGCGATGATCGTGCGATCAAAGTGGGGTCCGGCTCATTTGGTGATGTTCGACGAGCCTGATACCATCGCTCTCATCGACATAGGCTTGTCAATCTGCTACTCTTCCCGCAAGAGACAGATCGAAGATGCACTTCGGATTTTCGAAGGAGCTACTCCAGAACAGAAACTGGAAAGAGCGCTAAAGCTGGCTATGTCGCGAGAGCCCTATTTTTATGACTCAATGGATCTGCGTGGGCTCTACTATCTGGCCTCGTTGCATGAGAAGCTCGAATTGGAGCCTGAGAGATTCGAGCTTGAGCCCGATCAAGTCGAACCGGAGAAAAAGCGGATGCGCCAAAGAATGTCGAAGTTGGTCGAGCGCTACATCGAGACACTTCACTTTCACGCCGAAATGCTCGCGGAAGAGCCTGATTTTCGGCGACAGCCCATAGAGACGGCTGTCGATCCGTTGGCAGATCAAAAGGATCCAACAGTAGATCCATTTGCGGCGCTCGATGCCTTGGCACCGTACAACCCGAATCCTGAACTAAACATTTGGATCGTTGCTGAGGACGGAACGAGGCTCGCGATTAAAGAACCCATGTGTGAGCTGAGTCGAGTGATCAAGGGAGGCGATGATCCTAAGTTTGAAGGCTGGCAACTAGGGATTCGTTCGATCGAGTCGGCGAAGGAGATCTACAACTTCACGAAAGAGCGGATCTCAGAGCGATTTTCTGTCGTCGTGAACAACCAAACAGTTGCTCGACCCACCGTAGCTGTGGAAATTGGGAACGGAGCGATTTTGATAAAATTCGGAACAGCGTTCGATCTCCGTCTTCTTGAAAGCGTCTTCGACGAACTCGAAGTCAGACCCTTCGATCTGGAATAGCGGCGCAGCAGCTGCTCAGGCGAGAATTTCCTTCGCAACCTGACCTTGGACGTCTGTCAGGCGGAAATCACGACCAGCGTAATTGAAAGTCAGCTTCTCGTGATCCAGCCCTAACAGATGCAAAATCGTAGCATGCCAGTCATGCGTATGCATTTTATTTTCGACCGCTTCGTAGCCGTGATCGTCAGTCGAACCGTAGCTGAAGCCGCCCTTCACTCCGCCTCCGGCCATCCAACTCGCATACCCTTTGCTGTTGTGATCACGCCCGTCTCCGCCCTGTCCGTGGGGCGTCCTTCCGAACTCGCCTGACCACATCACGAGCGTATCATCGAGCATGTTTCGCTGCTTCAAATCCTTGAGCATCCCCGCGATTGGAAGATCCGTTTCGCCGCAATTCCGCTCCATGTCGGCCTTCAGATTTCGATGCTGATCCCAGCTGCTCGAGTGCGTGATTTCGATAAATCGAACGCCGGCTTCTGCAAAACGCCGAGCCAACAAACACTGCTTACCAAAGGAATCAGTCTCCGTCGTGCCGATTCCGTAGAGATCGAGCGTTTCCTGACTTTCGCCGCTGATGTCAACTTTCTCAGGAAGCTCGTCCTGCATCCGGTAGGCAAGTTCAAACGACTCGATCACGCCTTCGACCTCTGGCTGATGCACATCGCGCTTCAGCTTGTCGCGATTCAGCGATTGCACGAGGTCGAGCTGAATTCGTTGAAGATCCTTGTTCAAATCCGGATTTTTGATATTCGGAATCTGCGGAGGTTCTTCGGATCCCCCACCCCGCCGACGAGACGCAAAACCTCTACCGTCTCCAGCGGTTTTGAGCTTAGCCCCCTGATAAATCGCAGGCAGAAACGAGCTGCCGTAATTCTGGGCTGTGCCGAACGGATTCAGGGTGATGAAACCCGGTAGGTTCGCGTTTTCCGTGCCGAGTCCGTAGAGCGACCACGCGCCAAGCGACGGTCGAACGAACTGAAAACTGCCGGTGTGCATCTGCGTTGTTGCCTGCGGGTGGTTAGGCTGATCGGTGTGCATCGAGCGCAACAGGCAGAGGTCGTCCGCTTGTTTTGCGAGGTTCGGAAACAAGTCGGAGATCCAGAGCCCGCTCTCGCCGTGTTGCGCGAAATCCCATGGCGATTTCATCAGCATCGCCCCACGGGAACCGCCGTACTTTCCTGCTTTTCCGTCGTCACGCGTCAGCGCCGGCTTGTAGTCGAAAGTGTCCACGTGCGAAGGCGCACCGCGCATCGAAAGGAAAATCACGCGTTTGGCCCGAGGCGCGAAATGCGAGGTTTTCGGGGTGAGCGGATTTTCCTGCGCGCGGGCTTGATCAGCGGCCAGAGCCGCAAAAGCGAGGTAACCAAATCCGCTCGAGGCGGACTTGAGCGCGTTACGGCGAGACATCGGCGAGTGAGATTCTGTGGTCATGTCAGGAACGGATTGAATTGAAATTAGTTAAGAAAACGAAACTCGGCAGACGAGAAAAGTGCCTGGCAGAAGCTCGCCATCGCCAGTTCTTCAGCCTCCTTGCGACCGCCAGCTTCGCGAGCAGCTGCTGGCATGAATTTGTTGAAGAAGTTGATGCAGCTCTGGATTTCCTCCTGCGTCGGTGCCCTTCCGTAGGTCTGCAAAAACGCAAAACCGACTCGCTGTTTTGGATCATCAGATCGCTCAAGCAGCGACGCGCCCATCGACTTGGCCTGCGCACTAACGAAGGAGTTGTTCATGAGATAGAGCGCCTGCGACGGCACGTTTGTCGTTTCCCGGTTTCCAGCAACGAAGCCGGGCTCAGCGAAATCGAAAAGCGCGAGCGACTCCGGCACAGCATCGCGAACAATCGGCAAGTAGACTGATCGATGCGCCGAAGGTTTATCGAAAGCCTCAGGCTGGAGAATCTGGCCAATCCGAGCATCGCCGGTTTCCGAAACCAGTGACCCGCGCGGACGCTCAAGTTCCAGATTTCCGCTCACAGTGAGCATCGAATCACGAATCGCTTCTGCATCCAGCCTTCGCTGATTCGCCCGCCAGAGGAGATTGTTGTCAGGATCGACCTGATAATTCGCCGAATCGAATTCCGAACTCATCCGGTAGGTCTTGGAAAGCACGATCCCGCGAATCAGCGATTTCACAGACCAGTCGTCTTCCATAAATTTCACGGCGAGGTGATCGAGCAATTCCGGATGCGTCGGAGCTTGGCCGCTCGTGCCAAAATTGTTCGGAGAAGCGACGATTCCTTTGCCGAAAAGGTGCATCCAAACTCGATTGACCATCACGCGGGCGGTGAGCGGGTTTTCCGGCGAGGTAAGCCAGCTTGCCAACTCCAAGCGCCCGCTCGACCCGCTTTTGATCTGTTCTGGTGTTTCGGCGTGCTCGATGACCTGGACAAATCCGCGTTCGACGGTTTGAGCCGGTTTATCGATCTCACCGCGAACCAAAACCGTCGCGTCAATCTGGTCATCTCGATCCTGAACGCCCATCGCAAACGTCTTCGGCTTACCATCCGCGCCTACCCCTTCCAGCCTGGCACGAATCTGGTTCGTCACCGTCGTCAAACGGATCGCTTTCTGAGCTGAATTCGGATCCGCAGTTCCCATCCCCTGGCGTTCGCGTTGCCGCGCCTGCCTAAGCACAATTTGCTCCGCCTCCATGTCAGCGAGCCTCTTTTCCAATCCAGCGCGCGATTCGGCGCTCATCGTCTCTCCCGTCGGATCATGAATCGGCAGAATCAGAAGATTCGAAGATCGCCTGTTTTGAACCGCAGCCACGGTGCCGTAGAAAGTCTCCGTGCTCAGAAAAATCCCGGCCAACGCATAATAATCGGTCGTCGGAATCGGATCGAATTTGTGGTCGTGACAGCGCGCGCAAGCAACCGTCAAACCCATCGTAGCCTGCGTCAGCGTGTCGATCTGCTCATCGACAACCTCCATCTGAAATTGACGCGCGCTCTGCTCGTTGAGTCCCTTCGTTCCAAGCGCGAGAAACCCGGTCGCGATCAGGTTTTCCTGCCAATCTTCATCCGTCTTGATCGGCAGCAAATCCCCAGCGACCTGCTCTTTTAGAAACCGATCATACGGCTTGTCCTCATTAAACGAATCGATCACGTAATCGCGATACCGCCACGCATGCGGGTAGGTCATGTTGATGTCTTTTCCGGTCGATTCGGCATAACGGGCTGTATCAAGCCAATGCCGCCCCCAGCGCTCGCCGAATCGTTCGCTATCCAGCAGTTGCTCAACGGTCGAAGCGACCGCCGCATCGGAATCC
>JBLHKS010000340.1:0-5351 GCA_047620505.1 Verrucomicrobiales bacterium | reverse complement strand
CGGTTCCTGTCATCCTGAGCCTGGCGAAGGACCTCTCGCCGACTCCAGGCTTCCTTCGATCATGAGCATTCGCTGGCCATTCGCGCCGATAACCGAATTCGATCGGTTGTGAGATGTCTACGTCAAACGCCGGGGAGGAGGTCCCTCGGCAGGCTCGGGATGACAGATGTGTGGGTCTGTCAGGCTAGGACCTCTGTCATTTCGCCCGTGCTGTCGACGAACGACTCGCGTTCGGCTCCGAATTGATTGAGCACGCTGACGAACAAGTTCGAGAGCGGCGTTTGCGCATCGAATTTGTGAAGCGCGCCGCCTTTCAAGCCCAGATCGCGCCCTCCGGCGAGGATCAACGGGTAATTCGTGTTGTTGTGCGTCCGGCTGTTGCTGGAGCCGTAAAAAATCACCGTTCGGTCTAACAGATTCCCATTTCCTTCAGGCGTGGCGGCAAGCCGCTCCATGAAATAAGCCATCTGTGAAACGAGAAACTGATCCCATTCGCCCTGCTGCTTGAAGCCCCCTGGCTTGCCGGCGCCGTGAGCGTTTGAATGCATCGCTTTCCCAATTCCAACCAACTGAGGGAACTTCCCGGCGATCGACGTCGCGCCGTTCATGCTGCCGAGCTGATACGTGGCGACGCGGGTGGAATCGGTTTGGAACGCGAGGAAAATCAGGTCGTACATCGTCTGAATCAATTCGCGCGGCGAATTGTCGTCGGCTTCGAGATGCAGCCCGGTGGCGTCGACCTCTGGCTTAGGAATTTTGAGCCACTGCTGGGATCGCTCGACTCGCTTTTCGATCTGGCGAACCGAATCGATGTATTCGTCGAATTTCTCCTGATCCTGATTGCCGAGGCTTCCGCGAACAGACTTCGCATGGCCATAAACACGATCGAGCATCGCGCTGGAATTCAGCAGCTGCTGGCGCTGATCGGCTAGCGAAGCGCTGTTCTGACCGAAAAGTTGGTCGAAAACCATCTGCGGCTGATTGAGCGCGGGGATCGGCTGGCCAGTTCGGCTGAAGGAGAGGGTGCTCGCGCGAGTCGCTTCGCCAACCCCGCCGTCGCTCGAAATCGTGAGCGAACGAAACCGCGTATCGCCGTCCGTCTGCCCGGCGATAACCTGATCGATCGAGGTCGAGTTTTTCAGGTCGCTGCCCTTGAGTTTTGCGCCTGTCAGGAAAATATCAGCCGTGTCGTGCCCGCCCATGCTGCGCCCGTTCGGATGAGAAAGACCTTGGAGGAAAGTCACCTGATCGCGGTGTGGTTTCAGCGACTTCGAGCATTCGGTAAACCGGAAATCCCGGCCTTCGCCAGTTGGCAAAAAGCCCCAATTGCGGTCCTCGTGCTCGTCCGGCGGCGTACTCGCTCCGTAGGGGAAATACATCGAGCAAAAGCGCTTCGGAAGCTCCTTCGCCCCGGCCGTTTCGCCCATGCATTCAAGGAAGGGAAGCGCAAGTGAAGCGCCTGCTCCGCGGAGCAAAGTTCGGCGGTCGAGATGCCAGCTTTTTGTCATGCCGATTCCACGGGCGATTTTCCGCGTTCCTTTCGAGCCCCGGACGATTCAGCAGCTGCTGGCAGGGGCTACTTTTTCTTCCCCTTCTTGAGATACGCTTCCAGATCTTTTCCGCGAAGGACTGTCTCGTCTTTCAGCACGAGACTGCACTCTCCACGGCTCTTCTCGGCGAGGAATTGGAGCTTCTCCATCGCCTGCGGCACCATCATGCAGATCGTATTGATCCGGGCGCGGCCGTTCTTGTTGTTGTAGGCGATGAGCTCATCCAAAACTTTCTGGCCGCCGCTGTAAGCACCGTCAGTCATGAAGTAGATCGTATCCGCCTTCAAATTCATCGCCATGTAAAGCGGCCAGCGCCAGTCCGTGCCGTAAACGAGCGGGGTTTCCTGAACCAGTTTAACCGATTTCCGAATATTACTGCGGCTCGAGCTGATGTAGTCCATCATCGGGAGTTCCCGGGGATCATCAGTGAATCCAGGTTTGTAGATGGCACCTTTTTCAGCGACCCACGGCCATTTATCATTGCCCTTTTCTGCTTTAACCACATTCGGGCTTCCACTCCTGGCCAAAGTCTGACCATGATACCAAGACGGGCCAGCAAAGAAGATGCACTGATAGGAAATTCCGTTCGGCAACGCAGTGAGCGATTTTGAGAGTTCGGCGCGCATCAGTTTATCCTTGTCCATCGACCTCATCGAAGCTGAATAGTCGACTGCGAAGACGACCTTCTTTGAAGTCGATTTCGAGCCGAAAAACGAAACCATTCCGCCGTCGGCACCGGCATCGAAAGTCATGCTGCTTCCAAACGCGTCTCCCATCCCGATCGGTTCGAATGTCATCGCCGGTGTGTCGACTTTCGGCAACGCGACTTCACTCATTCCAGAGACGCTGATGACATCGGCCAGTGCGCTCGCCGATTGAACCGGTGTGCGCTGAACCTGCTTTTGCACTTCTCTCACTTCGAGCGACGGATCATCGAGCACGCCCATCGCGGTCGCCACGATCGTTGGCGGTTTCTCAGGTGCGCTCGCCATCACCATCCATGCGAGCAGGATCGCGATCAACATGTGAGCGAGGACGGCAATCGCGATTGCCGTGATGCCGCGACCGGTTGCTTTTTCCTTTTCGGGCGCTTCGATCAATTCCGCCGGATCGCCCAGAATGATACGGCGAGTCAGGTGGGCACCGGCCTCAAATTCAACCATTTCCGCGTCGCCATCGCCGACGATATGGGCGTGCGGATCGACTGGAGCGCTGAAATCGAGGTTTGCCGGATCTGCGTGCTCGGGAATCTCAGGAACCAGGGGAGGCGGAGCGACATCGGCCTCAAGCGCGGGAATTTGGTTCAGAGCGGTCGCTTCTTCGACTTCGGCGGGCACATCGGGCTCGAATTCCTCTATCGGAGGAGCCATCGCGAGAGATTCGGGCGGCGCGATCGGCGCTACCGAAACTGGAATGGTAACGACAGCGGAAGCGGCAACTGCCGGCTCAGGCTCAGGTTCTGGAACGGGCTCAATCGCCGTCACCACCGGAACTTCAGCTGCAGGCGCCGGCTCAGAAAGTTCCTGAATGACCGCATCCGCCTCGGCCGGAGAGTGCATCATCGTCTGGCCGAAATCCGCCAATTTAGAAGCCAGAATGTCGTCTTCGAGATCCGAATTCAGCGCGATCGCAGTGGCGTAGTGACCGCGTGCCTTGTCGAGCCCACCGGTTTTGGCCAGGAGCTTGGCGAAAAGGTAATGGCCGAGGCCGCTAGCTGGGTTTTCCGAGACAAACGCGCTCAAAACCGGCTCAGCAGCTGCTGGCTGTTTCGCCTTCACGCAGAGGTCGGTCACCAAGCGGAGTTCCTTTTCGGATGCCGGTGGATTTGGCGCTTCGGCGAGCAAACGCAGAAAATCGTCGTGCGAGCCGCTCGCGCTGAGTTTGCTCAGGAGTTCGAGGCGAAGCTCCCAGTTTTCGGGATTCGCCGTCAGGGCAGTGGAGAGGGCTTGTTCAATCGCGGTCATTTTGCGAGGAAGTAAAAAATCGATAGTGCGGGGTCAACTAGGGCCTGAAACGCCCCAGAACCGGGGTGTCCTGGGGGAAAAAACGGGAAATCTTGCCGCAAGGAAGCCAGCGGGCCAGTTTTGTCGACGCATTTCCTTTGGATATGTTAGAGATTCGAGGCAACCCGCGAGTGAGCCGAATCAGCCAAGGCCGATCGCGACTCGCGGATTTCGAACCGTCAGCGCCTCGATTTCATCCTCGTTAAGCCCCAATTCATCGCGAAGATTCGCCAGAAGTCGTGGCATCGTCACGGTCGATCCGACGAAGTGCGAGCCGTCCGGAGCGCGGGCGACGAGATCATCGCCAATCACCAGATCCCAGCCCGCGAGCGTGTAGCGGCCGGGTCCGAGGCGAGCTGCGGAAATCGCATCCGTAACTGCGATAGTGCGGTCGATTCCGGCCGCCCGAATGTAGTTTTTCAACGCCGGAAATTCGACGTGGACGCCGTCGACGATGACGCAAATCCAGAGATCGTCGCTGAGGCTCAAAGCACGCTGAATCACGTTGTCATGGCGATGCATGAGAATGGGACAGGCGTTGCCAAGGTGGGTGAACATGCTCAAACCGGCGTCAATTCCGGCCTTGAGCTGGTCCATCGAAGGATTGCAATGCCCAGCTGAAACCGTTATTCCCTGATCGACGAGAAAGCGCGTCACCTCGCCCTTCCTATCCTGCTCCGGGGCCAGCGTAACCAGCTTTGTCAAGCCGCCTCCCGCGTCCAGCAGCTGCTGCATGTCATCCAGGTTCGCTTCCTTCACGGCAGGCAGCGGATGCGCTCCGCGATAGCCATCAGCTGGCGAAAGAAACGGCCCTTCGATGTGAATACCGACGATCATCTCTGCGACCGCAGGATCCGCCTCACGCGCCGCGGTGATCTGGCTTAGTTTAGCCGCCATTTCAGGGGCGTGATCGGTTATGATCGTCGCCAACACGCCGCCGAAGCCGTCTTCCTTTAACGCAGCGCACGCCTCCGAAAACTGTTCCGGCGTCGTCCCTGTGGAACAGAAATCGACGCCACCATAACCATTAACCTGCAGATCGAGAGGAAGAAGAGAGTTCACGCGGCAAGTGTTCAGAAATGCCGACCGCCGTCAATCATTGAATTTGATTCGATTCAGAATTTGCGGCTCCAGTTCTTGTCATTGCAGCTCGCCATGCGCAGACTCCGGAATGGTTTCGATCGATCTCTCAGGAAAAACAGCGCTCATCACCGGTGGCGGTCAGGGCCTCGGTCGCGCGACCGCAACAACGCTTCATGCGGCCGGCGCGAAGGTGGTCATCAACTACTTTGAAGACGCGGAAGGCCTGAATCGCGGTCGAGCCGAAGAGACGGCGGCGGCTCTCGGCGAACGGGCGTCCATCGCGCCTGCGGACGTGCGAAATCTGGCCCAAGTTGAAGCGATGATCGCTGAAATCGGCCAGCTTGATATCCTGATTAACAATGCGGCGATCATCCGTGATCGTTCGCTCAAGAAAATGGCCGCTGAAGAGTGGCAGGCCGTGATCGACACCAACCTGACCGGCGTCTTCAACCTCTGCAAAGCCGCGAATTCGGCGCTGAACGCAGGTGGCCGGATCGTCAGCATGGCTTCGATCTCCGGAGCGGTCGGATTTTTCGGCCAAGCCAATTATTCGGCGGCGAAAGCTGGAGTCGTCGGGCTGACCAAGGCGCTGAGCAAAGAACTCGCGAAACGACGGATCACCGTCAACGCCGTCGCCCCTGGTGTGGTTCTAACCGAGATGGGCGAGTCGATTCCCGAGGCTGCACGCCAGAAAATGCTCGAAGTGATTCCGATG
>JBLHKS010000339.1:0-5362 GCA_047620505.1 Verrucomicrobiales bacterium | reverse complement strand
TAGTTCCGCCGGCGCAACGAAGCGAATCCCTGGTCTCCTTACTTCCTGCATCGAAGCCTGACTAAAGCGAGCCTCGGGCAATTGCTTGAGGAAGCGCCAGCAAACCAACTACAAATCAACCAACCTACAAAACCCATGTTTAGAACTATCAAAGACCTCATTGGAACCCCAGTCGAAGCCGAAGACGGGAAGTGCGGCAAGTGCGCCGACTTCCTCTTCGACGACCAGCACTTCGCGATCCGTTATCTCGTTGTCGACGTTGGCGGTTTTTTCAGTCGGGAAGAGGTATTGATCAGCCCGAAGTCCGTCAGGGATCCAGATCTCGCCGTGCACGACGTCAGCATACCTGTCGCCCTAACCAAAGCAAAGATCGAGAGTTCGCCGCCTGCGCAATGGCATCCGCCGATTTCTCAGGAAATGGAAGAGGCGCTCGCAGATCACTACGAGCAGACTCAATACTGGGTTGGGTCGGATGTTTGGGGCTTCGGTCCCTATCCTGTCGACGTGCCGCGCCCGGTCGAGGTCGACCTGCTATCCGAGAAAACGAAACATATTCGCAAACGAAACCTTCGCTCGGCAAATGAGATTATGAATTATCAGGTCAGTGCGAACGACGGCGATGTCGGTTCGGTCTCTGACTTCATTGTCGAAACCAAGCCGTGGCAGATACGATATTTCGTTGTCGATACCGGCGATTGGTTGCCCGGGAAGAAAGTCTTGCTCTCGCCACGTTGGAACGAGTTGATCCGATGGGAAGACAAGTCGGTCACCTTCGACCTGACGCGTGAACGAATCAAAGGCGCGCCGGAGTTTGATCCACACGCGCCGGTCAACCTCGACTATGACGGCGCACTTCACGATTACTACGGAGTTCCGCACACCAACCGCTTGGAACAACCGAAATAGGTTGAATCGGAATCTACAGCGGCACGGCAGCTTTTAGCAAACCGTCTTTCCGTCGTCTGTGATCAAGAAAGGATCACGTTGCGGATCGGGGCATTGAAGCTCGCAAATTGTTCTACTTTTCAAAGTGTGGCCATTTCGTAGATTCGGCCGGCAGTCGAATTCGATAGTGCTCGGTTCGATTGCCAATCGAAACTACGTCGGCGCGCGAACGAACACTGTTGAATTTTTATATAACGAAAACTTTTAAAAACTTTCGGCCGGATCCAAGGCGCGGCCAGTAACTGCCGAACTCGAGATTAATGAAAACAAAAAGCGCCCGCCAGCTTCCACAAAAGGTGGGCACCGACGAGCGTGGTTCTGAGTGGGGATTTTTTCGGAAATATTAGAAGCGAACCGTCAACGCAGCTCCACCGTGCAGATTCTCTTCGTCTTCCGAGTCGTCGTAGAGCCAGTAGTGAGCCACGTAGGCGTTGATTGACGCGGCGTCGGTTAGCCAATAGGTGAGGCCGGCGCTGGCGAATACATGGTCTCCAATCGAGATGTCTTCCTGAAACTCGTAGTCATCTCCGTATCCGATGCCGCCGCCGAGATTCAAGTCCAGGCAATCTGTCAGGGGGATCGTTTTGCGGCCCGCGAGTTCAAAATAATTGCCTCCAAACTCGAAATCGTGGAAGTATGAGAATTGCAGATAGAGTAAGTCGTCAAAGACGCTGGTTCCGACGGTCAATCCGCCTTCAATTTTGTCTTCGATAATAGCCGCTTCGGGATGGGTGTAGAAGATGGCTCCGATTCCCAAGTCGAGCGCCCCCATTTGGAACTCGACGAAGCCGGTCGAAACCTTGTGCGTCGCGAAGGCCCTCGTTGTCCTGAATGACATTAAAATATTCGGCGCCGAAGACGAAGTCCAGGTTCTGGCTGAGTGGAGCCGTGACCTCGATGTCAGCAAGGACCACGTCCTCGCCAAAGCCCAATCCGCGGAAAATGTAGTTGGTGCGATAGCCCGCGGTGACCGAACCTGTAATCGAAGACGTGCAGACGGGAAGCGGATCGACTGGGACTACCTTGCCTCCCTCAGCGATGGCATTCCCACCGGCAAGCAGCAGCAGGCCGAGGGCGTGGACGAGAATTGAATTGTGTTTTTTCATTGGATTGGAGTGTGTGGTTTTTTGTTGGTTTGAACTGAACTGAAAAGTTTATTATGATTAGGCCATTCATTATCGCCTTGTTTGGCTGAGGCACCGCCGCGATTCGATTCGAGACTTCTCCCGCGGCTTGACGCCTGCTTTTCGCTTGGGAAAGGCGACCAGACCGGTATCGAGAGCGATATTAACCATCTCTCCCGCGCGGGGTTCGCCCCACACGTCGTAAACGAAGACGACAAACTCCCCGAAGGTTATCAATTTCGCGGATTCGGCCGGTGTCATGGCTACACTGGACACCTTTTCCAGCCCAGCGAAATAGGGTGTTCACCCCATTTTTTCGGAAACCCTCACATCCGGCAAGCTACGTCGATTCAAATAATAGTAACCTGCACGCTACTCTCGATGATCCCCTCCGCGATCGCGTGGCGCGTGAGCCCGGCGGTGTCGTGAATATTAAGCTTGTTCATGAGACTCTGCCGATGCTTTTCCACGGTCTTGATACTGATATGCAGCACGTCCGCGGTTTGTTTATTGGCGTAGCCTTCCGCGATCAGTTGAAGCACTTCGGCTTCACGCGAAGTCAGTTTTCCCGGGTCCTTTTTGGACTGCTTAGATCCCGGGGCGTCACCACTCTCATTCCGCTGCTTGCGGCGCTTCGAGATGACGCGACTGAAAACGGTCTTTCCTCTGTGAACTCTTCGAATCGCCTCCGGCAGGACGTGCGCGGCGGATTGTTTGATGAGGTATCCCGATGCGCCGATGTCCATGACTTTCTCCACATAGGCATCGTCGCTGTGCGCGGAGAGAATGAGCGCCTTGGTGTTAGGAAACTCGTGAAGAATCTGACTGGTGGCGTCCACGCCGTTAAGTTTCGGCAGGGCAATGTCCATCACCACCACATCAGGTTTCAGTTTCCGTGTTAACTCCAGCGCCGCGCGGCCATCTCCAGCCTCACCGACAACCTCGATGTCCGATTCGAGCCCCAGCAAAGCACGCAAACCCTCGCGAACGATCAAGTGATCTTCGACCAACAGAACAGTGATTCGACTCATGGGCTTTTTTTGGGGGGCTGCGCTGGAGACTTTGACGAGCGCTTTCGAGGGCGGATCTTACGACGCGGAATCTTCACCTGCACGGTCGTTTCTTTTCCGGGCGCGGAATCGATGAAAACCGCGCCGCCGATCATCTCCACGTGCTCCCGCATGCCTATCAGACCTAGACGTTTGCTTTTCCTTAGAACCACACCTTTTACATCGAATCCTTTGCCGTTGTCGTGGATCTCCATGTAGAGGGCCTCGTCGTCTTCCCGGATGACCACAGACGTTTGACTGGCTTTCGCGTGTTTCGCGATATTCCTGAGCGCCTCCTGAGCGACGCGGAACAACGCCGTCCGCACCGCATTGTCCACTTGCTCCAGCCCGGCAAAGGCGCTGAAGGTCACGCGGATGCCGGTGTTTTCCATGAACTCCTTCATGTGCGACTGAAGCGCGGGGATCAGGCCGAGGTCATCGAGAAGGGTCGGCCGCAAATCGCGCGCAAAGCGATGTAGAACGTCCACGGATTTCTTGACGAGCTGTTGGGTTATTTCGATTTTCGCGTGAAAATCCGCTGCGTCCGCCGCGGACTGTTTTTCAAGGTAACCAATTGCAAATCGAGGCCTGTCAGGGCCTGCGCGATCACGTCATGCAGTTCGCGGCTAAGGCGCTTCCGCATGGCCTCCTGAATGGACAAAAGCCGATGCGAGAGCAACCTCAGTTCCTCCTGGAGCCGAAGCGATTTCTTCAGCCGCAGGCTCGAGACCGCCTCGCTCGCTCTGAGGGAGGCCTCCGCCGCCTTTCGCTGGTCGATCTCACCCTTCAGCTTCTCGTTCGAGTCGGCCAGTTCCTTCGTGCGCAACGACAAAGTTTCGTACGCCAGTTTCATCTGTTCGTTAGCCTCCTTCGCGCCTTGATGGGTTTCTTCGATCGGGGTGATGACCTCGGAAAAAAAGCTCGTGCCGCGCCGCAGCAGCTGCTGACCGCTGAGGACATCGGTTGCCCCGGTCGATTCCAGAGAGACGAGCGCTTCCTCGTGAATCTTCGCCAGCTCCAGCGTTTCCAATCCAAGTTTCAAGGCCCGGCGTCCCAGACTCAGCAAAGCCGGACTTGAGGCGGGTCCCTGGGCCAGGTGTTTGCGCAACGCGGCCTGATAACTTTTGGAAAATGCTGCCGGATCAGTTTTCATCGGAAGTTTCGAAGTCGCGCAAAATGCCGTCGATCATGCTCACTACTTTTAGCACCAACTGCTGCGTCAGTTCGACTTCTTTCCTGATATTCTCGGAGTTGGCGGTGACCTCTCTCCGCAAGACCAGAAGGCGCATATGGATGCCCAGGAGGGCTTGGGCGATCTCATCCTGCAGTATGAGACTGAGCCTCTGGCGTTCTTCCTCGTTAGCGCCGATGGTCTTGTGGGCCAGCTTCTGGACACCGAAATACAACTGCTGGGACTTCCTCCAGAAGCTTCGCCGATTCGTCTCCGCTGGTTTTCAGGGCCTCCTCTGCGGATTTTCGCTCGGCGATTCCCAACTCCAGATCCCGGGTGGAATCCTTCAGATCCCGGGTGATCCGGGCCAGCTCAGCGTTCAGCTGTTCAAGATTGGAGTTGGTTTCCAGGGCCGCCGGACGGTTTGCTTCGATTGGAATCAGCGTCGCTGCGAAAAAATCCCCCGCGCGCTCGGTCGTGGCCGTTATTTCCCCTGGTGTGCCGCTCATTGATTCGAGGCCTGCCAAAGCTCGATGATGAACGGCGGCCAGGTCTAACGTCTCCAGCCCCATGGCCATGGCCTGAGTTCCCAAATGCTGCGCCGCTTCCATGCCTTGGTCCCTGGCGGCCTGGCTGCAATGGGTTCGCAAAGCCGCCAAGTAACCCTTTTGGAATTCACCCGGCGTGGTTATTATCATTGCGGTTGTCGAGCCTTGTGAATTTCTGCTGCGGAATACATGCGCCAGACTCAGTCCGTGGTGGAAGTCGGTCAATAGGGTGAAACCCTACCTTTCCCTGCCAATCCAGGAGACTCATGAGTTCCCAAGCGCATACAGCCTCGCCTTGCTCCTCAGATCCGCACTGAGGTAGGGTTTCACCCCATAGCGCCCGGACCGGCACTGGATATCTTATCGAATCCACCAAATCAGAACATGACCATCGATCTGAATCGGGTAGGAACGGGGTTTGAACCCGCTCCCCCCACACCACCCGGCATGCGGGTCCGCACCGGGCGGTTCCCATCGGTCAAGTTGCCCTGAGTTTGCCCGGCTTCGGGCCGTCAGGGTAACGAA
>JBLHKS010000338.1:0-5392 GCA_047620505.1 Verrucomicrobiales bacterium | reverse complement strand
GATCCCTTTGTGCTCGCCGGGATACTCCTTGCCGTCGTGAGCGATCACGCCACGATAGATGGGGTTGATTACGATCCGACGTACGCGATCTCCGATGAAACGTTTGCCGCCGACAAGCTTCTCTTCGCCGCTCCGTTTCGTGATCATCCGCCGTTTCGAAGTGACGCCTTCGGCATTGAGCACCTTCGCAACCTCCGTCTGACTGCCAAGCTTAGCCGTCAGCTCAAAGATCTTCTTCACGGTCGGCGCTTCGTCCGGGTTCACTAGAAGCGCTTTGGTCTCGGGCTCGCGTGAATAGCCAAATGGAACCCAACCTCCATTCCACTTCCCTTTCTTCGCCCGCTCGGCGATCTTGTGCGAGACACGCTCCGAGGTCAGCTCCCGCTCGAACTGCCCGAAACTCAAGAGCATGTTGAGCATCAGCATTCCGATGGGTGTCGAGGTGTCGAAGCTCTGGGTGGCGGAGACGAAGTGAACCTTGCGGGTGTCGAGCAGCTTCCACCACTCGTAGAAATCCCCGATGTGCCGCGTCACTCGGTCGATTTTATAGGCGACTACGACGTCGATGTTTCCAGCCTCGATCTCAGCGCAGAGTTGCTGAACTCCGGGCCGGTTCATGTCCTTCCCTGAATAGCCGGGATCTTCGAAGTAGTGGGTCTCGGCCCAGCCTTCGTGCTTGTGAAGGGCGATCGCATGCTGGCAGATGTCTCGCTGACTTTCGAGAGAGTTGTAATCGCCTCGGGTTTGATCATCGGTCGAGACCCGGCTGTAGATTGCGCATCGAATTGCGTTCATCGCACAAGTTCGCAATTTACTATCTTGAGTCAAGTGTCATTGGCGAACTATTTGAATCTCCGTGATTTGAGTCCGCACTCAGCTTTCTTGGATTGGTCAGCGGTCGACTTGGTCCAGCTCATTCTCGGATTCTCCACCTGCCTGTGGAATGAGTGTCAGGATCGCATAGCTATTCATCTTCCAAGTCGGCTTGATACCACTCGCAAGCGCAAACCCGAGGTCTGTATGTCGACGGATTCGTATTCCATCCAAAATCGAGAGAAGGGCGTCGTGTTGTCGCGAAATTGTTCAAGCCGCGTCCTCAAATCGTTCTGACAACTTTCCCAGCTGATTAGTAATTGGAATGTCGACAAAAACGGGATCCGCCCTGTCCGAATGCTCTGGCAATGGCACCGGAGCGATTTTCGTCCGATGCAACAAGGACGGATTCTTATAGAACGGCGTAACAGGAAGCAATACTGGTTCCTCTCCATTTCGAAGGAAGAACTGCTGGGTTTGGTAGATTCTTGAAATCCGATCAGCGTTCATGAGATTTTCATCTTGATGACGGATCTCACCATCTCTCATGACCATCGCGACACGGCGCTTGCCGAGCATTTCCTCGACAGCCTTTGAGGTGTCCGGATCGAGGCCGGAGTAGAAGATTTTGTTCACCATTCCGCCTGAGAGAATCGTCTTCGCTGCATTTTCGCCGTATTTCTCGCGCAGCTGACAGACCGATTGCAAAACAATGCTGAGACTCACACGAAATTTCCGAATGGTAGTGCAGGTTTCGTCGAACGCGGGCACGATCGAGTGGCCGAACTCGTCAAAAAAACAATACAAGGGCAGGCCTTCGCGTTCGTATCGATCGTCCATCATGGCGTCGAACAGCTGGGCGAAGAAGGTGTTCAGGATGAATCGATAGAAGTGGGCGTGACGCTCCGGGGAGATGATGTAGAAGACCGTCTTTCTCTCCCGCAGCTGCCGGAAGTCGAAGTCGTCCGCTGACATGAGGGAGGCGATCTCCGGAATGTTGAGCAGCCGTAGGGTGTTCCGAGCCATGGTGACGACTGCGGCACGCATTCGATCTTGGGACGAGATGAATCCGAGCCAGCGATTGAGATTCGCGTCTGTGCCGTGGTAGCGAGCGACGAAGTCGGCAATGGGTTCGCCGGTGTCGCCGAATCGTTGGAGGAGTGTCAGGAGGTTGTGAAGGTTCTGCAACTCTGGGCGGCCAGTGTTGTTGAGGCAGTGGATCAAGCACGCGATTGGGTTCTGCGGTTCGTCATACCAGAACTGATCGGCCGCATTGATAACCGGGTTGGAGGATCGCATCAGCACGTAGGCCAGTTGATCGACCTCGATGGCGGTCTTTGCCTTTGCGATCGGATTGTAGCGCATCCCACGGGTTGGGTCTTTGAGGTTGAGAACTTTGATGTCGAATCCCTTCGCTTGAAGGTAGCCGCTGGTCAGCCGGTAGATCGCGCCGCTCGGGTCGTTCACGACCATCGAGCAGTTATCGAGAGTGAGCATGTTAGGGACGACGTATTTGGTCGTCTTCCCTCCTCCAGTTGGCGAAATGATCGCGCAGTGCTGAAAAGATGCGTCTTCACTGAGACGCCGTTTTGGCGTGCCATCGATCAAGAGCCCGGTGTTCTCGGCGTTGAGAAGGCGATAAAGCTCTGGATCAGGAAGAAGCTTGGAAGCCTTTTGCAGACGCGAACTCTTTCGATCGAGGAGAAAGAATTCTCGAAGTCGATGGATCAGTAAAGCGCACCAGCGCGGAAGCCAGATAATTACCCAGATTAGGCCGGCTACCGTAATAACTCCGACAGCCAGCCAATAAGTGTTGGGCATTCACATAAATAAAATCAAATCGGTATCGGAGAGTTCGCATTCGTAGCGTCTTGGCTTCGGCGTAGCGAAAGTTGTGATGCGCTCCTTGGCGATTTCGCGGTCGACTTCGGCAGCCCGAACGCCCTTGAAAATGTCGAGTAGGCCGAGAGTTTTGAAGCGATAGCGCTGGCTGGTCTCTTTGCAGACAACTCCGTGAGAAGCTTCGCCACGCTCATACAATTCGAATCCAGCAGCTGCTAGCCTGTTCTCAAGGCATGGAGTCAGGTGCGTGACTTCCTCATCGAAAATCGCCTGAAGTATAGGACGAATCCGCTCCCGTTCAATAGCGTGAGGAGTACGGCGCTTTGGTTTGGCATCGGCACCCGATGGCGTGTCCGATCCTCTCTGATTTTCCGGTCCGTAAACCGAGCGATTCATCAGCTGCGGGTAGTTTTCTTGAAGAAACTTCTCACAGTCCCGCTGGATGTCATTGAACTCGAATTTCGAAAGCCGGAAGCGTCGCCTCGAATCCGCTTCGTTGCTCGAAAGCATGATGTGGAAATGGATATGACCGGATTCCCGATGCGGCTGCCCCCATGCCAGCAGGTTGGGCGCCCGCTGATCGAGATAGTGATTTGTCAGGTCGCAGAGAATCGATTCCAGCTCGGCCCGTGAAAGCCTCCCGTCATCTTTCAAAGAAACTACCTCGTGATATAAGAAATTCTCGCGAGCTCGCGAGTCCTTTAGTCGAGTGGAGTTTCGAGTGAAAATCTCGACAACACCATCGCGGTCTAACGGATTGCGAACCGAAAGATTCCGGGCCAACGCGTATGGCGCTTCCGCCCCTTTCCGAATGTAGTCGTAAAGCTGCGCGAACGACGGCTGTTTTCGGCTCATGGACTTGATGATCATAACGGGCTCCCCTTCCCGAGCCGTTCTTCCAGAATTCTCAGCTGATGATGCAGGTATTCCTGTCGCACGAGAAATTGCTTGGTCTCCAGCGCTGTGGCCTGCCTCGCATTCAGATGGAAGATGTGAGTCCATTGATTTACAAGATTGCCGATTGCACGCAGCTGGCGAGTGAATTGATGGAGAAGATTTCGTTCCTCTTCGCTGACGAAGGGCGCGTCGGCGAGCTTTGCCTTGGCAAGGCCGACGATCGTGCGCGATACGGCGCGGCGGTCACCGTACACGTATTCGAGGAAGTCGAGATATTCGGGTAATGTCAGGGTAACGGTGATCTTTTTCCGCAAAGCACGTTTGCGAGTTTCAGAGGCGGCCTTTCGAGCCGCCGATCGGAACGGCATGGTGGGTTGGTTAGGATAGGTATTTGTTTTTGTGCGGCGGCGCGAAGCGCTTCGGCAGGACGCGAGGGAAGAGATTCGAAAGAGATAGGAACGATCTCTTCGCAAGTTGGCACGTACCCGCAGACCGCATTTTCTAGGAACGAAGGAAATTGGTCAAGGGGTTGATGGCTCCCCGGTGGTCAACCGGGAGGCCATCAACGTGCAAACTTGCGCCACCGCCACTCAGTCGGCCGTCTCCCTCGATATTCGACGGCCCGGACTGCGGCGCTTGTCGGCGAAGGCTCAGGCAGCCCGAACCACCCGTTTACCGAGCGGGCCCAGCTGCAGGCGAATCGCTGAAGTTTCGCCTGATTTCTTAATGAAACCCTCACGCTGCCAATCGCGGATCGCTCGCGTAGCCGTTGATCGCGAAGCGCCAAGGTGCTCCTGCAACTCTCGCGGGGAGATTTCACCGAATTTCCAAATCAGCTCTAACGCAGATCGAGTCCGTTCGTCCACTTCGGGAGCCGGCTTTGCAGAACAGCAGCTGCTGGCCTCGTTCGCCTCGTCTCGGGTCGCCACGATCGCGATTCCACGCGCCAGAATCTCGCCGATTCGTTGGATGCGCGCGTCTCGCGTCATGTGTTGGTAGCTCGCCGGGTTCATCGAAATGCCTTCCGGATGGCTAGATGCGAATCTGCGCGGCAAGTCGGGAACCCGATTTGCATTGAGTGCGAAAAATGGGTAGAGTCGGGACGATGGCAGAAGTCGCACAGCTCCCGTTGGAAACTGCACGAGCTCTCGGACTCCACGAGGGCGAGCAGGCTGATGCCCGTGTCGAGGTACTCGGCGGGATGGCGACGATATCGATCGTGACCCGCACCGTCGCACAAAGGGTCTCCCCTGCTTCGCGGCCCGCTGTTCCAGATCTTCAGGCAGAGTTGCGCGAGATTTACGGCGACAAAGTGATCCCCGGCCCGAATCCAGTTCTTGAAGAGCGCAACGAATCGCAATGGTAGGCTATTTCGATACGAGCCTGCTTTTTAACGTCTACGTTCCTCAAGCCACCGGGACTCAAAACGCGGTGAACCTGCTGCAGAGTGCCGCACCAGTTGTCCTCACAGACTACGGTTTCACTGAACTGCGCAACGCCTTGCGATTGGCCCGTTTTCGCGGGCAAATCACCGATGTCGAGCTGGAGAGTTCACTGAGCAGACTGGAGCAACACCTGACGATCGGTCTTTACGACTGGCGCGATCCAGATTGGAGTCAAGTCTATCAACGGGCCGAGCAGATTGGCGACCAAGTAACGGTGGATGTGGGAATTCGGTCGATGGATCTGATTCACCTCGCTGTCGCGATGGAGACGGGCGCGACCGATTTCTACAGCGCTGATCAGCGACAATGCGATGGAGCGGAAAAAATCGGCATGACGGTCCATTGTCCCTGACATTCGCCTGCGGCGAGGATTTGGCGCGTTTCGGCACGTCCGA
>JBLHKS010000337.1:0-5417 GCA_047620505.1 Verrucomicrobiales bacterium | reverse complement strand
GGTGGTAGTTTCTTCATGATTTCATCATGTCTGGTCTTTCTACAGGGGACTTGCACCCCATTTACATCTCGCCCATGCTGGGCACACACAAGACGGCGCAGCAGACGCAGGATTAACGCCGGTGACTAATTTTTCGCTCGACGCCCGCGCCGCTGGCCTCAAACGTTCGCCAAAGAAAATTGGACGCACTACGGGAGATTTCGAACGTTCGACAGATCCCGGGCGTATCGTTCCGCAGATGGTTCACCTGCTCTGATATGGAGTTGATTCTCTGGGAGGGATCCGGCCACACATTTGAGGGATTCCAGCTATGCTACGAATGCGGTTCCGGACAGAGCGCTCTCACATGGATGCGGGATCGCGGATTATCCCATAACCTCATCGACGATGGCGAAAGGGGCGTAACACGCCACGAAATGACACCCATTCTGGTAGCCGATACGCATGGTCTGCCAAGCACAGTTTCACTGCGATTTAGTGAAGCAGCACAGGATCTCGCCACCGAATTGACCGCGTCGATTTTACTCAAGATCAAAGAGTTTATCGAGTTAGAAAAATCGAAGCGGCCAACAAATCGAGGATGCCGATGCCGAGTAGCGCCTCCTGTTCATCGCGAGAGCATCACGACCTTCGGTGCTTGCAGGCGGCACCGGCATCTCTATTAAGCGAATCGGATAGGCCGGGAGTTTGGAACCCCTGATCGTGCTCGTCGCCGTGAAGGAGTAACCAAGGTCGGGCTATCGTTCCCGTTCGGTCCTTTCCGGAGCCGAACCGAGTTCAGCCATCAAACTAGCGGCAAGGCCCTCGGCGTCAGCGGCGTCACCTTCAATTTCGGCCGTCTGCGGTTCGGGCTGATCATCTTGGAAAACGATCGCGCGCATCCGCAGTCGGTTGCCGTCTTGAAATTCGGTGTGAACGCCCACCGGAGTTTGGCAGCCGGCCCCGAGCGCATGAAGAAACGCGCGTTCGGCTCGAATCCGCAGCCAAGTCGGCTCGTGATTGATCTGGCCGAACACAGCCGCGGTTTCGGCGTCGGCGGCGCGGATTTCGATCGCAATCGCCCCCTGCCCTGCCGCTGGAATCATCGTCTTCGGGTCAACGATGTGGATCGGCAGATCGTGATCCTCAAAGCGCAAGGTCGCCCCGCTCAAATCGTAGCCGAGCCGCATCAAACCCGCGCGAGCCAGCACGGTCGCATCGATTTCCGGCAGGGTGGCGACTTTACGAAGCCGCGTCGGGACGTTACCGCGAATGTCGATCACGTTCAAATCCGGCCGCAGGTGCCGAAGCTGACAAGCCCGCCGAACGCTGCTCGTCGCCACCGTCGCGCCCTTCGCAAGATCATCGATCCCGCCCAGCAGCTGCTGGCCCGGTTTGCCGACAATCACGTCTTCGATCGGAGCCCGCGGCAGCACCGCGACCAGCGCGAACTGATCCTCCAGAATCGTCGGCACGTCCTTCAAGCTGTGGACCGCCGCGTCGATCTCGCCCGCCTCCAGCGCCTCTTCGAGTTCCTTCGTGAAAACCGCCTTGTCCAAGTCCGGTGCGGAAAGCTTCAGGTCCTGCCGCTTGTCCCCCGTCGTCGCGATGATCTTTTTCTCCACGGTAAATCCGAGCCCCTCGAGTAGCTCGCGGGTCATTTTTTCCTGGGTCAAAGCCAGAGCACTGCCGCGTGTTCCTAGAATCACCCGTTTGGAGTTCGAAATTGCCTCGTTTGCCATTGCGCTCGCATGATGTCGCGCAATCGATCCGCGTAAATCCTTTTTATCCGCGTTTCAATTCCACCCTCACGTCGGCGGATGCTCGACAACGCCCGTTCGGTCTCCTGACCAGTCTGCCTGAAGAAATCGGACGTTTCAGGGAATCGCCTCTTTAACTCCTGCGTCACCGCGGAATTCGGTGACGCCGCCGGGTCTTACGGGAACCTCGCCCGATCGCGGGTTTTAGATTGAAGGCCAATTGCCCTCGGCCTCGACATCTAAAATCTCGTGAAGTTGGCTTTCAGCCAACATTGACCCTGCGACAGAGTACCCGGGGCGATGCCCCGGGCTACGTTTAGTTTGGCCTTTGGCCAAGTGCAATTGGATCGGTTGTCGAACATTCCAAGCCTTGATGCGGTCGCTCCTGTTTGGCCAACGGCCATTTTCACCGTAGACAGGGGCATCGCCCCTGGAACCTCGCCAGAATCGCGGAATGTTGGCTGAAGGCCAACTACACCCGGCTTCGATATTCAAAATCTCGCACCAAAACCCAGATGCCTCAATCTTTGACCCAACTCTACGCGCATTTGATCTTCAGCACGAAGAACCGACATCCATTTATCGATTCCGAAATTCGCCCGAAACTCCACGGATGTCTGGCGAAGCTGGTTCGAGATCAAGATTGTCCCTTCGTGGTCGTGGGCGGGGTGGCGGATCACGTCCATATCCTATTCGATATCGGCAAAATGAGGTCCCCGGTTAAGATTGTCGAGGTTGTGAAGCGCGAGTCGTCCAAATGGATGAAAACGATGGGGCCCGGGTATGAGAAGTTTTATTGGCAGAGCGGATATGGGATGTTTTCGGTCAGCCCGACGCATCGCGTGGCGGTGGAAAAGTATGTTCGCTGTCAGGAAGAGCATCATCGGGCCGTGAGTTTTCAGGATGAGTTTCGCGGATTTTTGAAACGTTACAGAGTTGAGTATGATGAGGGATACGTGTGGGATTGACCGAGTGCGGCGATTTGAAATTGGCCTTCAGCCAACAACATTGACAGGATCTTGAGTTCCCGGGGCGGTGCCCCGGGCTGCGTTGAAATTGGCCTACGGCCAATCTTCTCCAGGTGGCTGAGAGGTGAAAATTGAGGACGGTTGCTCCCGGTAGCGGTTGTGTCGGTTCGCGAACGGTGCCAGGCTCCGCTCGTGAAGATTAAAATTCCCCTTCTGGCGTTCATCGCCTTCTTTTTATCCACCATGACCAGTTGCGCCCAGAATCCGAGTTCGGATACGACCGAAAAGGTCGACGAGGAAGAGCATGGACATGTCCGCGCGCCACTCCCGAGTGCCGAAGAGATCGCGAAGCTCCCGAAAGACGGTGGCGAGGAGTTCAATCGGCTGATTTTCGAGCAGAGCCCGTATCTCCAGCAGCACGCGCGCAATCCGATCGATTGGCGTCCCTGGGGCGAGGAGGCTTTCAAGAAGGCGGCGGAGGAGGACAAGCCGGTGTTTCTGTCGATCGGCTACACGACTTGTCACTGGTGTCACGTGATGGAGCACGAGTCGTTTGAGGACGAGGAGGTCGCGAAGGTGATCAACGAAAATTACATCGCTATTAAGGTCGACCGCGAAGAGCGACCGGACATCGATGAGGTCTACATGACGGTGACGCAGCAGCTGACCGGGCGCGGCGGCTGGCCGATGACGGTGATCATGGCTCCGGATAAGCGGCCGTTTTTCGCGGGAACTTACATTCCGAAGGATGATCAGCCAGGTCGTCGCGGTTTGATTTCGATGCTGACGTTGGTGGACGGATTCTGGGCGGATGATCGTGGGCAGCTGCTGGCGGAGGCGACTCGGATCACAGACTTCCTTCAAGGGATGACGGCGGGCGAAGCGACGGAGATTCCTGAGGCAAAAGTCTTTGATCAGGCGTTCCAGAAACTGAGCCGCGATTACGATACGGAGCATGGCGGGTTCGGATCTGCGCCGAAGTTTCCAGTGCCGCCGAATCTTTCTTTCCTCCTGCGTTATCATAAAAGGTCTGGCGACGCGAAAGCGTTGGAAATGGTCGAGCACACGCTCCGTCAGATGCGGAAAGGCGGAGTCTATGATCATATCGGCTACGGCACGCACCGCTATTCGACTGACCGCGTCTGGCTTCTGCCGCACTTTGAGAAAATGCTATACGATCAGGCGCTCCTCGCGATCGCCCACATCGAGACTTATCAGGTCACGGGCGACGAGTTCTACGCGGACATCGCTCGCGAGATTTTCACCTACGTTTTGCGCGACATGACCGCGCCGGAAGGTGGATTTTACAGCGCAGAGGACGCCGATAGCGAAGGCGAGGAAGGAACTTTCTACATTTGGACGCCTGAACAAATCGTAGAGGTCCTAGGAGAAGAAGACGGCGCACTTTTCAACGCGACTTACGATATTACAGAGGATGGAAACTTCGTTGAAGAGGCGAACCGTGAAATAACGGGTAAAAGCATCCCGCGTCTGACTGACAAGCCAGCGATCGAGCCCGCTAAGCTCGAAGCGATTCGGCAAAAACTCTTCGCGCATCGCGAAGGGCGGATTCATCCCCAGAAGGACGATAAAATCCTGACGGACTGGAACGGTCTTATGATTGCGGCGCTCGCGAAGGGAGCTCAGGCGTTGGATTCGGACGAATACCGCGACGCTTCGAAGAAAGCCGCTGACTTCGTCCTCAAAAACCACCGCACCGAGGATGGCCGATTGCTCAAGCGCTCTCGCGGAGGTCCAGCCGGCCTCCCGGCTCACTTGGAAGACTACGCGTTCATGTCCTGGGGCTTGCTCGATCTCTACGAGGCGACATTCGAACCGCAATACCTGGAAGCCGCGATTTCGTTGACCGACGTGATGATCGAACATTTTCGCGATGATGAAAATGGCGCGTTTTTCATGACCGCGAACGACGCCGAGGAACTCCTCGTCCGCTCCAAGAAGCTCTACGGTGGCGCTATTCCAGCTGGAAACGCGGTCGCGGCTTTGAACCTCGCCAGGCTCTATCATATTACGCTTGATGGCAAAAACACGAAGGGCTACGGAAAGTTGATGGAAGAGATTTTCGAGACTTTCGGCAATCAGATCCAAACTGCGCCGTCGGCGTTTCCGCAGGTGCTCCTCGCTCTTGATTTCTATCACGGTCCGTCGAATGAGATCGTGATTTCGGGTCCAGCGGATTCGGAAATGGTCGGCAAAATGTTGGCCGCGGTTCGCAAGCCATTCTTGCCCAACAAAGTAGTGATTTTGCGGCCCGAGGGTGAAAATCCGGAGATTACGAAGCTGTCTCCGCTGACCGAGTATCAGATTCAGCAGGGCGGGAAGCCGACCGCCTACATTTGTGAAAAAGGGGCATGCAAAGCGCCGACGAACGAGATCGCGGAGATGCTGAAGAACCTCGGTATCGATTCCGGCGCTGAGTGATCGAGCCGAATCGCTTCAGCCGTACCAGCCGCCATTTACATGGATCGTCTGGCCCGTAATGTAAGCCGCAAGATCGCTGCACAGGAAGAGAATCGCGTTCGAAATGTCTTCGGGTTCGCCGAAGTAGCCCATCGGAATCACTTCGAGCATTTTCTGGCGTGCAGCCTCGGGAATCGACTCGCCCATCTCGGTTAGAACCACACCAGGGGCGACGGCGTTGACGGTGATCCGTCGTTTCGCGAGTTCTTTGCTCAGTGCCTTGGTCAGC
>JBLHKS010000336.1:0-5513 GCA_047620505.1 Verrucomicrobiales bacterium | reverse complement strand
CGTGGTGCGGCCTTTGATCTTGAGCTTGGGCGGGACCTGGAAGGCGAGGTCGACGAGGTCGTGATCGAGAAACGGCGGGCGGACTTCGAGGCCGTTGGCCATGGAGGCACGGTCGACTTTGGTGAGAACCGAGCCGGGCATGTAGGTCGTGAAATCGGTCAGCATCCAGTCGGTCAGATCGCCGCGGAGCGCTTCGGGATCGACGTGGTCGAAGATCGGGGGATCGAACGATTCGTCGCCGAAAAGGGTGTTGATGTCAGGGACGTCGGTGCTCGACATCCAACGCAGGTGTCGGCGCATCGGCTCTTTGTCCCAGCGCAAGGCGAAGCGTTTGAGCTTGAATTCAAGACTCATGTAGGAAGTCTTCGCGCGCAGCGAGCGGATCACGCGCTCGATGATCGCGCTACGAATCCAGCTTGGGATCGCCGAGTAGGCCCACGCCATTTTGTGGGCGAGATAGGTCGGGTAGCCGCCGAACATCTCGTCGCCGCCGTCGCCGCCCATCACGACTTTGACCCGCTCGGCAGCGAATTTGGAAACGAGGTAGGTCGGGAGGATCGAGGAATCGCCGAGTGGCTCGTCGAGCGAATCGAGCGCGTCGTCGAGATTTTCCAGCAGCAGCTGCTCGTTGACGATCTGCTCGAAATGTTCGCTGCCGATCTGGTCGGCGACGTCTTTGGCGAACGCGCTTTCGTCGAAGCTCTTCTGCTCGAAGCCGATCGCAAACGTCTTGATCGGCCCGTGCTTTGCGGCCATGCAGGTGATGACAGAGGAGTCGATCCCGCCGCTCAAGAATGCGCCGACCGGGACGTCTGAAACGAGCTGACGCTCGACCGCTGTTTCCAAGCGCGCTCGCGTTTCGTCGATCCACTCGGCCTCGGTTCGCTCCTTACCTTCGGTTCTGAGCGACCACGGACTCCAATACGATTTCGCCTCGCCCGAGCCATCTAGAAATTGGCCGGGAAGTAGTTTTCGAACGCCTTTTAGAATTGTGGACGGCCCGATCGTGTAATCAGAGAAGAGATAAGACTTCAGATCGTCCTGGGAAATCTGGAAATCGACTTCCGGATGGGCGACGAGCGCCGTAAGCTCCGAAGCAAATGCGATCCCGCCGTTCGGCAACTCTGCATAGTAGATTGGTTTTATCCCAAAGCGGTCTCTGACGAGAACGAGCTCTTTTCGTTTTCGATCCCAAAGCGCAAACGCGAACATTCCGTTCAAGCGTTCGAAACCTTGTGGGCCAAATTCTTCAAAGAGGTGGAGAATCACTTCGCTGTCCGATTGCGTTCGGAACTCGTGGCCTTTGGCGATCAGTTCTTCCCTTAGCTCGCGAAAATTGAAGATCTCTCCATTGAACGTCAGCCAGAGACTGCCGTCCTCGTTGGCCATCGGCTGGCGGCCGCCTTCGAGATCGATTATCGAGAGTCGTCGATGGCCGAGGAAGACCTCGTTGTCGAAAATCTCAATCCCCTCGCCGTCCGGCCCACGACGGCGCAGTTGGTGAAGCATTCGCTTCAGGACTTGTTCGCCGTCCGCGCGCGCTCCGACGAATCCAGCGATCCCACACATTTACTTTTTGTCCTCTTTTTCGTCGAAATTGATTTTCCGAACCGTGGAGTACGGACGCACTCCCTGAATTTCGTAGTAGACTCGAATCAGGATTTCCGCGAGCAGACCCATGCTTATTAATATAACGCCGGTTAAGAATAATATGACGGCCACGGTGAAAAGCGGGTTCTTGTGAACGTACATCGGCCCTTCGTGACCGAAATGCGACTCGCCGAAGAAGCGTTGAAGCAAAACGAAGGCCGCGACGCCCATGCTCGACAACATAGAAAGAAGTCCAGTGCCGCCAAATATATAGATTGGCTTGGTCCGGAAGCGCGTCATGAACCAAACGGTCAAAAGGTCCAGGAGGACTTTGAACGTTCGGTTCAGATTGTATTTGGAAGTGCCAGCAGCGCGAGGCCGATGGTTGACGATGCACTCGCCGACCTTCGCACCGATGTCCTCACATAAGACTGCGATGAAGCGATGCATCTCGCCATAGAGCCGAAGCTCCTTGGCGATCGCGACGCGGTAGACCCGTAGCGAGCAACCGAGGTCGTGGACTTTCGTTCGGGTCACGAGCCGGATGAAGCCGTTCGCGATTTTGGAGGGAAAGGTGCGCAGAAAGTAGCCGTCTTTGCGGTCTTTACGCCAACCGGCGATGCAGTCGTAGCCTTCGTCTAACATTGCCACCATTTTTGGGATGTCGGCAGGGTCGTTCTGGCCGTCGGAATCCATCGTGACGATGATTTCACCGCGCGCTTCACGAAAACCGGCGTCGAATGCAGCGGTCTGGCCGCGATTGGCGCGGAAAAGGACGACGCGCAGATTGGGATACTCGGCGGCGAGTTTTTCTAACTCCTCGACCGTCCCGTCGGTGCTGGCGTCGTCGACGGCGATGATCTCGAAACTGGAGCCGAGTTCCGTCGCTAGGATTTCCTCAACGACAGCGCGGATGTTTTCGACCTCGTTGTAAACGGGGAGCAGGATCGAAAGGTAGGGATCGTTCATTCGGGTTAGAGGCTGATCAGGACGCGGATCAACATTCCAATATCGCGGTTTTCACCGGAGAGAAAAGCTTTCAGCGCGTCGCGTTTCATCGGGACAAGCCACGCCTCGCCGAGATCGGCAGTTTCGTCTCCAACGACGAGTTCGATTCGGTAGTAGCCGGGTTTGATTTCGCGCGGGCCGGGAAACGGCAGGCGCGTGGTCAGGTTTTTCGCGCCGGAGCGCAGAATCGCGGGGTGAAACGGGACGTGAGCGGTTTCAGCAGCTGCTGGGCCGTGGAAGCGGAGTTGGACGGATTCTGGAGGATCAATCGAGCTGAATTCCCAGGTCAGATCGATGTGAGCCGGGAAGAGCCCGCGACCGAGCGTGTAGCCGGTCAGGCCGAAGTCGGTTTTGAGAGGCGTGTCAGGCTTCGCGGCAGCGGTTTCGAGCGGCTCGCCGCCCCTGACAAACACACCAAATCCGCCCGTGCTGGCGATCCAGTTGAAATCATCCGGAACGAGATCGAGCGCCTCGGGCTTGCGAGCGAGAATCACCCGGACATCGCCGCTTTCGAGCGTCTTGCGCGCTTTTTCTGCGACGACCTCGTCTTGCCAGACGCACGAGGTTCGAACGTCGATTGGGAATCGGTCAGGCTGGTTCGACATCGCCATCACGGCCCAGTCGCGGCATTGCGAGCGGATCCGAATGAACTGGTTTTCAGGCATGATTCCGTGTGCGGCGAGGAGATTGTCTTCGGTCAGGATTTTGCCTTCGCTGGCGAGTTCACGAAGCAGGCGGCCGGCTTCGGCTTCACCACGGAAATCGTCGGGGTGGCGGAAAACTCCGGCAAGACTCCAGAGAACCGTAATCGCGAGCAACACAATGGTAGTGGTGGCTTCCAGCCGCCGGGGTCTGCGAGTCGATTTTCTCGGCTGCTGGAAGCCACCACTACGGACGAAAACGCTTGCCGCGATCGGGCAGAGCAGGAGCGCAAAAATCACGACGAAGCGCTGCGGCGTGGTGTTCGTGCCCATGCCGGCGACGAATCCGGCGACGAGCAAAAGGAAGGCAAGGGCTGAGATGAAAAGGTAGGCCGAGACTGGGTGTTTCGGGAGTTTTTTACGGATGATCCCGAGCCCGAGTGAACCGCAGGCGACGATTGTGACGATCGGGCTGATCAAAACGAGCAGAACCGGAAAGAGCGCGATCCGGCTTAGAATCGAGTCGCCCTCGCCCGACTCGCGAGCCATTGAACTGCGGGCTTCGCCGACGAATTCGGTCGCGTTTCCGTGGAGCCGATAATTGTGGAACAGCCAGAAGAGAACGAAGAGAAACGGAATCGCTGCGGCGGTCGCGACGGTCCAGCGGAGGCGTTTTTCGAAGAGAAAAATCCACCCGAGGTAGGCGCCGAACGCAGAGGCAAACAGCCAGGCCTCCGGCCGGCACATCGCGCCGAAAAACAGAGCAATCGACGCCGTGAAGAGCCATTTGCGGGCGACGCGCTCGCTCTGTTCCCAGCGAACGAGGCCGAGGAAGGCGACGAGAATCGCGACTTGATAGGGTGGATCGGCGAGGGCCGAGAGCGACATCCAGGCGTGCCACGGCAGGACCGCACCGAGCACCGCTGCAATCACGGCCTCGCGTCGCCCAAATAGTGCTTTTGTCAGGAAAAACAGGACGGCGATTCCGATCAAACCGAAGAACAAATTGGCGACGATCGGCGCGAGCCAGATATCGCCGACGATCCAGTTCGCGATGCCCGTGGTCCAGAACGGCAGCGGCAGCCAGAGAATCGATGCACGACCGAAGTCTTCGGGCGCAAAAAATGGCTGTTGCGCCCACTCGGCACCGATCAAAGCTCGGAGATAGTCGTCGCCGCTGACCGCAAAAAAACCGGCGTTCAACAGCAGCAGCTGCAGGGCCAGTTTGCCGACGAGAATCGCCGCCAGAATCATCCAATCACGGTTCACGGCGCACGGGGATCATGGAATCCGAAGAGGCGCAAGCCATCCTCCTTTCGTTTTCTCCGCTTGACCCTCGCATTGCGCCAACGAATGAATCGCCGATGAAAATTGCGATGGTCGAACCCGGCGGATTCCGGGCTACTTTTCAGTACACCCACAACCTCTGCAACGCGCTCGGCCGCAAGGGGCATGAGGTTATCCTCGTCACGGCGACGGAGTACGAAACCGAGAATTTCCCGCGTGAGTACGAGGCGATCAAGGTGTTCGATCGCTTTAAACCGCGCTTCAAACTCCTCGGCGAGCTGAAACGCCGGATGGCCGAATTTCAGCCGGACGTTCTCCACATCCAGGGCCACTCGCACCCGACGAGCTACCAGCTGACGCGCTGGTGGATCAGTCGAGCCTGCAGCCCGCCGCCGCGCTTCGTTTACACCGCGCAGGACGTGATTCCGAAGAAGCCGTTCCCTCACCACTTCCCGGCGCTGCGCCGACTCTACCGCGTTGCCGAGCATATTTTTGTCAACGCCGAGCACAACAAACAGACTGTCGTTGACCGTTTCAAAGCCGATCCCGACAAAATCTCCGTCCACCCGATTCCGGACCTTCTCGATTTCCTCAAGGTCGAAAACCCGGAGCGCTCGGATCTCGTGCCTGCCGACAAAAAAGTGATTCTGTTCTTCGGCAACATCGAGCCACGCAAAGGCGTCGGGCCGCTGATCGATTCGTTTCCGGCGATCCTCGAAAAGATCCCAGATGCCTACCTTCTCATCGCGGGTAAGCCGATGGGCGACGATGCGAGCGTCTACGAAAGGCAAATCGCGGCGTTGCCAGCCGAGGTTCGAGCGCAGATCAATTTTCATCCGAACTACCTGCCGCTTGAGGAACTGCCCAAAGTCCTCACCCACATTCACGCAACGGCTATGGCCTACACCGAAGGCTGGAACAGCGGCGCGATCGCAACGGCGTTCGGTTACGGCAAACCAGTGATCGCGTCGAACATCGGCGGCTTCC
>JBLHKS010000335.1:0-5526 GCA_047620505.1 Verrucomicrobiales bacterium | reverse complement strand
CGTGAACGTCTACGGAGCCGATGCGACCGACTTGCACCGGACCGCGATCGAGCTCGAAAAAGCGCGCGAAAAAGCCGAAACCGCGAACCGCTTCAAAAGCGAATTCCTCGCCAACATGAGCCACGAGCTGCGCACGCCGCTGAACGCGGTTCTCGGTCTCAGCGAGACTCTGCAGCTCGGCGTTTACGGCGAAATGAACGAAAAACAGGAGAAAGCGCTGATGCAGATCCAATCGAGCGGCAGACACCTGCTCGATTTGATCAACGACGTGCTCGACCTGTCGAAAATCGAAGCCAACCGCTTCGAACTCGAACTCGGCACGGTCGCCGTTCCGGATCTCTGCGGTGCCAGCATCGAATTCGTCGCCGAAGAAGCCCGCCGTAAACGAATCAACCTCACCTCAACCATCGACGAATCGATCGGCTCAATCTGCGCCGACGAACGCCGGATGAAGCAGGTCCTCGTCAATCTCCTCCACAACGCCGTCAAATTCACGCGGCCTGGCGGGCTGGTCAGCCTCGAAGTCGAAGCTCTCGAACACGTCAAAGCGGTTTCATTCAGCATTTCGGACACCGGAATCGGAATTCCGCAGGACCGCCTCGATATGCTGTTCAAACCCTTCAGCCAGGCGGACGCCAGCCTCGCACGTGAATTCGGAGGAACCGGGTTAGGACTCTCACTGGTCTACAGCCTGATCAATCTCCACAATGGAAGCGTCAGCGTCGAAACCGAAGAAGGAAAAGGCAGTCGATTCACCGTCGTCGTTCCTTGGCATCCGATGACCCCGGAAGAGAAGCCGACCGTTGCGAAGAGGGACACGACGAAGTCCATCGTCAGCGCCGAGTACGCGAAAGTTCTGAAAAAAGCCCTGATTATCGAGGATTCATCGATCACATCGGACCAGATCACGCGTTACCTCGGCGAACTCGGCATCGAAGCGGCTACCCACACCGTTGGCCGCGGCGCAGTCGAGAAAATCAAAGAATATCGACCCGGACTCGTGCTTCTCGACCTTCGCCTGCCTGACGTTTCGGGCTGGGCCGTGCTCGACCAACTCAAGCAGGATCCGTTAACGGCCAACATCCCGGTTGTGATCATTTCGATGTACGACGACCGGTCTCAGGGCTTGGAACGCGGCGCTGTCGATTATCTGATCAAGCCTGTGACCTCGGATCGGCTTGTCGAATCTCTCAAGCTTGCTGCGCTCGGAGCTATGGAGAAATCCGGCCCGGTTTCGATCGCTGACGTTGCGGCTGCCGGCGGCACAAAACACGTCCTCCTCGTCGAAGACAACGAAGCGAACATCGGCCCGACGACCGACTATCTCGAATCACAAGGTTTCCAAGTCACCGTCGCCCGCAACGGGATCGAAGCCGTTCACAACGTCAAAGTTGCAAAGCCTGACGTGATCCTGATGGACATCCAGATGCCCGAAATGGACGGCCTCGAGGCGACGCGGCGGATTCGGGAACATCTGAAAATGGACACGCCGATCATCGCGTTGACCGCGTTGGCGATGCCCGGAGACCGCGAGCGCTGCATGGAAGCTGGCGTGAACGAGTACATGGCAAAACCCGTCAGCTATCGCAGTTTGTCGGAAATCATCGATCGGCTGATCTGACGTCGAATCTCGACTCGCGCGGTTGCGCTTTCCGAGGCGAATCGCTGGCTGCAGACCCCAGCAGCTGCTGACGCCGACTCGCAGCGAGGCGGTTTCGTTGCCTGCTTAGATGGCGGGAAATTCGAAAAGTCCGAAAAAGTCGAACAAATTTGGACAGGTTTTGTTGACAAATATTATAATTACTATAACTTGAAGAATCCCCATAGAACCCGAGTCCAAACCAGCCAACATGAACTTTCCTCAAATTCCCGGCAAAAGTGAACAGCCTGAGTCGCTCCCGATGCCCAACGGCAACGAAACGATTCTGGTGGTGGAAGACGAAGACCTTCTTCGATCTCTCTCGACTCAGATTCTCATCTCCCTCGGTTATCGAGTGATCGAAGCCGCTGACGGTCGGATCGCTTACGAGTTGGTCAAAGATTACCCGCGCCGCATCGACCTGATTCTCAGCGACGTGGTGCTTCCCAAGCTGAAAGGCCCGGAAATGGTCAGCCGAGCCCGTGAATTGCGAAACGATTTCAAGGTCCTCTACACCTCGGGATACACGGAAAACAGTTTCGGCGACATTTTCGACGCAAGCCCTGAAGAACGCGCGGCCGAAATGCTTCCCAAGCCGTTTACGCCGGAAGAACTCGCTTCGCAGGTTCGCAAAGTTCTCGACGATCCCGAAATCGACGCCGAGCAGGCAGACTGCGCGGAGCCGGTCAATCCGCTCGCAGCTGCTTGGGATCAATTACGACGTGTTTGATGCGTTCGCGCTTCCAAGTGTAGGTCGTGTGAACGAGCCCATCGGCCGTCTGCATGATCGCTGGATAGGAGAATTCGGCACCTTTTTCCTGTTCGAGAGTCAAAACCGGCGTCCATTTCAAGCCGTCTGAGCTAACAGCGAGGTTCAGCTGACTGCGACCGCGCCACTCGCCTTCGTTTCGCGTCGTGTGGTTATAAACCAGCAGCTGCCGACCGTCCGCGAGCGTCACGCCGTCGAATCCGGCGTTCGGATTCGGCAAATCCGTCGCCTCCATCGCGCTCCAGGTCTGCCCTTGATCCTTTGACCAAGCCGTGACGATTTTGCCTTCCTGGCTCCGGCACAAAATCTGAAGACGGCCGTCCGCGTAACGCAGAATCGTCGGCTGAATCGCGTTGAACTTGCTCGCGTCGTTGATCGGGCCGATCCGCGTCCAGGATTTCCCAAAATCCTTCGTCAGCTCAAAGTGGACACGCCAGCCTTCGTTTTCGGTCGACGAGCCGCAAAGCAGCGTGCCGTCATCGAGCAGAATCGGCTTGTTTTTCACCGGACCGTCGATCCCCTCCGGCAAACGCCGTCGGTCACGCCACGTACGGCCGCGATCGTACGAAGTTATCGCCTCTCCCCACCAGTTGGCTGGATCCGGGCCGACTTTGAAAAACAGAAGCGTCTCCTGATCACCTGGCGTCTGGAAAAGCACGGGATTCCAGCACGGATGCCGGTGTCCTTCGTATTGAATTCCGTTCGCGGCCTCCAGCGGAGCCGTCCACCCGGCCCCATCGTTGTAGCTGACCCAGATTCCAACATCCTTCGCCTTCTCGTGCGTCCCGCCGAACCAAGCGCAGACCAACCCGCGTGAATTTGCGCAAATCGTCGAAGCGTGGCACTGCGGGAACTTCGCCTTGGTAAAAACGAACTCCTCTTTCACGATTCCCGGCTTCATCGGAGCTGGCGGAACGGGAGGCCGCGCCAGCAGCTGCTCGCCGGTGTACTTGATGCAATCGTCGTGCTTCGCGAAATAAATCCGGCCGTCCTCCGCGCCAACGAGCAAGTCCGGCTTGCCGTCCCCATCGAAATCACAGACCGCCGGGCTCGACGTGTGGCCGCTGACTTTGCGCTTCGCGAGATTGCCGATTTTCTTGAGCACAATCTTTCCGTTTCGATCCTCGCAATTTCGATACCAAATTGCGTTTTCCGAGTTCACGAGGAAGTCGACTCGCCCATCGCCGTCCCAATCCGTCGCCGCGAGTTTGAACCGCCCGCTACTGCCGGCAGAGCGTTTGTTGAGCCGAATCGGGTTGTTGTCTTCGTCGACGAAAATTCGTACTCCCGAGTCGACGACCATTGGTTCTGGAGTTTGGGCAGGGAGGCTTGGACCAAACGGCGTCTGAGGATTCGTTTTCGGCTCCGACAAAACCTCGAATTCCGCGAGAAAACCTTCGTGATCAAGCATCACGATGTGGTTTTCATCGAGACTAAGCGGCGTTGTCCGCCACTGAGTTTTCAAGACGCCGCCAACCGTGTCCGCCCACGACCAGGCCGGCTCTGGCAGATCGTCAGAATCCGATTTGAGCAACACCGGCTGAATGTCCATTATGTTGGGAATCTGAGGATCGACTCCGGCAGAAGCGTAGCTGTGTGGCGGTCCCTGACCGAGAGTGATTCGAAGCACGTCGCCGTGAATGCTATTCGCAAGAATCGCGTTGTTGTGAACCGAAAGCGTCGTGTAGCCCCATTTTGCTTCGGCTGGCCCCTGGATCGATCCGTTCGGCCCGGCCATGAGCCGCAACGGCGATAACACGTGGACCACCGGGGTGCCGGGATTCTTGACTGTGATTATCGACCCTAACAACTCGACTTCGCCGAACTTCGGTGCCTCGCCGCTGCTGCCGAGATTCTCGAATACCCCGATGTAGCCCGCCGTGTTTCCGCAGACGATGTCCTCATCGCCATCCTGATCGATATCAAAAGCGAACGGCGTCGACAGCGCCCCGAATTTCAGCGTGTCAGCCTCCTGACGAAAGTATCTCGGCGATTCGAATGAAGGCGCGCCTTCCTCCATGCGACCACGATTCTCGATCAGCGCGACGCGGCCGTCTTCGTCTCCGCAGACCAGATCGACGTCGCCATCGCGATCCCAATCCAGCGCAACGGGCGTGATCATCTGGAGATCCATCGTCAAATCGCGGAAATCAGACCGAAGCCGCTTCCCGCTTGCGTAAGCCGGTTCTTCCCGCGTTCCCTGGTTCTCAAAATACGTAAACCCGTCCAGAAACTCGCCGCAGATCAAATCCAGATCGCCGTCCCCATCGAAGTCCGCAAAACTCGGGCTCGGCCACCCGTAAACGTCGATCGCCACGCCGCCTGCCTCGATTTTCCGCGGCTCCGCGTGCCCGTTTTCGAGCGTCTCGATCAAATAAACCCAGCCGTGAAGCGGGCCGTTCTGCCAGCGGCCCTTCGCATCGTAGGCGTGATCCCAGCCGTAGTCGCTCCAGTCCCCCACCCCGACGATCAGGTCCTGATCCCCATCGCCTTCCCAATCGACGTAGCGCCACATGTTCGCTCTCGTCTTACCGGGATGAATCTTGCTTCGCGGGTAGATTTTCTCCTTTTTCTCGAAGCCGTTCTCGCGGAAATCGACGTACTCCTCGCCCTCGCGAAGAACGCGCGCCTCGCCATCGACGTAGCTGACCTGCATATTGTGCCCAGCGGGCCCGAGCCGCACGCCGGCCTTGAAAACCGGCATCTTGACCTTCGGATCGTCGCTCGGATTCTCAAAAAACCAGACGCCGTTTGAGGGTTTGTCAGGGCAGGCGACGACCAGATCAAAATCGCCATCCCCGTCGTAATCCATCGGCATCGGCCAAGCCCAAAGCCCGACTCCGAGGTCGACTTCGAGACCCGGGTTGTTGTACTTGAGCTGCTCAAGATCCTGAGCAGCTGCTGTGGAGACCAGGAGGAGGAAAATCAGAACACGCATCCTGAAACCCTGACATCAGGCCGCCTGGATGTGGACAAAAAAATCCGCTATTTTGAGGTGCGGTAGATTCCTGGACCAGTGGATAACCCACTAACTAAATGAAGAAGACGCGAAAACGATTTACCGAAGAGTTCAAAGCGCAGGCAGTCGAGCTGGCCAGATCCGGCCGTGGCGTACCTG
>JBLHKS010000334.1:0-5544 GCA_047620505.1 Verrucomicrobiales bacterium | reverse complement strand
TAAACATGGGTTTTGTAGGTTGGTTGATTTGTAGTTGGTTTGCTGGCGCTTCCTCAAGCAATTGCCCGAGGCTCGCTTTAGTCAGGCTTCGATGCAGGAAGTAAGGAGACCAGGGATTCGCTTCGTGGCGCCGGCGGAACTATTACTTCGCGCGCCTCTTCGACCATCTTGTTCCTGGCGTCGAGTTCTCCCTGCGTCTCGGTTGCGGTGCTGACCGCGTCGACTGCGGCCTTGCGTGCTCGTTCCAATTCGTTTGTCGTCGACTGTTGCACTTTCTTGAGCCTGCCAACATTCGTCATGAAACCGGACAAGCCAACCGTCGCCAGAGACACCAAAAGCGCTAAGATAATTACAACGGCTGTGCCGATCGAAAAGTTCACACCGAAGAAAAGGATATTCCATTCGAGCGTGGTCCCAAGAACGGACCAGTTTGGGAGAATAAAAAGGCAGAGCAGGACGAACAGAATTGCGGCCGCGATCAGTCGCTTTTTGTTTTCAACGCAAAATTTCTTCATGCATCCATGATCGAGCACTTTCCTTGGAATTGCGATGGGGTGAAACCCTACCATCGATAACTCTTCCTGCGCTCGAGCTTTTTCCGTTTCCGGTTCTAGCGAATGGATTTTCTGAATAAAGTAGGGTTACACCCCATGGCGGAGCCCCGCGCGCCATCTATTGTAGCTACTAGCTATTTCAATTCAAACACCAATGAGACATACCCTACTTTTGATAGTATTCGCGACGGCGCTGGCCGTGACAATTCCGGCGTGCCAGAAAAAAGGACCGGCCGAAGAATTGGGCGAAAAAATTGACGACGCTGTCGAAGACCTGAAAGAATCGGTCGATGGCGAAGAGTAGGGAAATTCGGCGCCATCAGAGCCTCTGAGGTTGTTGATTTCCCGGGGCCGCGCCATCGCCGTGCTGTGCGCAGTGTTGGCCGCGATCCTGATCATCGCGATCGCGATTGGCACCGTTCGTTTTCGCAAGAGCTGCCGCCACCGACACGATAGTTTGGAAGTTCGCCAGCCCAAAGGCTAACTAACTAATGATCCTGGTATTCGGAATGGATTTCAACCCAATTGCGCCTGCGCCCCGCCCCCCATGATCAGCGAATGCCGCCATGCGCCCGGAGGATCCGCTTCACTTCCGCGATGGCGAGGGGTGACTCCTACGCCTTGTGACCGAGCGGAACGATGAGTTCCGACACCGCTCCGTCCTGGTGGGAGCTCCAGTATTCCACAAGGCCGTCCGAGCTGTTCGGAGTGTCGCCGTTGCCGCGATCGCCGATGATCGAATGATAAACGAGGCCAGTTCGATAGGGAGACACATCCAGTGCCTCCATGATGGGGCTTCCGGGCTGAAGGAACTGGACGCTGGTCGTTTTCTTGCCGATTTCGATAGTTGGGTTCAGATCCTGAGAAACGCGGGGATCGTGGAGATTCATCGTCGATCGCATAACGCCACCCGGCAATTTTGCGACCCGAGAAATCAGATTCAAGGACCCTTTCTCGGCAAGCTCGGCACCACGGTGCGGGGTAGCGATGAAAATGGCGCGTCGCACCGCGGGATCCGGCTCAAAGAAGACCAGTCCACGGATTTCCTCCTGCCGCGAAGAGACATTCGCCTGGTCGAAAGGCTCGTCGTTGAACTGTTTCCAGAGATTGTCGCCGATCTCGGCCACGAGGGTGCGGACGAGAACGCCTCCCATGCTGTGACCGATTGCCACCATGTTGGTCGTGCGCGGGTCGTTCCCATTCGGATCATATTTTTCGCGCAGGGCGGCTAACTCTTCACGGAGCAGTTGGGCCGACTGTTCGATCGGGTAGCTGCTCGGGTAAGTGAAGAATATGAACTGGAAACGCCGCGCGATCTGCGGGTCGGACAGCATCTCCGGAACGATGTCCCGCCAGATAATGGGCGTCGAAATCAAACCGTGAACGAGCAGCACCGGAATCCGGTTAGGATCGTAAGGCTCAGTCAGGAAAATTCCCGACTCCATGTCCCGGTCGTCCGCTTTGAAAAACCGTCCAGGCCCGATTTCGTCTCGTTGATTCTTTTTAGGTAGACGGCGATAGGAGCTGAAAGGTCGGCGGCGAGGGGAAGGCTACGTCCACCGACCGTGACACTCTCCCTCAACAGCGGATTTCGCAGGGAGAGGGTAACGGAAGTAACACTAAAATTTTTTCGGCAAGAGTCAATCGTTAGGGTGGCGGGCAAATGGAAGCCACGATCGGGAACAAACGCCATCTCCGCGGCGCGTTCCGGGCGCTGTTCCCGGATACCCACAAGGGCGGCGCCACTGCCGGTTCGGATCTTGCGAACCATGCCGGTTTCTTCGATCGACTCCGCTGCGATGATCCGGTCGAAGTAGCCCGGCGCGTAGGTGGATTCGTTCGAAGGTTGGAACTCGAGAATTTCTCCCTCGCAAGTGAAGCGAAAGGGGCCGGGCTCCAGCCTCCGGGGGTCGACCATAGCTCGCTCCATTTCCAGTACCGTATCTCTGGCTGGTCCTGGCCGTGTTGCCATTTCCTCTGGGCTTGCTGGATCTCTTAGCTGAGTATTGATGAGAATGTGGGATTTCTACTTTGCCTATAACGCTTGGGTGTTATTCTCCCGATTATTATAAATTGTGAAGTCAGCGCGAAGGCAAGCAGGAGGCTCTGAAAGCGATTAGCGGTGGTTTAGCGAGGAGCGAGCGACGCCACCGGAATTTGGATTTGTTCATGGTCTTTGTTTATTCTCTAACGGCAGGATCCTCATGGTTGGTGTGGGTGCGTGGGTTCCGCTGTCTGATCTCCCTTCTCATGGGATTGCGCCGCTGGGGGCTTAGGCACCGTGCCGTGTCCCCCAACCGCATGATGGTGGCCCGCGGCTCCGGGCGAGTAGTCGCGAAAATACGCGACCAGAAGCGCGGCGGTCACGATCAGGATCAGCAACACCGCCAGGAATGATTTGAGACTGATGAGTGGTTGCATCGGAATTCAGGCAGAATGTTAGAGACTGAAGCGTTCGAAGTGAATCCGCGCGGTGGGAACATGGACTTTGCGCAAGGTCCAGATCGTTTGCTTGAGGAGAGCGGGCGGAGCGCACAGGTAGAAGGAACGTCGCGCGGCGTCCGGTCCGAGCAGGCGCTGGATGGTTTCTTCGTCCAGATGTCCTCGCTCACCCTTCCATTTGTCCGAAGGCTTGCTCAGCACATGCGTCACCTTCAACCCCGCGACGCCGTCGCGTTCCATCGCGGCGAGTTCGTCCCGGAAGACGATGTCGCGCTCGCTGCTATTGGCATAGAGCAGCGTAACGGTCCGTTCGGCGCGCGTGTCGCGGATGTGCCGGAGCATGCTCATGAGCGGCGTTATGCCGATGCCGCCCGCGATGAAGACGAGATCCCGCTCCTCGGGATGGAGCGCATACGAGAAGCGCCCGAACGGCCCATCAACAAGGGCGGTGTCGCCCGGTTTGGTCTCGCCGATGGTCGCGGTGAAATCGCCGGATTCCTTGATAGTCGAACAAAGCGCGCCGGGAGTGGCTGGGCTGGAGGAGATCGTCCAGTGATGTTCCTCGACCGGGAGATGGGGCGCGCGTCGAAAGGTCAGGTAATGGAACTGTCCCGGCAGATAATCGAAACGCCGAATGCCCTCCGGTGGCGTCAGTTCGATGGTCCAGACGCGGGCGGCCTCCTCGCGCACGCTTGTCACTTTATAGGGATGGCGTCGCAGCAACGACCCGCGCCCAACCCGATGCCAGAGATAACTTGCGCCCACCACGCAAAGCAGCGCGACCCAAAGTAATTTCATCCAAAGTATCCCGAAATCGCCGCCTGCGTTCCAGCTGTGGAAAAAGCCGAGTGGGAGAATCAGCCCCGCGCCGAGATTATGAATGAAACGCCACGTTTCATATTTCAGTTTGATGATACCGCGAAGGCTCGCGAGCAACACGTGAACAATCACGATCAGAAGCGCGATTCGGCCGAGCCAAATTGGCCACCCCACTTGCAGACTCAAGACGAGTGACCAATCCCCCTTGCCGATCGCCAGGAGTGCCGGATGCGACAGAAGCAACAGGGAAGCGAGAATCGCCATCGCCTTGTGAAAGTGAAACAGCATATTCATCCCGAATGGCCGCTCGATCCATTTCAGGCGCGCGGAGAGCACGAACTGCATGGCGAGGATGGTGAATCCGACGAGCGCCAGGTTCTTGCCGACGGTGTGGATAAATCCGTGGTCAGTTGGCGGGCGGACCAGCGCGACCAGAATCAGCGGCGATAGCACGATGACAACATACATCAGCAAGAGCATCAGCGCGCTTGTCCGTCCGCTCTGTTGATGGCTGGTCATGTCTTTTTCGTGGTTGTTCCAGTGGTGGTCAGCGGGTGGTGAATCGTTCTAACAGCACAAGAAGGGCTATGAGCGCCACGGCAAAGGCGGCCACAAACTTCCCACGTGGCACATGCAGCAAATCCGGCAGCATAACTTTGCCGAGATCGCCCCACTTCCCCACCGTCTTATTCAGCTGCGTTGAAGACTCCGCGAAAATCCACGAACCAGCGACCAGTCCGGCCATGCTGAACAGCGCGTCCCAGCTTCCCTGCCCGACAGCAGCGGCAGCAGTGCCGGGGCAATAACCACTGAGCGCGAAGCCCGCGCCGAAGAGGAGCCCACCGATGATGTTGGGGCCGATCCGGGCGGGCTTGATGTGCAGGTTCACTTTGCCGAAATGGTTCAGTGTGAAGATGCCAATCATGCCGACGATGATCGCGGTGACGATGACCTTCACGACGGTAAAGTCCTGCGGCAGCAGTTGGCCGATGAGCACATTGAATTTTCCGACGCCGCCTTTCTGCAAAAGAAAGCCAAACGCCAAACCAAAAATCGCGCCGGCGAGCAGTTTGGGCGCCACAGCGACAGGCGTCGCGGGTATGTCCGCCGCTTGTTCAAGAGTTTTATCAGGATCAATCATAGATTCCTCACAGTTTGAATAGACCCATGGCCACAACGATGCCGCCGATGAAAAAGCAAATCACGGAAATCCATGAGGCGAGGTTGAGTTGAAGGGTTCCGCTGATGCCGTGGCCACTGGTGCAGCCTCCAGCCAGGCGCGCGCCAAAGGCCATGAGAATGCCGCCTCCCAAGGCGACTCCTGCTCGCAGCGCAATACTGTCGCCGAAGCGTGCCGTCCACATAGGCGGAAGCCATTCGTTGACAAACTCGCGGCCGGTGACGGCGGCAATCGCGCCGCCCACAATGGCGCAAAGCACAAACACAAATCCCCAGCCCACGCGCGGTGGGTTGTCTTTGAAGTAGACGAGTGACTCGGTATGGCGTTTGGCAAAAAACTTTCCGATGAAGCCTGACACTTGCGCATAAAAGGACGATGCGCCGATTGGCTTATCCGAGAAATAAAAGGTGAGCCACGAGAGAATGCCGATGCCTGCGCCTACTATATACGGCGACCAGGCCGGCCCTGAATAATCGAGCGCGCTCACGCCTGGTTCCGCCGCGACCGCAGCGTCCATGCAACGGTGTGGAAAACTTCCCTTAGAAATTG
>JBLHKS010000333.1:0-5565 GCA_047620505.1 Verrucomicrobiales bacterium | reverse complement strand
AAGTGGACGCGGTGATCGACGAAATGGTCCGCGCCCACCAAGTCGACCGAGAGCGCGTGCACTTGCTGGGTTCGAGCATGGGCGCCGGGAGCAGCCTGATTTATATCATGCGCCGGCCGAAGACGATTCGCTCCGTCGTGGCGGTTTTTCCGATGACGGATTTCCCGCGTTGGCTGGAAGAGAAGCCGGGCTATCGATCGCCTGTTGAGACGGCTCACGGAATCACGGACGACACGCGCACAGCTGCGCTGAAGGAACTCTCGCCGCTTCTGCATCCGGAAGCGTTTCGCGACGTGCCGGTGTTTCTGCTTCACGGCGATCGTGATCCCATCGTGTCGCCGCATCACAGTCGCGAGTTCGCAAACGCGCTCGAAGAGATCGGTGCCAAGGTCGTCTTTCGCGAAGCCGCTGGCGAGGTGCATCGCGACGAAATCGCGCGGCCTTTTCAGGAGGAACTTGTAGAGTTCATCTCTGAAGCTGACAAATAGCACAAAGTCAGTCGATGCCGTGCTACTCCACAAAGGCCCGCAAGCCCGCGTCCACCTCGGATTGGGCGGCTTCCGCCGCAATCGACATCAACTCAAACATCACGATGGTCTTCTGGCGTCTATCATGTCCTCCATATAGTTTTGGCGCTTGCACGGTGCAATCGCTGTCAATGTCCTCTCATGAAAACCCTGATCCCTACCTACCTGATCAAATTCCTTCGCTCGGCGGGAGTCTTCGGTGCCATGCCTGACAAACTGAAAACCTGCCGTGCTGGCGCGGCGACGAGCAACATCACCACCCATCCAGCAATCTGACGCCCAAGTGGAACCATGAACTTCCTTAGCACAGGAACTCATTCAAAATTGAACAAACATCAAACCATGAGAAAAGCCGCCTTCTTCATCGCATACCTCGCAACCTGTGTAGCCGCGCTCGGCGACGTCCAGATCACCGACCTCGAAGATCGCATCCGCATCGAGGTCGATGGCGAGCTCTTTACCGAATGGCGGCACGCGGATTGGCTCGCGCCGTATTTTTATCCTGTGATCGGGCCTAACGGGGAGAACATCACGCGGCACTATCCAATGAAGGAAGGCGTCGAGCATGAAAGTCAGGATCATCCGCACCATCGTTCGTTGCGGTTCTCGCACAGCGACGTGAACGGCCTGAACTTCTGGTATTGGCGGCCGGGGCGCGAGCGCGAGTTGTCTACCGCGGAGATCAAGTTTGAGAAGATCGAAAAACTCGTCTCCGGAAAGACCGGCGAAATGATCGTCTGGACGCGCTGGCTCGATGGCGACACGCTGGTTTTGCGGGAGAAAATGCGGATCGCGATCACCCCGTTGGAAAACCAGCAGCTGCTGATGGATTACGATGTCGAGCTGCATGCTCCCGACGACAAGCCGGTCGTCTTCGGCGACATCAAAGATGGCGGGCTTTATGTGCGCGTCGCCGGGACCATGAAGGCGGCGGAGCACTTCAAGAAGGGTGGGGCGGAACTGGACGGCGTGATTCTCAACAGTCGGGGCAACCGCAACACCGACGCATGGGGCAAGCGCGCCGAGTGGGCCGATTTCTCCGGGCCTGACGCGAGCGGCAAGACGGTCGGGATCGCGATGTTCGATCATCCGGACAACCTGCGCTTCCCAACACATTGGCACGCGCGGACCTACGGCTTGCTGGCGGCGAACCGGTTCGGGACGGATCACTTCGATCCCAAATTCGCCAGACCGAGGGGCATCTCCTGTCGCCCCTACGGTGACGACTGCCCCGCCTGCAATTCGCGCGGCGGCGACTACACTTTACCAGCTGGCGAGAGCCTGACATTGCGCCAACGGCTCTACTTTCATCACGGCGACAGCGAGACTGCGGAGGTGGCGAAGCACTATAGCGAATACAGCCAACCGCTCGCGGCGCAGGGCGAATTCGCTGGCGAAGTCACTGCCGATTCCGTCCTTCTGCAGACCCGCCTCACTGCTAACGCCGGTCTCGACACAAACGGCGATATCCCCGGCGCATCCGGTGTGGCGTGCTTTGAATACGCGACCGATGCCGGGTTCGATTCCGCCAAGCGAACCGCGTGGATTTCCGCCAAAGCCAATGGGGATTTTATCGTCCGGACTAAGCTGGCCGGGCTGGAATCTGGCACGACCTACTTCTACCGCGCGCTCATCGGACGTGATCAGGAATCGTTCCGCACTGGGCCGACTCGGCAGTTCAGCACATTGCCCGGCTCGCAGGCAAATCGCGACGTCCGCTTTTGCGTCGGCAGCTGCATGATCTACGAACGCTTCATCGACGGAACGTCCGCCAACAAACTGCCGATCACGACCACCGACGAGGATCGTCACCTCGGCTTTCCCGCCTTTGCCGCGATGAACGAGTTGAAGCCGGATTTCTTCGTCGGCACGGGCGACATCGTCTACTACGATTGGCCTCGTACGAAAGACCAACCAGCAGCCACGGCGCTTCCCGACCTTCGTAAAAAATGGCACGAACAATTTCGCTTCCCGCGCCTCGTCGAATTTTTTGGTCGCACGCCCGCTTTTTGGTCCAAGGACGACCACGATTTTCGTTTTGACGACGCCGATCTCACCGGGGCCAAACTCCCGGCCGCTGACACCGGCATCGACCTCTTCCGCGAGCAGCTTCCGATCGCTTCCGCTGGCGACCGCGACACGCCGACCTACCGCACCCATCGCGTCAGCAAGCACCTTCAAATTTGGCTGACCGAAGGCCGTGACCACCGATCGCCGAACCAAATGCCAGATGGCCCTGACAAATCACTCTGGGGCAAAACGCAGCGCGAATGGCTCCAGCGCACCCTTCGCGAGAGCGACGCCAAGTGGAAGATTCTCATCTCACCCACGCCGATGGTCGGCCCTGACGGCGCCAGAAAAAGGGACAGCCACGCCAACCTCGGCGGCTTCCAGCACGAGGCCAACGCCTTCTTCGCTTGGCTAAAGGAAAATGACATCGGCGGTTTTTTCACCGTCTGCGGCGACCGCCACTGGCAATTCCACAGCATCCATCCCCTCGGCGTCGAGGAATTCGGTTGCGGTGCCTTGAACGACGAGAACTCGATCCTCGGCCACGCCCCGGGCGATCCCCGCAGTACCGATCCAGACGCTCGTATCAAACAACCCTTCAAATACGCCGAGCCCACCGGCGGCTTCCTCCATTTGCTAAGCAGAAACGACGGGACGCTTCGCATCGAGTTCCGCGACGACACCGGCGAGGTTTTGCACGCGGTGGAAAAATCGGAATAAGCCAAAGTCTTGACCCAAAACGGTTTCGAAGCTCACCCGTATTATCACTGACCATCACCGACCATGAAACACCGTCTATTTGTCCTGCTCTTGAGCCTGTTCCCGGCATTCCTTGGCTCTGTCCTCGCCGGTGAACAACATCCGAATGTCGTCTTAATCTTCGCAGATGATCTCGGCTACGGCGATCTGGGCTGTTACGGCGCGACCAAACTCAAAACTCCGAATATCGACAAACTGGCGGCGGACGGGCGAAGGTTCACCGATGCGCACTCTTCATCCGCAGTCTGCACGCCTTCTCGGTACGGTTTGTTGACGGGAGAATATCCATTCCGGGCCAACGGAGGGAAAGGCCTCTGGGGACCGGCGCCGATTACGTCTCCGCTCCTGATCGACAAAGAAACGCCGACCATTGCCGATGTGTTCAAGAAAAGCGGCTACGATACTGCGGTGTTCGGCAAATGGCACCTGGGTTTCGGTGAGGGAAAGAACGATTGGAAGGAACCGCTTCGTCCCGGACCGCTGGATCTGGGATTTGATCACTACTTCGGAATGCCGGTGGTGAACAGCGCACCGCCTTATGTCTATGTGGAGAACGACAAGATCGTGGGCTCCGATTCCGATGATCCGCTGGTGCATGTCGGTGGAAGCGCGAAGAAAGTGACTCCGATTACACCGATTCCCCGTGAAGCGGCTCAGCGCAGCCCCAATCAATTCACCGGAGCTGCCGAGGCACACAAATTATTCAATGATTTTGAAGTAGGCACGAAGCTGAATGAGAAGGCGACGGAGTGGATCAAATCGCGTGGCGAGAAACCCTTCTTTGCGTATTTCTCAACAACGAATGTCCATCATCCGTTTACTCCGGCGAAGCGGTTTCAAGGAACGAGTGAGGCGGGATGGTACGGTGATTTTGTCCACGAGCTCGACTGGATTGTCGGCGAGGTTATGAAGAGCCTCGAAGAATCCGGCGTTGCCGACAACACCCTCGTGCTTTTCACCAGCGACAACGGCGGCATGTTCAATCACGGAGGTCGCGAAGCCGCAAAGCTGGGGCATAAGATAAATGGTGATCTGTTAGGTTCCAAATTCGGCATTTGGGAAGGTGGACACCGCGTTCCATTCATCGCTTGGTGGCCTGGGAAAATCGAGGCGGGAAGCGTTTCTGATCAGCTGCTTTGCAGTGTCGATTTGATGGCTTCGTTTGCTGCGCTGACCGGCCAGGACTTGGAAGATCAAAAGGATAGCATCAACATGCTTCCAGCGCTCACCGGAAATCCGGATAAACCTCTACGAACGGAAATGTTCATGACTCCGAACAAGCCGTCCCACATGGCCCTGCGACGAGGGAAATGGATGTTTATTCCGGCGAAAAGCGATGGCGGATTTCGAGGTTCCCAACCGGGCCAACACGCTTGGGGCGGAGCTGCTGTCACAACTCTGGTCGGCACTCCGAATAGCGATATTGAGAATGGAAAGATCAATGCGGATGCCCCGCCGGCGCAGCTCTATGATCTCGAGGCCGACGTCAATCAGACGAAGAATCTTTACTACGAAAATCCTGAAGTAGTACAGGAGATGGCCGCTGCAATCAAGAGGGCCAGACAGGAGGCGGGCCCAGGAGCGGAAAACCCGCCGGAACCTCAAGCTGCTGCGCCAGCCAGAGACCTCGGGCCCCCGCTCTCCAAATACGATGACTTTGAGCCAGTCGGAAATCTCCGCTACAGCTTCGAAACGGGCACGCTCGACGGGTGGAAGATCACCGAGGGAGCACTTGGCCAAGCCGTAACGAAGCTTCCCTCACTGACCAGACGGAAGGACGCGCCATTCGCGAGACATGGCAGCCACCACCTTTCCACTCTGGTTCCCGGCGATGGCAAACCTCTCGCCGATACTCAAACCGGCGTCGTCCAGTCGCCTCCCTTCACACTGACCGGAGACAAGGCCGCTTTTCTCGTCTCTGGCGGATATGATGAGAAAGACCTCCACGTTGCGCTTGTCGATGCCGATTCGGGAGATGTTTTAAAGAAGTCCGGAGGATCGAGGGATCACCGCATGCGACGAGTCGAGTGGGACGTCTCAAAATGGAAAGGCAACACGGTTCGATTCGAGGTCGTAGATCGTGCTTCAGGCGGCTGGGGACATCTCAATGTCGACGATTTTTCCGCGCAAGGCGACCCGATCTCAGTTCCCTCGAAACCTGAAGAAAAAAAGGCTCTTCAGGAAATATCGTGGCAGCTGAAAGCATCGTAGTAGAGTGTATGAATGAAAAGCCTCGCCCATCACTATGCTTTGTTACTGGGATTGGAAA